>DATFQY010000160.1:0-33053 GCA_035263845.1 Thermoanaerobaculia bacterium | reverse complement strand
GCGGTGAAGAGGTCCGCGACGAGGAGGTCGCCGCCGGCCGCGCGGGCGAGGCCCGAGAGCTCGAGGAGGCCGGCGAGGTGGACGGTCTGCTCGACTCCGCCGGCGACGACGCGGAAGGGCTGCCCCGGGGAAAGCCGGTGGCGTGCGGCGAGAGGCGCAGGAACGAAGACGGAGTTGGGCGAGAGGAGCTCCAATCGGGAACGGGGGCGCCCCTCATGGGGTGAAGAAACAAGGCGCATTTCGCGGACGGCGGCGTCTCCGCCGGGGTCCACCCCCAGGATCTGGAGAATCTCGCCGGTTCCGTCCGCGGCGACCGCCGAGCCGGTCACCGAGGGGGCGAAGGCGCCGTGATCCCAGAGGAAGGAGAAGGAGGCCAGGGCGGCGACAGGAACCCCGCGGGCCCCCGTGACGGCGAAGTCGCTCCGGCCGGCCAGGGCGCCGGCCGCGTCCCGGAAGGACTCCGTGATGCTCCGGTTGGCGTGGTTGATGGCGGCGATCGCGGCCACCCCGATCGCGATCCCCAGGACCGGCAGGAGGGCCCGGAGGGGCCGGCGCCGGGCCGGTCCGGCCACGATCGCTTCGAAAACGAGAGCGAAACCCTTCACCGAGCTGGACTATGACGCGGGCTTCAAAGGAAGGGAACGGCGGGCGGCTCCCGGGCGTACAATAGCCTCCTTTTGCGGTGGGGTCGCCGGCCCGCTTTCCACGGTCCGGCGTTCGGTTTTTCGTCCTGGAGGAGATTCTCATGATTCCGACGCCTCGTGCGCTGGCCGAGCTCGCCTTGCGGCGGCAGGAAGAGTTGTCTCTCCAACTTTCCACGGCGCAGTCAACTACGGGCGCCAGCCTGCTGCCGGATGTCCTGCGGCGAGCCATTATGACCGTTTCCGTCTGTCACGAGACCTTCAGAGCGCTCCAGGCCGCGCTCGAGAACGGGGGCAGCGGCCATGACGGCCGTGGACCCTCTACTCCTCTTCCAAGGGAATCCGGCTGGGACGTGCGCGGTCGTTACGGGTTCGTCGCGGACCTGATCAACGGAGCCGGACTTCACGAGATCGGAAACGGCGGGAAGCTGGGACGCGCGCACCTGGCCCTCGCGGTGGACAGCGCGCTGCTCGCCTACGGAGACCTACTCTGCGCGGCCGATCAGGCCGCCCAGAGGAGAGCCCTGGACTCCCTGCTCGAATACTTCGAGACCCTGGAAGTGGACTCCGGCTCCGGGCCCAACGCCGGCCTCAACCCGATCGCCGTAGGGTCCCGCAAGATCCGGGTCGTCCTGGATGCCCGGCGCTCGAGCTCGGATTCCTCCAACTCCCACTACCGCGACCTCGAGTCCTTCGCCATCGAGGGCACCGCCTGGTCCTACTGCGCGGCGCTGCTGGCCGAAGCCTTCCGCCGCGGAGCCGAGGGGGCCGCCGACGTGCGCGTCGCCGTCCGCCGAGTGGACGAGATTCGGGCCGGCCTGGAGAGGCCTTCGATTCCGGGGACTCCTCCGGCTTCCGCCAGGACCTCCTTCGAGGAACGGACCCGACTCTCACCCGATCAGCCGAAGTCTTAGATTCCGCCTGAGACGCTCGGCGGGAGTCAGACAGCGGACCTCGCGGCGGCGCCGCCGGCGATCCGGCCATCGCGGATCTCGACCGTCCGGTCCGCCCGTCGGGCGGCCGCGGGCCAGTGCGTCGCGAGAATCAGCGTGACGGCGCGCTCGCGGCGGACCTCGTCCAAGAGAGCGAGGACCTGCTCGCTCGCGGCGCTGTCGAGGTTGCCGGTCGGTTCGTCCGCGAGGAGGAGCCGGGCGCCGGTCACGAGCGCCCGCGCGATCGCGACCCGCTGCATCTCTCCGCCGGAAAGCTCGTAGGGGAAAGCCCCCGCGCGGTGGAGCAGGCCGACGCGGTCGAGGAGCTCCCTGGCGCGCGCCGGTCCGTCGGAGCCGCCGTCCAGCGCCCGCGGGAGCTCGACGTTCTCCAGGACGTTGATGTGCGGCAGAAGGTTGAAGAACTGGAAGACGATCCCGGACTCGCGGCGGCGGAAGAGCGTCAGCTCGCTCTCGGAGAGGGAGCCGACGTCGCGGCCGCCGACCCGGACGGTTCCCGATGTGGGTCGGTCGATGCCTCCGAGGAGGTGGAGCAGCGTGGACTTGCCGCCGCCCGAGGGCCCCACGACCGCCAGGAATTCTCCCGGCTCCACTTCCAGGTCCACGCCGTCGAGCGCGACGACCGGCTGCGGCCCCTCGTAGACCTTCCGAACGCCCACGCAGGACAGGCCCGGCGCTCCGGCATTTTCGATCATTCCGCTGGAGGATACCTGTCGGCTGTTGACTCTCGACTGTCGACTGTGGACTTCTACTGATAGCTTTTTCCCCGTGAATCCTTTGTCTCGGACCTGGCGCCAGCGCGTGCTGGTCGCCGCGCTCACCCGGCGCGAGCTCGTCGCCCGCTATCGCGGCGGCCTGCTCGGCTTCTTCTGGTCGCTCGTCAACCCGCTCCTGCTGCTGGCGGTGTACGCGACGATCTTCCGCGTCGTGTTCGCTCCGCGGACCGACGTCCGGCCCTATGCCATCTTCCTCTTCGGCGGCGTCCTCGTCTGGAGTTTCGTTTCGGCGGGGCTCATCGATACCTCGCTGACGTTCCGCGCCAACGGCCCGCTCCTGCGCAAGACGCCCGTCTTCCCCGAGGTCTTCCCGGCGGTGGCGGTCGCGGCTCGGCTGTCACACCTCGTCCTCGGGCTTCCGGTCCTCGGGGCGGCCATCGCCTTCGCGGCGTGGCGGGGAAGCCTCGCTCCCGGACCGGCCGCCTTCGAGTTTCCGATCGTCCTCGCGCTGCTGGCGGCGACCGTCTGGGGATTCGGCCTGGCCATCTCGGCCCTGGCTCTCCATTTCGGCGACGTGCGGGACCTGCTCGCGAACCTGTTGACGCTCGCTTTCTTCCTGACGCCGATCCTCTACCCGATCGACTCCGTTCCGGAGAAGTACCGGCCTCTTCTCCGCGTCAATCCCTTCGCCACGTTCTTCGCCGCGATCCACGAGACCCTCTTCTTCTTCCGGCCGGTCGCCGCCTTCGACTGGATCTGGATGGCCGCCACGGCCGCGGTGGCGCTGCTTGCGGGCTGCTACGTCTTCGCGAGGCTGCGCGACTCGATCGCCGAGGAGGCCTGATGCCGGCGATCCGGGTCGAGGGTGTCACGAAGCTCTACCGCCGCTACGGCAGGAAGAGGCCGGGCGGGACCTTGAAGTCGGCGATTCTTTCGAGAGTCGGGAGGGGAGTCCTCGCGGCGGACTTCTCCGTCCCCGCCCTGACCGACGTGACGCTGGAAGTCGCCCGCGGCGAGATGACCGGGATCGTCGGTCCGAACGGCTCGGGCAAGTCCACTCTCCTGAAGCTCCTGGCGGGGATCGTGCAGCCGACGTCGGGAAGAGTCTCCGTCGAGGGAAGGCTCGCCGCCCTGCTGGAGCTGGGCGCCGGCTTCCACCCGGAGATCTCGGGGAGGGAAAACATCGAGATCAACGGCCTGCTGCTCGGGCTTTCTCGGCGCCAGATCGCCGAGCGCTTCGACGCGATCGTCGCGTTCGCGGAGCTGGAGGAGTTTCTGGACGCCCCGCTGAAGACCTATTCGTCGGGCATGGCGGTGCGGCTGGGGTTCTCGATCGCGGCGCACAGCGATCCCGACGTGCTGCTGGTGGACGAGGTCCTCGCCGTCGGCGACGAGGCCTTCTCGCACCGGTGCCTGGAGAAGTTCGCCGAGTTCGAGCGTGCGGGCAAGACGATCGTCGTCGTCTCGCACGACCTGGCGCTCGTCTCGCAGCGCTGCAGGCGGGCGGTGTGGCTGGAGAAGGGGAGGATCGCGGCGGACGGGCCGGCGGCGGAGACGGTGGCGCTGTACCGGGAGCGGGTGGCGGTGGAGGAGGCGAGCAAGCGAGTGGAAGTTGTCAGCTCCGTAGGGGAGGGGCTTGCCCCCTCCCGCCCGGGCCGTAAGGCTCGGATCGGGTCGGGGGCGGCGGTCGTGGAAAGCGTCGAGCTGCTCGACGCGGCGGGGCAGCGAGCCGGGAGGATCGTGTCGCGCCAGCCGGCGGCGCTGAGGATGAGGGTCAAGGCCGCGGCTCCGCTTTCGGATTTCGTCTTCGGCTACGCGATCTCGACGGTCGCGGGCGTGGCGGTCTTCGGGAGCAACACCGACATCGACGGGTTCGTGCCGGGGGATTTCGCGGGAGAAGGGGTCGTGACGCTCGAGATCCCGTCCTGCGACCTGGCCCCGGGGATCTATTCGGTGGACGCCGCGGCGCACGCCCGCGACGGGGCGCCCTACGACTACCGGCGCGACGTGCTCCGATTCGAGGTGACCGCCGACTCGCCCGTCGCCGGAACGTGGAACCCCGAGCGGCGATGGCGCTTCGACGGCGCCATCCGGTGGGAGGCGTGAGCGCCCCGGCGGTTCCGGCGACCGTCGAGCCCGCGAAGTGGCGCGCCTTCCTCCGCGCTCGCTTCTCCCGGGAGGGAACCGCCGGCCTCTACGTGACCATCGGGTTTTTCGCCTGCGCCGCCGTCGTGGTCCTCTTCGCGGTCCTGGCGGACTCCGTCTTCGACGTCCACGGCAAGACCGCCTTCGACCGCGAGGTCACGATGGCGATCGAGCTCGAGCACACGCCCACCTTGAACCGCGTCGCCCACGCGGTGAGCTTCCTGGGAGACCACCGCTTCCTCCTGCCGGCCACGCTCGCCGTGACCGCGGGGCTGGTCCTGATGAAGCACCGCGTCAGCGCGATCCTCTTCTTCGGGGTCGTCATCGGAGGGTGGCTGCTGGAGAGCCTCATCAAGATCGTGTACCACCGCGCACGCCCGGACCTCTGGCCCGCCCTCGTCACCGAAAAGACCTTCAGCTTCCCGAGCGGCCACGCCACGATGTCCACCCTTTTTTTCGGCGCCGTCGCCGCCCTCGTCCTTCACTTGTACAAGAACCGCCTCGTGCGCGGCGTCACGCTGGCGCTCGCGACGTTCATCATCCTCTGCGTCTGCTACTCCCGCATCTACCTCGGAGCCCACTGGGCCACGGACGTCGTCGCCGGCATCCTCGTCGGCCTCTTCTGGGTCTCCGTCTGCTCAACTGGCGTCGAGTATTTCGCCCGCCGCAAGCCCCGGGAAAAATAGCTCGAACGCGTCAAAGAACCCTGCCCCACGGTCGAATACACTTGCTCCTCAGATGAGAAGCACATTCCTCCCGTTCGCCCGGCCGGCGCTGGGCGAGGAGGAGATCGCGGAGGTGGTGGACACCCTCCGTTCGGGCTGGATCACGACCGGCCCGAAGGTGGAGAGGTTCACGGCGGCCTTCGCGGAGTACGTCGGGGGGCGCTTCGCCGTTCCGGTCTCCTCGGCGACGGCGGGGCTTCACGTCGCCCTGCTGGCGCTGGGGGTCGGGCCGGGAGACGAGGTCATCACGACGCCGATGACCTTCGTGGCCACGCTGAACACGATCGTCCACTGCGGGGCGGTCCCGGTCCTCGTGGACATCGACGCGGCGACCTTGAACATCCGTGTCGAGGAGATCGCCGGGAAGCTCACGCGCAGGACGAAGGCGATCGTGCCGGTCCACTACGTCGGCCAACCCGCGGACCTCGATCCGATCCTGGAGCTCGCCGGCAGCCGCGGGATCGCGGTGCTCGAGGACGCCGCGCACGCGATCGGGACCGAGTACAAGGGGAGAAAGATCGGGTCCTTTCCGACGACGTCGGTCTTCTCGTTCCATCCCAACAAGAACATGACGACCGGCGAGGGAGGCATGATCGTCACCGACGACGAGGAGGTCTTCGAGAGGGCGTCGCTGCTGAAGTTCCACGGGATGGACAAGGAGGCGTGGAAGCGCTTCGCCAAGTCCGGCAGCCCCCGCTACGACGTCGCGGTTCCCGGGTACAAGTACAACATGATGGACATCCAGGCGGCGCTCGGCCTCCACCAGCTCCCGAGGCTCGAGAGCTTCCTCGGCGAGCGGGCGCGCCTCGCCGCGAGGTACGAGGAGCAGCTCGCGGACACGCCGGGCCTGATCCTTCCGCAGCGGGTGCCCTATCCCAGCCGCCACGCGTGGCACCTCTTCACGCCGCTCGTGGACGTGGACCGGCTCACGATCTCGCGCGACCGCTTCATGGAGGAGTTGAAGAAGAAGAACATCGGCACCGGCCTCCACTACTCGGCCGCCCACGAGTTCTCCTATTACGCGAACCGTTTCGGATGGAAGCCCGAAGACTTCCCGGAGGCGCACTTCGTCTCCGACCGGATCGTGTCCCTGCCGCTCTTCCCCGGCCTCTCCGGCGAGGACCAGGACGACGCGATCGCCGCGACGCGCGAGGTCCTGCGGGAGTTCGCGAGGTGAGGGTGCCCTCGCGGAGGACCCTCCTGCTGTGCGCCGTCGGCCTGCTTGCGGCGCTGGCGGTCCGGCTGGCGATGCTCCGGTCGTTTCCGGGCAATTACGACAGCGACTCGTACCGCATCATCGCGGCGGCCGCACAACGGGGCGAGGACCTGTATGGCCCGGCGGGAAGGTACAACTACTCGCCGCTCTGGGCCTGGATCCTGCGCGAGTTGGAGCGGGCGGGATCGGCCGCGGGGATCGACCTGACCCGGATGGTCGGACTCTTCCTGACCGCGGCGGACCTCGCGATCGCCGGGCTCGTCTACGCACTTTGCCGCTCCCGAATGCCGGCCGATCGCGCCGTCCTGGCCGGGGCGCTCTTCTTCGCCAACCCGGTGTCCGTCCTCATCACCAGCTTCCACGGGCAGTTCGACAACCTTTCCTTCCTCTTCCTGCTGCTGGCGCTCCTGTGCTTCCGAAAGGAGTCGAGCCCCGGCCTGCTGACGGCGGCGGCGCTCGCCCTGTCCCTCGCCATCAAGCACGTGACCTGGTTCTTTCCGCTTCTCTTCACGGCCCGGCGCCGGCCGCGCCTGCCGCTCGCGCTGGCCGCCGGGACCTACGTCCTCTTCCTGGCCTCGTTTCTTCCTTACTGGCGGTCCTGGCGGGAGATCCTGGATCGCGTGTTCGGCTACCGTGGGGAGCTGGGCCACTACGGCCTCGAGGGCCTCCTGCTCGTCTTCCCGGGAATGCCGATGGCGCTCCTCACGGTCTTCCTGGTCTTGGCGGTGGGCGTTGCGATCGCGAGGCTCGCCCGCGTCGAGATCGCGAAGGCGTGCCTGCTGCTCGTCCTCGTGCAGATGATCTTCCTGCCGGGTTTCGCGCGGCAGTACTGCGTCTGGCCGATCGCGCTCGGCTCTCTCTTCCCGAGCCCCGGCTACCTGATCTACACGCTGATCGCGGCGGGTTTCGTCCTGAACGCATCCCTGGGGATCGAGTCGGCTCCGGCCTGGCTGCCGGGATGGTACGGACCGTGGTGGGCGGCGATCGTGTGGCTGCTCCTGGAGGTGCGGAAGCTCGGCGGAAGCGCCCTTCCCGCCTTGGTCCCGTCGCCGCGGACGGCTTCCGCATGACCATGAAGATCTCCGTCGTCGTCCCCGTCTTCAACGAGGAGGCGAACCTCCAGGAGTTCCTCAGCCGGTTGACCGCCGTGATGGACGCGCAGGGCGAGCCGTACGAGGTCATCCTGGTGGACGACGGCAGCCGCGACGCTTCACTCTCGATCCTGAAGTCCTGGGCCGCGAAGAGGTCGGACCGGATCCGCGTGCTGGAACTCTCCCGCAACTTCGGCCAGCACCAGGCGATCCTCGCGGCTTTCCGCGACGTCACCGGGGACGTCGTCGTAACTCTCGACGCGGACCTCCAGAATCCTCCGGAGGAGGTCCCGAAACTCCTGGCCAAGTTCGCCGAGGGCTACGACGTTGTGGGAGGAGTGCGGAAGCACCGCCAGGATTCCTGGGCACGGCGATTCGCCTCGGCCCTCGTCAACCAGACCACGGCCGCCATCACCCGCATGAAGCTGACGGACTTCGGCTGCATGCTGCGGGCCTACTCCCGGGACGTCGTCGAGGACATCAACCGCTGCGATGAGGCCTCGACCTTCATCCCGGCGCTGGGCCAGAGCTTCGCCCGGCGGCCGACCGAGATCGAGGTCGCGCACGCCCCCCGCTCGGGAGGCGAATCGGCGTACTCTTTCTACAGGCTGATTCGCTTGAATTTCGACCTGATGACCGGGTTCTCGTCCGTCCCGATCCAGCTCTTCGGGCTGCTCGGCAGCGCCGTCGCGGCCGGCGGGATCGCCTTCGGCGTCTTCCTCTTCATCCGGCGGCTGATCGTCGGGGCGGAAGTCGAGGGGGTGTTCACGCTCTTCGCGATCCTCTTCACTCTCCTGGGGATCGCGATGGCGGGACTGGGAATCGTCGGCGAATACGTGGGCAGGATCTACGAGCAGGTGCGGGGGAGGCCGAGGTTCTCGGTGAGGCGGGTCTACGGGTTGGGCGCCGGGAAGGAGTCGACCGTCGACAGTCGAGAGTCGACAGCGGGAGAGCGAAGGTGACGCGGATCGCGGTCTTCGCCTATTCGGACACCGGGTATGAGTGCCTGAAGTTTCTCTTCGAGAGGGGCAGGGACGTGGCGATGGTCGTCACCCACGCGGACGATCCGGGAGAGACCCGCTGGTATGGCAGCGTCGCCGAGCTCGCTCGCAACCGCGGCCTGGAGCCAGTCGTCGCGGACGATCCGAAGAGCCTGGCCGTCTTCGCCAGGATCGAGGCCGCCCGGCCCGATCTGCTCTTCTCGTTCTACTACCGCGGCATCCTGCCGGACAGGCTTCTCGCGATGCCGCGTCTGGGCGCCTTCAACGTCCACGGGTCGCTCCTGCCGAAGTACCGGGGCCGGGCGCCCGTCAACTGGGCGGTCCTGAACGGCGAGACGGTCACGGGCGCCACCCTCCACGCGATGACGTCGAAGCCGGACGCTGGAGACATCGTGGACCAGGAGGAAGTGCCGATCGGGCCCGATGACACGGCCGGCGAGGTCCAGTCGCGCGTGACCGCCGCCGCCGTGAAGATCCTGGAGCGGAGGCTCGACGAGCTCGAGGCCGGAACCGTGCCGCGCCGCGCGCAAGACGAGTCGCAGGCGACGACCTTCGGGCGCCGGCGTCCGGAGGACGGCCGAATCGCGTGGACCCGCACCGCGCAGGAGGTCCACGACCTCGTCCGAGCCGTGACGCACCCCTTCCCCGGAGCCTTCACCGACATCTTCGGCGGGAAAACGTACCTCTGGAAGACGCGGCTTCCGCACCTCGGCGCCCACGACAACTTCCCGGGCCAGATCCGGACCGAGCGGGGGCGTCTTTACGTCGCGTGCGAGGACGACCGCTACGTCGAGATCCTACGGCTCCAGCGGGACGGGGAGCCGGAGATGGATGGACCGGACTTCGTCGCGACGCTGAAATCGCGATGAAGGTCCTGATCCTCGGCGTCAACGGCTTCATCGGCAACGCGCTGACCGGCCGGATCCTGGAGACCACCGACTGGAGCGTGTCGGGCCTCGACATCGCCAGCGACAAGATCGCTCCCTTCCTCGGCCACCCGCGCTTCACGTACCTCGAGGGCGACATCGCGATCAACAAGGAGTGGATCGAGTACCAGGTCAAGAAGTGCGACGTCGTCCTCCCGCTCGTGGCGATCGCCACTCCGGCGACTTACGTCAAGAACCCGCTCGCGGTCTTCCAGCTGGATTTCGAGGAGAACCTCCGGATCGTCAAGCAGGCCGCCCACTACGGCAAGCGCGTCGTCTTTGCCTCGACCTCCGAGGTCTACGGGATGTGCCCGGACCCGGAGTTCGACGAGGAGAGCTCGCCGCTCGTCTACGGTCCGATCCGCAAGCAGCGGTGGATCTACTCCTGCTCCAAGCAGCTCCTCGACCGCGTGATCTGGGCCTACGGAGAGTCGGAGGGGCTGAAGTTCACGCTCTTCCGCCCGTTCAACTGGATCGGCCCGCACTTAGACGACATCGACTCTCCCAAGGAGGGCTCCAGCCGCGTGCTGACGCAGTTCCTCCACAACATCCTCTACGGGCAGCCGATCAAGCTCGTGGACGGCGGCACGCAGAGGCGCTCCTTCACGTACATCTCCGACGGCATCGACTGCCTGATGAAGATCCTGGAGAACAGGAACGGCGCCGCCGACGGCGGGATCTTCAACATCGGCAACCCGGCCAACGACCTCTCGGTCGCCGACCTGGCGCAGCGCCTGATCGACACCGTGGCCTCGCACCCGGAGTTCGGCGAGAAGGCGCGGAAGACGCCGATCGTCAACGTCTCCTCGGGCGACTACTACGGCGAGGGCTACCAGGACATCCTGACCCGCGTCCCCTCGATCCGGCGCGCCCGCGAGATCCTCGGCTGGCAGCCGAAGGTCCTCCTGGACGAAGCTCTGTGGCTGACGGTGGACTTCTACCTCTCGAAGAGAAGCAAGTGACGCATGAAACGCATCGCCCTCAAGGTGGATTGCGATACCTATGTGGGCACGCGCGACGGGGTTCCGCGGCTCCTCGAGGCGTTTGACGCGCGCGGGATTCGCGCGACGTTTTTCTTCTCCTACGGGCCGGACCGTTCCGGCGTGGCGATCAAGCGGGTCTTCACCAGGCCCGGCTTCCTTTCCAAGATGCTCCGCAGCGGCGGCGTCTCGCTCTACGGCTTTCCGACGATCCTCTACGGGACGTTCCTCGCCTCGCCGATGATCGGCCAGCGCTGCGCCCCGCAAATGCGCGCCGCCGCCCGCGCGGGCCACGAGGTCGCCGTCCACGCGTGGGACCACGTCGGCTGGCACGACCACGTGGACCGCTGGAGCGTCGAGAAGATCCGGGAGGAATCGGGGCGGGCGCACGAGGAGCACCGGCGGATCTTCGGAGAGCCGGCGCGGGCGGGCGCCGCGGCCGGCTGGGCGTGCAACGAGAAGTCCCTCGCGGTTGAGGCGGAACGCAGTCTCCTCTACACCTCCAACACGCGCGGCGGCGCTCCCTTCTTCCCCTCCGCGGGCGGGCGCGTCTTCGAGACGCTCGAGCTCCCCTCGACTCTGCCGACGCTCGACGAGACGCTGGCCTGGCCGGAGACCGCAGCCGACGAGGACCAGCTCGCCCTCTTCCGCGGCCTGGTCAAGGCCACCGAGGTCCACAGCATCCACGTCGAGGTCGAAGGCCGCTCGAAGCTCTCCCTCTTCTGCCGGATGCTCGACGCGTGGATCGCCGACGGCGTGACGTTCCTGACGATGGAGGAGCTCGCCCGCGAGACGCTTGCCCGGCGCGAGGCCGTCCCGGTTCGGCCGCTCGCGAGGACCCGCCTGCGTGGGCGTGGCGGCGACGTCACGACGGGCTGGGGCTAGAAAGCGGGGGGCCTTGCGGTCCCCCGAGCCCCCTAGAGTCGTCCGGGCCGGACCAGGGCGAGCCCGACGACCGCCAGGAAAGTCAGGGCCTGGAGTACGACGCCGCGCAGAAAGGGAGCGCGATCGTAAGAAAACTCGACGCGGTGGCGGCCGGCGGGGACGGCGACCGCGAGGTCCCTGGCGTTGGCGACGAGGAGGGGAGCGTCTCGTCCGTCCACCTTCGCCTTCCACGACTTGAAGTAGGTCCGGCTGAAGATCAGGTTTCCAGGCTGTTCGGCCTCGACCGTCGCCGCGGCCTCGGCCGGTCCGGCTCGCTCGACTTCGACTCGCGCCCGGCCGGCCTCGCGCGGCGCCGCCGAATCCGCGGCGCCCGGAAGGACCACGTCGGACTCCGGATCGAACCGGTCGGAGCGAACGAGCTCCAGCGCTCCCGAGAGCGACCCCCGCCGCCACGCGCGTCCCGCCCAGCGGATCTGTGGCAGCGGCGCGCGGGCCTGGGAAAGGACGAGCCGGCGTCCCGCGACCGCGAACCCGGTCACGGGCTCGAAGTCCGGGCGGCCCTCGCCCTGGTCGTGCACGAGCCAGCGCGCGCCGTAGAGGCGCAGGAGGCGGCTCTGCTCCTGCGGCGCGGACGCGGCCAGCGCCTCTTCGGCCAGGCGGTTGTACCAGCCATAGGACCCGTCGGGGTCCGCGTCGAAGACGTACCGCACGCCGAACGGTGCGCCGGTCGCCGGGACGAGCTCCTCGATCTGGACGCGCGCGAGCTTGACGACGCGCGGGGGTAGCTCCGGGTGCCGCGTGCCCGAGGCGAGCACGTTGAACTCGGGCAGCTGCGGCGAAACGTAGATGCCGCCTCCCTCCCGGATCGCCGCGGAGACGGCCGGCGGGCGGGCCAGGTCCCTCTCGTCGGCCGAGACGAAGAGGGGCAGCGCCCAGGGAAACGCGAGCAGCAGCGCCGCAAGCGCAAGGAGATGGTTCTGTCCCCGGATCGGGCGCCGCGAGAAGAGGACGAGCGCCAGGACGGCCGTCGCGAGGAGGCCGAAGAGCGCGTCGCCGGCGAGGTTTCTCCGGATCGCGGGGAGAAGCTCCTCCGCGGGCGCCGCGATGCCGGCCAGGTACGGCAGGACCGTTCGGTCGAGGAAGCCTCCCGGCCCGGCGGCGACGAGGGCCGACACGAAGACGACCACGAGCGCGAGGACGACGGCCATCGCCCGGCGTCCCGCCCGCGCGGGAGTGGGCCGCAGCCGCTCGGCCGCGAATCCCGCCAGCAGCGACACGCACAGGGTGGTCAGCAGGTAGAACTTGATCGGGTAGCGCAGCCGCCGGAGCAGCGAGGCCGAGCCGAGGATGCGAAAGAGCGGAAATGCCGGGCCGAGCGCGAAGAGAAAAGTGACGACGGTCCCGGCGGAGAGCCACGCCGTCCGGGGGCTCCAGAAATCACGCTTCAAGCAGGCGATCGCCACGGCCGCGATCGGAAGGACCCCCAGCGTGACGCACCAGATGTAGATGAGGTCGCCCTTGTGGAGCGCGTACTGCCAGTGTGCTCCGGAGAAAAGGGCCCCGGGGTCTCCGTCGAAGCGCGGGAAGAGCCACTCCACGGCGCGCCACGGAAGAAACGGCGAGGCCCCGAAGGCCCGCTCGGAGTAGAGGTGCTGGCCCCGGTACGTCAGCGGGAAAACCGCCGAGAGCGGAAGGAGCAGGGGAGAGGCGATGGCGGCCGCCCCGATCCCGGCGAGAATTCCTCCCGCCGCGAGGCCCCGCGCCGCGGCGCCCCGATCCTCCCGTGAGGCCGCGATCTCCGCGGCTGCCAGGAACGCGGCGAAAAGGAGCGTCAGCGCCGAGAGCGCTGGCTCGCCGGCCAGGAGCTGGAGGCCAAACGCGATCGCGGCCGCCGCGCCGGCGCGGAGAATCTCGCTCGCTCCACGCGCGCGAACGACGCCGAGGACCGCAGACGCGCACCAGGGAAGCCACGAGGCGGCCGCCCCGGAGTTCGCGAAGGCGGACGCGTACGACATCACTATCCCGGAGAAGGCGAAGGCGACCCCCGAAAAAAAGGCGGCCCCTGGCGCGATCCCCAGCCTTCTCGCCAGAAGCCGTGCGCCGAGGAAGGCCCAGAGCACGTGAAGGAGGTAGTGAAGGTTGAAGGCGGAGGCGGGGGGAAGGACCTTCTCGAGGAGCATCGTCGGATAGAGCAGGACCGCGTTCGGGTTGGCCAGGAAGGGCTCGCCTCCCGAAGCCGAGGCATTGACGAAGGGCACCCTTCCGGCGGACAGCTCCGCGACGGCGACTCGGCGCCACGGCCAGTGCGTGATCTGCGCGTCGCGGAAGACGAGGCGGCGCGCCCCGAGGATCTCCGGGACCAGAGGCAGCGCGAAGAGGACCGCCACGGCCAGACCGGAAAGGACCGCTCGGCCGCGGACGGACATGGGTGGAGTGTACAGTTGTGCCTCGTTGACTCCCGACAGTCCCGCTCCGATCTCGCGGCGCGCCGAGATGGCGGTCCTGTCGGCGTTCGCCGTCGTGTCCGTCCTGTTCACCGGCTTCTACCCGCCCAACGGCAATCCCAACGAGCTGTCCCGCATTGAGGCGGTGTACGCGTTCGTCGAGACGGGGACGTTCCGGATCGACGACGCCCTCCAGCGGTTCGGCGACCACGAGGACAAGTCGGCGGCGAACGGGCACTTCTATTCGAACAAGGCGCCGGGGCTGATCTTCGCGGCGGTGCCGGTCTATCGAGCCCTCCGGGTCGTCTTTCCACAGCCACGATTCCCGTGGGATCCCGTCTTCGTCGTGACTCGCGTCCTCACGGTGACGCTCGCGTCGGTCCTCGCCGCGGCGGTCTTTCTGAGGAGGGCTCGGCCGCTGCCGGAAGCGCCCCTCGTCGGAGCGGCCCTGCTCTTCGGCACGCCAATGCTCTTTTACTCGAGGTCTCTCTTCGGCCACGCGTGGACGGCCGCTCTCCTGTTCCTCGCCTGGGACCTTTCCCGGGGCGCGGCCGGCTCGCGCAGGCGGGAGGACCTGGGCTTTTTCGCCTCGGGCCTCGCGGCCGGATGGGCTTCCATCTCCGAGTACACGGCCGCGCCATTGGGAGTGGTGCTCGCGGCGCGGTCGGCGAAGACCGGGTCCTGGCGAGGGCTAGTCCTGTTCGCCGCGGGCGCCGCGACGCCGATGGCGCTGCTGCTCCTTTACAACCGCGCCTGCTTCGGGTCGCCCTGGGTGCTCTCTTCGGCCCGGGAGGCCCGCCCGGACTTCGCGCAGCTCTCCGGCCGCGGCCTCTTCGGGTTCGGTCCTCCGAGCCCGAAGATTGCGTGGGCCTACCTCTTCCATCCCGGGCGCGGCCTCCTCTGGCGGTCCCCGTTCTGGATCTGGATCGTGCCGGGGTTCCTCGCGTGGTGGCGCTCGGGGAAGGACCGCGCGGAGTGGGCGCTCTGCCTGGCCGGAGTCGCCGGGTACTTCGTCATCCTGACGGGCTACGAAAACTGGCACGGCGGGTGGGCGACGGGCAACCGGTACCTTCTGCCGATCCTCTTCTTCGCCGGGATCCCCTTGTTGCACGCGCTCGAATCGCCGCTTTCGCGGTGCCTCTTCGCCGCGGCGGCGATCTTCTCCGGGGCGACCCATACTCTGCTGAGCCTCTCGTGGCCTTACTTTCCGGACGACCTGTCCTGGCCCGCGGCCAACGGCTCGGTCTGGTTCGTCGTCCGGGGCTGGGTCTCACCCGGGCTCCTCCCGGGCATCCTGTCTCTCCCGCTCGCGTTTGCCCTGTGCGCCGTGGCTCTGTACGCGGGCCTGCGCGCGTCCCGGTTCTCAATGCCGCCAAAGGCTCTCGGCGCGCTCGCCGGTGTTCTCCTCTTCGTCGCATCGCTCGCGGTCGCGCCGGGTCCCTCCTACGGGGGCCGCCTCTTCCGGTCGGCGATGTACGGGGTCTTCTCCGGCCTCGACCCTTCCCGCGAAGAGCTCAAGGCGGTCGTCGAGTCCGCGAAAACCGACGCGGAGAAGCGCCACGCCGCCATCGCCTGGCGCCGCTTCGGCCCCCGCCCCTGACCGGGTCCCGGCTCCGCCTTGGGGTCAGGTCTATGTTATACATTATGCAGGAAAGCGGCCGCCCCTGTTGGGATTGCGCGGAAAGTCATAGTGTATGATGTAGACCTGACCCCAAGCGTCACTCCAGGATCTCGAAGACCTTCCAGCGGGCGAGCCAGCGGGTGCCGCGGGGGATCCCGGAGCGGGAGGCGTGGACCAGGCGGAAGTGGCGCACGGGCTCGAAGCGGTTCCCGGCTCCCTCGAAACCTCCGCCGTCGAAGTCGTAGAGGCGGGCCTGCATGGTGGAGAAGTAGGAGGGCAGGGGCATCGGGCCGCGGTCGGTCTGGCGCAGGTAGGGCGGCCGGTCGAAGTAGCCGGCGTAGTCGTTCATACGCGGGACGAGGTCGGTCGCGAGGACCCACCGGGCGCGTCGGGAACGGGCGATGGCCAGGGCTTCCTCTTCCGACCCCGCGATGAAAAAGCGGATCGAGTCGTTGAAGCCGTATCCGAAGTTGTTGCCGATTACCGGGAGCTCCGCGTTGTAGAGGACCCGGTGGCCCAGCGACCACGGCGCGAGGACCGACTCCGCCCTCGAAAGCTCCGGCGGCGGGGAAGGCGACAGCAGGCGCGGGTCGTAGGCGTCCACCGCGTGGGGGAGCTTGTCCCGCATCCAGTCCATCGTGTCGAAAAAGTCCGAGCCCGGCACACGGACGGCCGTCACCTCCTCGCGGATGCCCGGGGCCATTGGGATCGCCAGCGCCAGTCCGCAGGCGGCCGCGGCGACGGTGCGGGTGGCGGGGGTCTTCCCGAACCGCCGCGCCAGCGTCGCGGCTTCGATCAGCGCGAGCCCCGCGAGCGGCGCGGCGTAATAGACGTTCAACCGCTGCGACAACGCCAGGAAGATCGTCACGATACCCCAGATGGCGAGCGCGGCGTGGAAAGCAGGCCGGGACTGCTTCGCCCGCGCGGCCCACAACAGGACGACGAGCGGGGCCAGCAGGAATGCGGCCGAGAGCTGCTCGACGGCGAGGCCCGGGCCGTCGGCGAGGAGAGGCCTCGCCTCGAAGATCCCCGAGAGCCAGTTCTTCGGATAGGAGATGTACCCGGTCGCCGCGGTCGCCTCGCCGCTCGTCGTTCCGGCGGCATAGCCGATCCCGCGGAAGAAGCC
Organism: Thermoanaerobaculia bacterium; assembly: GCA_035263845.1. Taxonomy (GTDB): domain Bacteria; phylum Acidobacteriota; class Thermoanaerobaculia; order UBA5066; family Gp7-AA6; genus JAWOLE01. Next base: position 16,586 of record DATFQY010000160.1, on the reverse strand, counting down.
GGTCGCGAGCGGCCCGGCGAAGGGGAGAACCGCGGCGGCCGCGGCGGCGACCGCGATCGCACGGTGGCGAAGCTCCTTCCCGTCGAGCTGGCGTCGCGTGGCGCGCAGGAGCGTCTCGAGCAGGATCGTCCCTCCGGCGAGGGCTGCGAGGAAGAGCGGCTGGAAAAACCCGAAGGAGATGTAGGTCAGCGGCGGCCGAACGCCTCCCAGCCACCAGGACGTCGCCGCCGCCGACAACGCGGCGGAGACCCCGAGGATGAGGACCGCCGGGCGCAGGACGCTTTCTCTCGTCAGGATCGCCTCGACGAAGAGCGCCAGCGCGATGATCGCTCCCCAGTAGATCGCCCCCTGCCAGGCGAGGACGGCGAGGGCCAGGACGATCCCGGTCCACAGGTTCGATCGCCTTCGGAGGAAGAGGCAGAGAACCAGGAGCCCGAAGAAAGACTCCGCGACGTGCTGGTCGGTGTGTCCGTACTGCGTCCAGAGGATATGGCCCGGGCAGATCGCGACGAACAGGGCGAGAACGGCGCCGGAGATCTCTCCCGCGACGAGCTTCCCCAGCCAGCCGGCGAGCAGGATCGAGCCCGCGGCGAAGACGACCGGCACCCAGAACGCGCCCCGCGCGACCTGCTCGGGCGTCGCCGACGACCCATGAAGGAGCCGCGCGGGCGTCGCGAGCGCGACGTCGTAGAGTGGAGGCCAGATCGGCACTCCGCCCTTCGGAAAATTCATCAACGGATCGAACACGATGGTGCGCGGGTAGTTCGCAGCGGCGAACCGCGCGCGCCTCATGTGGTAATCGTCATCCGAGGTCAGCGTACGGGCGCGCCCTCCCGCGAGGAGCTGCTCCCGGGTGGAGAGGCGGATTGCGATCCCGACGAGGAGCGACACGGCGAGCCCGAGGAAGAAGACGAGCCGCCGCGGGTTCATTGAAAACGATTATGAGCTATCGGGCGAACCCGTACCCGTACCCCGTACCCCGTATCCCGTATCATCCGCGCGACCGTGAAGCTTTCCGTCCTGATCCCGGTCTTCAACGAGGCGCGGACGATCGACGAGATCCTCCGCCAGGTCTCCGCCGTCCCCATCGAGAAGGAGATCCTCGTCGTGGACGACGGCTCGACGGACGGTACGCGCGACCTCCTCGCCAACTGGGACGGGAAGGCCGGCGTCCGCGTGATCCTCCACCCGGGCAACATGGGGAAGGGGCACGCCGTCTCGACCGCGATCCGCGAGGCGCGGGGCGAGATCCTCATCATCCAGGACGCGGACCTCGAGTACGACCCGAGCGAGTACGCGACGATCATCCGGCCGATCGAGTCCGGGCGCGCCGACATCGTGTACGGCTCGCGCTTCCGGGGCGGCCCCGAGAACCGGGTCCAGAACTTCTGGCACACGGCGGGCAACCGCCTGCTGACCCTCATCTCCAACGTCTTCACCAACCTCAACCTCACCGACATGGCGACTTGCTACAAGGCGTTCCACCGCCGCGTGGTTCCGTCGCTCAACCTCGAGTCGAAGGGCTTCGGCGTGGACGCGGAGTTCACCGCGAAGGTCGCGCGCGGGGGCTTCCGCATCTTCGAGGTCCCGGTCTCCTACTTCGGCCGCTCCCGCGCCGAGGGCAAGAAGATTCGCCTGCGTGACGGCTTCTCCGCGCTAGCCGCCCTCGTCCGCCACGCCGTCGCCTCCCGATCCCGCCGCGAAAACTGAGAATCGCCACTTCGCGCTCCTCCGGGAGGCGGTCCCGCCGCCGTGGCTCCAGCGTGGCGTAAAGCCGAGATAGGAGCCCCGGAGACGGCGGAGTCTCCCGCTGGCGGCCATGAGCGAAGGAGCACACCACCGACTTCTGTCGCCACCCTGCGAGTGCGACTGAGCGACGAGCGACGGCCCGGAACTCCTGTACGCGGCCGGGCCGGCGCGTGCCGGCGAGGGAGACGCCGCCGGTTCCGGGGCGGATTCTCCCGCACCACTCTCAAGCGGAGTCGTACTCAATGCCTCACAGATGCGGATTCCGCGAAGGATGTGTGAATAATGGGGAGAGGAAACCGGTGAATTGAGATCGCCCGTCGCCCCGGCCGCGGCGCTTCTGCTGGCGGCGCTCGCTCTCTTCCTGGTTTACGACCACACGCGCGACGACTCGCTCTCGGCCGATGAGCCGATCCACATCCTCTCCGGGTACTTCGCCGTGGCGTCGCGGTCGGCGATCGTCAACATCGAGCACCCGCCGCTGATCAAGATCCTTTCCGGGCTCTCGGTCACGCGGCTGCCTTTGCGGCCGCCGCCGGAGAAGGTGCCGATGGGCAACGTGTTCCTCTCCGCGAGCCCCGAGTTCTTCTTCCACAATTCCGTTCCCGCCGACGCCATCATCGCGGCGGCGCGGGCGCCCCAGCTCGCCGTTCTCGCCGCGCTCCTGCTCCTCGTGTTCGCCGCGGCGCGCTCCCGCTACGGCGCGGGGCCGGCGCTGCTGGCGATGGCGCTCCTGGCGTTCGATCCGAACCTGCTCGCGCACGCGGGAGTCGTGCACACGGACCTCGGGGCGACCCTCGCGTTCCTCGCGGTCGTGCTCGCCTGGGAAGCTCACCGCAGGCGCCCGACGGCCGCTCGCCTGGCCGGCGCCGCGGTCGCGCTCGGCCTCGCAATGGCGACGAAGTTCTCGACGATCTACCTCCTCCCGGTCCTCGCCCTCCAGACCTTGCTGGCCGCGCGACGGGAGGCGTCGCCCGGCCGGACCGCCGCCGCCGGTCTCTGGCGGCTCGCCGCAGCCGGAGTCGGCGCGCTCCTCGTCGTGGTCGCGGTCTACGCTCCGGTCACTTCGCGGATGGACCCCGCGGACCAGAAAACCGTGATCCACGAGAAGGTCGCCGTCCTCGGCGGCGCGCCGAAGCTCGCCGAGCGGATCGAATCGCTCGCCGATTTCTCCCGGCCTCTGGCGCACTACGTCGGCGGGCTCGCTTCCGTGGTGCGGCAAAATGACGTCGGGGGAGGAATCACGTACTTGAACGGGCGGATCTCGACCAGGGGGTTCTTCGACTACTTCTTCGTCGCCTTCGGCGTGAAGTCCACCCTCGCGTTCCTGGCGGTCACGGCCGCGGTCCTCGTGGCGCTCGCGCGCCGGACCGGGCCCGTGGCCGAGGAGGTCCGCCTCTGGCTCGTCCCGGTCGGCGTCCTCTTCCTCGCCTCGATCGGCACGACCTACAACATCGGCATCCGCCACCTGCTCCCGGTCTACCCGTTCCTCGCGCTCTTCGCGGCGGCCCTCTTCGCGAGGGCCTGGCAGGCGAGGGGGACGGCGCTCGCATCCGCGGCCGCCGCCGTGTTCTGGATCGCGCTCCCCGTCGTCTCGGCGGCGGAGACCTGGCGGATCCACCCGTACGAGCTCTCTTACTTCAACCCGCTCGCCGGAGGGCCCGACCGGGGCGCGGCCATCTTGACCGACTCCAACGTGGACTGGGGGCTCGACCTGAAGCGCCTGGCCGCGGAGTTGAAGCGCCGGGGCGTGACCGATCCCACGGTCTCTTACTTTGGCGGCGACAACGTCTACTTCCGGATCGGCGTGCCGGATTTCTCGGCGCAGCCGGTCGTGCGCGGCCGGCTCGTCGCGATGTCGGTCTTTTTTCTGACCGCGGGGCCGGAGTTCTACGCGTACCATGGGGCCATCCCCATGGCGAGAGCGGAGGCTGCGTTGAAGGGCCGGGTGCTCGCGCAAGGTCGTCCGGCCGGCCGGATCGGCCATTCGATCGCGCTCTTCGAGCTGACGGGCGGGCCGACCGAAGGAGAGAAGCGTTGAAGCTTTCCGTGGTCATCCCGGTGTTCAACGAAGCGAAGACGCTCGAGGAGATCGTCCGCCAGGTCCAGGCCGTGCCGGTGGACAAGGAGATCCTCATCGTGGACGACGGCTCGACCGACGGGACGCGCGACATCCTGCGCGGGATGGACGGCCGGGACGGCATCCGCATCTTCCTGCAGCCGAAGAACCAGGGGAAGGGCGCCGCGGTCTCCGTCGGGTTCCGCCACGCCGGCGGCGACGTCGTCGTCGTGCAGGACGCGGACCTCGAGTACGACCCTCGCGAGTACCCGAAGCTGCTGCGCCCGATCGAGGAAGGCCACGCGGACGTCGTGTTCGGCTCGCGGTTCCTCGGCGGCGGCGAGCGCCGGGTTCTCTACTTCTGGCACACGGTCGGCAACCGCTTCCTGACGCTCGCCTCGAACATGTGCACGAACCTCAACCTCACGGACATGGAGACCTGCTACAAGATGTTCCGCCGCGAGGTCGTGCAGTCCATGACGATCGAGTCGCGCCGCTTCGGCATCGAGCCGGAGATCACCGCCAAGGTCGCGCGGCGAGGCTACCGGGTCTACGAAGTCCCGATCTCCTACCACGGCCGGACCTACGACGAGGGGAAGAAGATCGGCTGGAAGGACGCGATCTCCGCGCTCTGGACGATCCTCAAGCACCGTTTCCGCGAGGCCGAGGAGACCGGCAACGTCGGCCACGTCACGCTGACGCGGCTGGCCAGGCTTGAGCCCTACAACCGCTGGCTCGTGGAGCGCTTCGCCCACGCCGTCGGCCGCCGGGTACTGGAAATCGGCGCCGGCTTCGGGAACCTGACGCGGCACCTGACCGAAAAGGACCCGCGGGGGCCGCAGCGGGAGCTCGTCATCGCCTCCGACGTGGACCCGGTCGCCGTCGAATACCTGAAGGGAGTCTTCCGCGAGAACTCCGCCGTCCGGGTCGCGTCGTACCAGTTCCCACTGACCGCGTCGGAGCGGGAAGAGATCCTCTCGCAGTCGGTGGACACGATCGTCTGCTGTAACGTGCTTGAGCACATCGAAAGAGACGCCCAGACGCTGGCCGACATGGCCGCGATCCTGCCGGCCGGCGGAAGACTGATCCTCCTCGTCCCCGCGCTCCAGTGGCTCTACGGCACGCTGGACGAGCACCTGAAGCACTTCCGTCGTTACGAGAAGAAGGACCTCGAGGACAAGCTCGCGGACGCCGGGTTCGCCGTCGAGGACTGCCGCTTCGTCAACCGCCCCGGCATCTTGGGCTGGTACGTCAACGGCAAGATCCTGAGGCGGCAGGTCCTTCCGCGCACGCAGCTCCAGGCCTTCAAGCTCTTCCTTCCGTTCCTGCGCCGAGAGGAGACCAATCCTCCGCGCACGGGGATGTCGCTCCTGGCGATCGCCCGCAAAGCTTCGTGATTCCGGTGCCGAGGCGCGCCGGCCCGGCGATTCTTCTCGTCCTCCTGGTCGCCGCGGCGTACTCGGATCCGCTGCTCGCCAGGCGCAACTTCGGGGGACGGGACGTGCTCGGGGGCCTCCTCCCGATGGAGTTCGCGATCCACGACGCGTACTCACGCGGGCGGCTGCCGGTCTGGGCGGCGGACATCTCGGGAGGCCGGCCGCTGCTCGCCAACCCCAACACCAGCGCGCTCTATCCGCTTCGGGCGGCGCTCGCGGTTATCCCGTTCCCCTTCGCGATGCGGCTCTTCCCGGTCCTGCACTGGATCCTCGCCGGATTGGGAGCGCTGGCGCTCCTCTCGGAGCTGCGCGCCTCGAAGGCGGGAGCCTGGATCGGCGCCGTCACGTTCGCGTTCTCCGGCGTGATCGTCTCGGAGGTCTTCTACACGAACCACATGGGGGGCGTCGTGCTGCTGCCCTGGATCCTCTGGGCCGTCGCGCGCCGCTGGAAGACCCGGGCGGGCCAGGTCGCCGCCCTGTCGACCCTCTTTGGGATCGACTTTCTGGCCGGGGAAGTCTTCACGATGGGGATGGCGCTCGCCGCCTCCGCCCTCTGGATCCTCGTCGAGGAGGAGAAGATCCGCCGCTGGCCGATGGCGAGGCGGCTCTCGGCCTCCGTCGCGATGGGAGCCCTGATCGGAGCGCCGCAGCTCCTCGCGACTTACCTCTGGATCCCGGAGACGGACCGCGCGATCCGGGGAGTCCTGCTGCGGGACGCGGTCGCGTTCTCCGTCTCGCCGCTGCGCCTCTTCGAGTTCCTGGTGCCTTACCCGTTCGGCACGACGTGGAAGGTGGACCCGTCGGAGCTCTGGGCGCTGCCCGTCTTCCACGGCAAGTGGATCGGCCTCTTCGCGACGCTCCACTGCGGCGCGCTGGCGGTGCTCGCCGTCGCCGCGTCCCGCCTCGGCCGCCCGCGCGCGAAGACGAAGGGGGCGAAACAGTCCGCGCCGCCCGCGACGCTCCCGCGGGGCGCCCGTTTCACGTGGTACCTGCTCGCGGGGTCGCTCGCTCTGGCCGTCCTTCCGAGCCTCGTTCCCTCCTGGCTGGGCGACCTGCCATCACCGGTAGCGCTTCGCTCGCCCGAAAAGTTCTGCGTCGCGGTCTCCCTCGCCATGGCGCTCGCCGCGGGCCTCTTCTTCGAGCGCCTGCGGGGCGGCGCCGTCAGGGTCTCCTGGGCGCTCGCCGTCGGAGCGGGGCTTGCCCTGCTCGCCGCGCTCACCGCGGTCGCTCCCGGCTTCACGGCCGCCGTCGCGGAGCTTTTGACCGGCGTGGACGCGAAGGGGGCGGCGCGCGCGGCGGGCCTCTTCCCCGCGGCGGTGGCCGAGGGAGGGCTCCTCTGGATGGCGACCGCAGTCGCCCTGGATCTGCTCCGGCGCAACACGCCTCGCGCCGCGGGAGCCGCCCTCGCCATCGCGACGCTCGTGCCGGTCGCCGCGAACCGCAAGATCGCGCAGACCTATCCCGAGGAAGTCCTGCTCGGCCCCACGCCGATCGCGCGGCTGGTCAAAACGAAGGACCCCGAGGGCGCCTTCCGCGTGCTGAGCGAGGCGGGCTACCAGCCTTCGGAGCTGGACAAGCGGGAGTTCGAGACGGACCCGGGAGGCAACGACGCGTTCCGACGCAACTGGCTCTTCTTCACGCAGGCGCTCTGGAAGTACGGGACCGTCCTGAACACGGACTTCGACAGCGGCAACCTCTCGCGCGCGGAGAGCCTGCGGCGGCTCTCTTTCGTCGAGGGGTACTGGAGTTCGCCGGCGTTCTTCGGCAGCCTCGCGCTCAAGTGGGGAGTCCGATACCGCGACCAGCTGGAGCTGCCCGGCTACCGCCCTTTCGGAGGCAACGCGGTGCAGGGATGGGACGTCCTCGATTCCGCGCTTCCCGACATCCGGCTCGTCGAGCGATGGCACGAAAGGCCGGGGCCGGCCGAGGCGATGGAGCTTCTCGGCAAGTTGCCCGCCGGGGAGATCGTGCTCGAGTCCGGCCGGAGCGCCGACGGCTCGGCGCGCCCCGGAACGCTCAAGATCCTCGAGCGAAGCCCCGAGCGCCTGCGCCTCGAGACCCGATCGCCCGATCCGATCTGGCTCTTCGTGCTGCGCGGGTTCTGGCCGCACCGCACCGTGAAGCTCGACGGCCGGGAGGCGCCCGTGTTCGCCTCGCAGCTCGCCTTCTCGGCGATGGTGGTTCCCGCGGGAACGCACCGAATCGACTGGCGGGAGCGCGTCCCCGGCGGGGCGTTCTCCATGTGGGGTCCCGTCCTCTACCTGCTGCTCGCCGGCGCGCTCGCGCTGGCCGAGCCGCGCGACTCGACGAAGATCCCGTAGGAGAGCGTCTCGACGGCGGGCTTTCCGCGCGCGGCCATCATCTCCTGCAGGCGGCGGTTCCAGAAGGGCGGATCGATCAGCAGGTAGACGGATCTTCCGGGACCCACGCCCGCCACCTGCGCCTCGAGCGTCCGGTACTCGGCTTCCGTCGGGGCCTTCGCGACGAACCACCCGGGGTGCGCCTCCAGGTCCGCCGGAAACGCCTTCAGGTCCGCCGCGAGCCGGCCGCGGTCCTTCTCGAGGCGAAGCGGAAGGTAGAAGTTGGCGGAGCCGACGGCGATGTCTCCGGGGCGCGCCGAGTCGAGGAGCCGGCGGGGAACGTCGGCGAAGGGCCGGTTGGACCGCGGCGCCGCGAGGATCAGCAGGCTCGAGGCCAGGCCGACCGCCGCGACCGCGATCGCGGCCAGGCGCGCAGGGCGGGAGGTTTCTCCCGAGCGGGCTGCGAGCCAGAGCCAGATCGGCAGGACGGCCAGTTCCGTCCGCCCGGCAACGGCGATCGGTTGAGAGACGTAAGCCACGGCCAGGACGCCTCCGAGGGTCAGGAAGACGGTTGCCAGGCCGATCCGCGTCTCCGAGTCCGCTCGGAGCCGCGGGAGAACGAGGACGAAAACGGCGAGCGCGGCCACCATCGCCGCCTGCAGGAGCGCTTTGGGAAGCGGCAGCCCGAACGGCGGAAGCAGGCGTGCTCCGCCTCCGAGGTCCGCGAGGAATCCCTGGATGGTCGCGGCCTGCTTGTCGTGGAGCCAGCCCATCGAGGCGGCCGGCTGCGCGGCGAAGACGTGGAGCCACGGGAGAAAGAGGAGGAAGCCGGCGGCGATCGAGGCGGCAGTCCGCCAGCGCCGGAGAGCCGAGGTCGCCACGATCAGCGAGCCGACGACGAAGATGCCGAGGTAGTGAATCCACATCGCGGCGGCGGCGATCGCGGCGAGGAGCCACACCCGGCCGGCGCCGTTGCCCTCCGCGCCGGCCGCGAGACGGAAGAGGAGAAACGCGAGCAGCGCCAGGATCCCGTAGGCGCGCGCCTCGCCCGCGTACAGGAGCAGCAGCGGCGAGGTCGCCAGGAGGAGGACGAAGCTCGCGCGGGAGGAGGCGGGGAGGCGCCGCCCCGCGAGGAAGAGAAGCGCGAGGGCGAGAAACGGCAGCACCCGCAGCGCGTGGTCCGAGAGCTTGAACGCCTCGACGAGGCCGACCGCCGGCCTTTCGAGGAAGTAGAAGAGCGGCGGGCCCGAGTCGAGCTTGAGCGCGTCGAGGATCCCCGAAAGCGAAAGCCTCGAGATCCAGACCGTGAAGACCTCGTCGTGCCAGAGCGGGCGGCGCTCGAGGAGCCAGAGGCGCGCCGCCAGCGACAGGACAGCCGCCGCTCCGGCCGCGGCGAGCGCGGCCGTCCCGCCTCTATCGCTCCTGGAATCGATGGCCTATCCTAAGATGAATTGAGAGATTGCAGATTGTCGATTGATGATTGAGCAAGCCTCGCCTGCCAATCGGCAATCGTCCATCCTCCGGCGTCCAGCTCTTCGCCTTTCTCTTCTCCTCGTGGCGCTCCTGGCCGTGGTCTGGGCCGATCCACTGTTCGTGCGCCGAAACTTCGCGGGCCGCGACCCGATGGCGTACCACTACCCGCTCGAGAAGGCGATCCACGACGCGTGGGGCCGCGGGCGGCTGCCGGTCTGGGTCTCGGAGATCTCGGGCGGGCGTCCGCTCCTGGCCAACCCGAACGTCGGCGCCCTCTACCCGCCGCGCCCGATCCTCTCGGCCGTTCCCTTCGCCTGGGCGGTGCGGGTCTTCCCGATCCTCCATTGGGCGATCTCCGGGGTCGGGATGTTTCTCCTGCTCGGAGTCCTCGGCGTCTCCGCGGCCGGGGCCTGGGTCGGCGCGGCGACCTACGTCTTCTCGGCGGTCTCGGTCTCCTACGTCTTCTATCCCAACACGCATCCCGGGATGGCCCTCCTGCCGTGGCTCGTCTGGGCCATGGCGCGCCCCTCCTCCAGTCCCGCCCGGGGAACGATCGCGGTCTCGATCGTCTGGGCGCTTCTCTTTCTCTCCGGCGACGCCTTCATCGTGTCGCTCGGGCTCGTCGCGTGCGCGCTCTGGATCCTGGTCTCGGGCCGCCCCCAATGGACCGGGCTCGCCTGGCGGCTCGCCGGCGGCCTCGTCCTGGGCGGACTCGCGGCGGCGCCGCAGATCGTGGCGTCGGCTCTCTGGATCCCGGAGACCAACCGCGCGATCAGCGGGCTGACCCTGAAGGGCGTCGTCCTCTTCTCGATCTCTCCGTTTCGGCTCCTGGAGTTCGTCATCCCGTTCCCCTTCGGCACGGTCTGGGACCTCGACTGGACGCAGTCGTGGGCCGCGCTCCTCTACCACCGAAAGCAGCTCGGCTACTTCACCAGCTTCTACGCGGGCGGCTTCGCGGTGATCGCCGTGGCGCGAACCTGGAAGTCGAAGGCGACGGGTGCGCGGTTCGGCCGCTGGATGCTGCTGGCGGGGCTTCTCGTCTCGGTGCCGCCGAGCTTCCTGCCGGCGTCGTGGGGAGACATCCACTCGCCGATCCCGCTCCGGTACCCGGAGAAGTTCGCCGTCGGTCTGATCCTCGCCCTGGGAATGCTCGCGGCGTTCGGCTTCGATTCCTGGAGGCAGTCGCGGCCGCGCATCACCGCCGTCCTGGCGGCGGCGGGCGTTCTGACGGTTCTCGCGGCCGCAACCGCCCTCTTCCCGGGGCCGTCGGGACGGATGGCCGCGCGATGGGTCGGCTCCGATCCGAAGTGGGCGCCGACGGCCGGCCGCCTCCTGCCCGGCGCCTTCGCCGAGGCGGGCCTGCTCTGGATCGCGACCGTCATCGCCCTCGACGCGGCGAACCGGGGAACGAGGCGGTCGTTGATCGCCTCGCTGGCGCTTCTGACGGCGGTCCCGATCGCCGCCAATCGCAAGATCGCTCCGACCTTCCGCGAGGAGCATCTCTTCGCTCCTTCGCCGCTCGACCGCTACGAGGCCCGGGCGGACCCGCGCGGCGACTACCGCACGTTCGACGTCCAGACCTATACGACGCCGTCGCAGCTGAAGGAGTCCGACGTCCACTCCGACGTCAGCGCCTCCTCCTACACGCACCGCTCCTGGCTCTATTTCACGCACGCGCTCTGGAACCGCGGTACGATCTTCAACACCAACATCGACCAGGGAGACCTCTCGCGGGTCGAGAGCCTTCGGTACGTCTCGTTCCTGGCGGGCCAGTACCGGGACTCGCAGGCATTTTTCGGCTCGCTGTCTCTCAAGTGGGCGGTCCGTCTGCGCGACCAGAGGCCGCTCGCGGGCTATCACCGCATCCGCGGAAACGACCTTGTGGACTGGGACGAGCACGAGGCCGCGTTTCCGGACGTGCGCCTGGTCGAGCGCTGGCGCGAGGAGCCCGGAGCGCTGCAGGCCCTCAACACGCTGCGGGGGCTGACGACGGGCGAGATCGTCGTCGAGTCCGGCGTCTCCAGGGCGGGAGCCGCGCGGCCGGGGAAGCTCACCCTCCTCGAGAAGTCGCCCGAGCGAATGGTCGCCGAGGTGGAAGCGCCCGACCCGACGTGGCTCTTCGTCCTGCGCGGGTACTGGAGCTACCGGACCATCCTGCTCGACGGCCGGCGGGTCGAGGACGTCCCGGCGCAGCTCGCGTTCTCCGCCGTCGCGATCCCGGGCGGCCGCCACCGGCTCGAGTGGAAGGAAGACGTCCCCGGCGGCTCTTTCTCCTGGATCGGGCCGGTCCTCTTCCTCCTGGCCGCGGCGGCGATCGCCTCCGGCCGCCGCGCCGGCTTGCCGCGATGACTCGCGCAGGTGCGTCCTGGAGAGTCGCGCTTCTCCTGCTTTTCGCCGCCGCGTACGCCGATCCGCTCTTTCTCTCCCGCAACTTCGCGGGGCGGGACCTGCTCGCCTACAACCTGCCGATGGAGAAGGCGGTCCACGAAGCCTACGCGCGGGGCCGCCTCCCGGTCTGGATGGCGGAGGTCTCCGGGGGCCGGCCGCTCCTGCCCAATCCCAATGCCGGCGCCCTCTACCCGGTCCGGCCGCTCCTCGCGAAGGTTCGTTTCCCGGTCGCGATGAGGATCTTCCCCCCGCTTCACTGGGCGCTCGCGGCGCTCGGCCTCTTCCAGCTCCTCTTCGTGCTCGGCGCGACCCGGCCGGCGGCCTGGGCCGGCGCGGTGACCTACGCGTTCTCCGGGGTCGCGGTCTCCGAGGTCTTCTACCTGCACATCCTGCCGGGGCTGGCTCTCCTTCCGTGGATCCTCTGGGCGCTGGCGCGCCCGTGGCGGACGGAGCGTGCGCGGGCGCTGACGCTCGCCGCCCTCCTCGCCGTAGAGATGCTGGCCGGCGACGTCTTCTCGATCGCGCTTTCGGGCGGCGCCGCGATCCTATGGATGCTGCTGGAGGAGGATCGGAGGTCCCGCCAGCGTTCCGCAGTCTCGCTGGGCCTGGCGCTCGCGCTGGCGGCGCTCGCCGCCGCTCCGCAGATCGTCGCGACGACCTTCTGGATTTCCGAGTCCGCACGCGCGGTCACGGGGATGAAGCTCTCCGAGTCCCTCCTCTTCACGCTTCGCCCTCCTCGACTCCTGGAGCTGCTCCTTCCGTTTCCCTTCGGACCGACGTTCGCTCTCGACGCCTCGCGGGTGTGGGGGAGGGCGGTCTTCTTTCCGAAGGGGACCGGGCTCTTCGAGACCCTCTACTGCGGCGTCTTCGCCTCCCTGGCGGCGTTCGCCTTCGCGCGCGCGCGGGCTCGTACTCAAACAAGAGGCTCGCGGTTCGCGCTCGTGTTTCTCCTGCTCGCGCTAGCCGCCGCGTGCCTGCCGAGCCTGGTGCCGGCGGCGTGGCTGCAGTTGCGCTCGCCGGTCGCCCTGCGAAACCCGGAGAAGTTCTCCGTCGGGATCGTCTTCGCTTTGTCGCTGCTGGCGGGCCTCGCCTTCGACCGGTTCCGGAAGGCGGCGCCGTCGCGCAGGGCCCTGCTCGTCGGAGCGGCCGCCTTCGCGGTCGCCGCCGGGGCGTCGTGGTTCTGGCCGGCGGCGGCGAGGTCGCTCGTGCCCGGGGTCCCGGTGGATTCGCCGGCCGCGGCGCCGGAGGAGGGGCGCCGGCTCGCCGTCGGCCTGGCCGAGGGAGGTCTTCTCTTCGTGGCGACGCTCCTCGCCGTAGAAGCGCTCCGTTCGCGCCGGCGCGCGGGGGACCTGGTCGCGGCGGCGCTCCTGACGGCGGACCTCCTCGCCGCCAACCGAAGGATCGCGCCGAGCTTCCCGGAGCCGGCCGTTTTCGGCCCGACGCCGTTCGCGCGCATCGTCTCGAAAGCGGACCCCAACGGCATGTTCCGGACGATGGGCGTCTACGGGTACCGGCCGGCCTCGGAGATCGAGCGGGCCAACACCTCCAACGACCCGGGCAAGCTCGAGTACAACCGCCGCGGCTGGAGCGACTACACGCCGGTCCTCTGGGGGCGAGGGCTGGTCTTCAACTGGGACTTCGACGCGGGCGACTTCTCGCGGCTGAACAGCCTTCGACGGCTTTCGCTCGCCGCCGCCGCCAGGCCCGACGCCGGCGCGTTCTTCGGCGCCTTCGCCCTTCGATGGTCGGTCCACTTCCGGGACCAGGACGCGCTTCCCGGCTATCATCGGATCGCGGGGAACCCCTTGACGGACCTGGACGAACACGAGATGGCCTTTCCGGACGTCCGCCTGCTGACCGGCTGGCGCGAGGAGCCCGGAGCGATCGAGGCGTTCAACGCGCTGCTCGCACTTCCTCCGGGCGAGGTGGCGGTCGAGACCGGGGCCTCGCAGGAGGGGCACGCCCGGCCGGGCCGCATCCGGATCGTCGAGAAGACTCCCGAGCGACTCCGGGTGATCGCCGAGGCTCCCGACCCGACGTGGCTCTTCGTGCTGCGCGGCTACTGGACCCATCGAAGAGTCCTCCTCGACGGCGAGCCCGTCGAGGATGTGCCGGCGCAGGTCGCCTTCTCGGCCGTCCGTCTGCCGGCGGGCATCCACCGGATCGAGTGGACCGAGAAGATCCCGGGCAGCGGCGTGACCCGGTGGGGACCCCTCCTCGCGGTCCTCCTCGGGCTCCTCTGGACTGTTCGTGACCGGGGCCGCGACCGGGCCTACCGATCGGCGGCATGAGGAGGAGTCCGCTTCTCCTTCTCGCGGCCCTTCTACTCTCCGCCGCCTGCCAGCGGAAAGCGTCACTTCCGCCCAGACCCTCGGTCAGCCTCGAGGCGGACCAGACCAGGCCCCAGGCGGTCTGGCTCCAGATGGAGCCCGTCGCCCTTCTCCACAAGTACGTCCGGCTGCAGACGACCGACGCGAAGGGGGAGAGGCCGGGCGCCGAGCTGCTGAAGTCCTTCTTCGACTGCGACGGGATCGAGAACGAGATCGTCTGCCCCGCGCCGGAGCGCTGCAACCTGCTGGCGCGGCTGCCGGGACGGCGGCGGGAGGGAGCGCTCCTCCTGCTCAACCACATCGACGTCGCCGAGGCCTTCCCGGAGCTCTGGAAGGACGCGAGACCCTTCGACGGAACGATCAAGCTCGGCTACCTCTACGGCCGCGGCGCCTACGACATGAAGTCGCTCGCGCTGGCGCAGGCCCTGGCGATGAGGCGGTTGAAGCGCGAGGGCATCGTTCCCGGCTCCGACATCCTCTTCCTGGCCGAGGCGAGCGAGGAGCTGGGGCAGGAGTGGGGCTCGCGCTGGCTGCTGGAGCACCGCCCGGAGTGGTTCCAGGGTGTCGGAGCCGTGCTCAACGAGGGCGGCGACGCCGAGATGATCCTCCGGACAGTCCGGTTCTGGGGGATCGAGAACGTCCAGGCGGGATACGGGCTGATCGAGTTCGAGTCGCGCGACCGCGACAGGCTGAAGGCGCTGGCCTCCTCCTGGGAAAAGATCCAGACCGAGACGGTCGAGCCGCTGCCCGAGGTCGTCCTCGGCTTCGACATGCTCGCCAACCATCTGGTCCACCCTCTGACGGACCCGTTGCGCCACCTCGATCGGGTTCGACGCAACCGGGACGAGCTCGCGGCGCTGCCGGACCGCTACGCGACCTTCCTCGAGTCCCGGATCAAGTGGTTCGGACCGTTTCCGTTCCCCCACCAGGCCACGGACAACTTCCGCAACTTCGTCGTCGTCTCGACGCCTCCGGGGATCTCCTCGGACCGATACGTGGAACCGATCCTGAAGGACGCGGCGAGCCGGCCGGGGATCCGGGTCACGCAACAGTTCTCCAGCGGTCTGAGCCCGGCAAGTCCCTACCTTGAGGCGGAGGGGAAGCTGACGCCCTTTCTGGAAATGATCCGAAGAGTCACCGAGGGCCGGTATCCCGGGGTGCCTTTCGGTCCGATCCCGACGTTCGGCGGCGTGACGACCTCGATCTATTTCCGCCGGCTCGGGATTCCGGCCTACGGCTATCCGACGGTTCCCGCCAACATCACCGACTCGGCCCGGCGGCACGGAAACGATGAGAGAATCTTCCTGCGCGACTACTTGAACGGCATCGATCTCTACTGCGACATCCTCGAGGAGTTCGCTCTCAACCACCAAAATTTGTCAGTATCAACTACCGGAAAATGACATAAGTTGTCATTACCTTAGTCTAGTATTTTCTGCAAATTGCTCATTTCAAGGACGTTATGGAAGGCCATGGCTGGCGTCTTCCTTGCGTAACGAGCGGCCAAGGCGATTGATGTAATCACCGAAAACTTAGGAGGCATGATGAAGAAGCGGGAATCCGGTTTTACCCTCATTGAGCTGCTGATCGTTATCGCGATCATCGGCATCCTGGCCGCCATCGCCATTCCGAACCTGTTGAACGCGGTCCAGCGCGGGAAACAGAAGAAGACGATGGCCGACATGCGCACGCTCGCCACGGCGGTCGAGGCGTACGCGGTCGACAACAACGACTACCCCACCGCGAACTGCCCGACGGGCTCCTTCTCGGATGAGGGCAGCGCTCTGACCTCGTCGTCCTTCACCAACCTGACGCCCACCTACATCGCCCAGCTCCCGGGCAAGGAAGGCAAGGATGGTTGGGGCAACGCGCTGTACTACAACGTCTCCAACCCGGCGACGCAGTACAACATCCGCAGCCGCGGCCGGGACAACTCGGTCCCGAGTACGCTGGTCTGCGGGACGACGACCAACTTCAACGACGACATCGTGTACTCCAACGGCTCCTTCCTGCAGTGGCCGGAAGGGACCCAGAACTAACGCTTCGTCCGAACGAAATCGGATTCCAACGGCCCCGAGCGATCGGGGCCGTTTCTTTTTTGCCCGCCCGATTCCCGTACAATGGCCGGGTGGCGTCGCGCCGCTCGGTGCCTTCCGGTCTGCTGGCCGCCGCGGCGCTGGCGGGACCGCTTCTGTGGCTGGCCCCCTCGCTCTTCCAGAAACAGGCCCCGACCTTCCGCGACCAGGGCGACTTCTTCTTCCCCCTGAAGTTGTACACGGCGGATCGCCTCGCCGGCGGCGAGATCCCGCTGTGGAACCCGCTCTCGGGAACCGGGGAGCCCTGGCTCGCCAACGGGCAGTCGGGAGTCTTCTATCCGCCGACCTGGCTCTTCCTTCTCCCTTCGCCGGCGATGGCCGCGGGGATCTTCCTCCTGCTCCACTTCTTCCTCGCCGCGGCCGGGGCGTGGAAGTTCCTTCGCGAGGAGGCGGTGTCGCCCCCCTCCGCGGCTCTTGGCGCGGCGGCCTTCGCCGGATGCGGGTTCGCGGCATCGCTCTCCGCGTACTGGAACCACTTCGGGGCCTGGGCCTGGCTCGCCTGGATCGCGTACTTCGCGCGGGACGGCCTGAGGACGGGCGCGTCGCGCGCCGGCCTCGCGGCGTGCGTCGGATTGCAGGCCATGGCGGGAAGCCCGGAGCTCTCCGGTGCCGGCATCCTCCTCGCGCTCCTGTTCGCCTGGAACGCCCGGTCCCATGAGCCGGACTGGAGGGATCTCCCTCGCCGCCGCCGGCTTCTCGTTTGCGTGGCCTGCGTGGTCCTCGGACTCGCGCTGGCGGCGTGGGCGCTCGTCCCGATG
>DATFQY010000159.1:0-35551 GCA_035263845.1 Thermoanaerobaculia bacterium | reverse complement strand
GACGACGGGAACAGTCCGCCCGGTTTCGGCCCGACCGATGCCATCCGAGTGGCTCCGTACAACAGCGGCGCCGGGGGGGCGGACACCCGCACGCTCCCCAATCCCCGGCCGGGGGCCGGCATCCAGGATCTGACGTTCGCGAACGGGGAGTTGTTCGCATTGACCGGGTACGAGACGGATCCTCTGATCGTTTACGGCCTGAACCTCCTGGACGGAAGCATCCTCCATGGGCCCATCACCCTGACCGGATCCTCCAATCCGGTGATCCCCCTTCCCGCGGGACCGGGCGCGGACGGTTTCGCCGTCCTTCCCAACGGAAACTTCCTGGTCAACAACGGCGACACCTCCTGCATCTACAACGAGTACGACAAGACGACCGGGCAGCTCGTCCCAAGCGGCACCATCAACGTGCCGGGAGGCCCGGGTTTCTGCACGGGTGTGGACACGGACGGAACGTCGCTCTACTTCCTGACGGACTTCGAAAACATCATCCAGACCGACCTGTCGGGGAACATGACCGGGTTCGCCTTTTTTGACTCCGGCAACGACCACCAGGTCGAGGACATCTCGCTGGTCCACCCGGTCACGGTCCTGGTGGACGCCGGCCCGGGCCAGCTCAATTTCTCTCTCCGGACGACCGACGACATCAACACCAACTTCGACGTCATGCTCGAGATTCTCTTGAACGGTACGGTCATCGGCAGCGGAATCAACTATTGCACTCATTCCGCGGGCCCGCCGGGCACTTTCATTCCAAGGAACCTCCCGGGCCATACCGTCAGCGTCAAGCTGGATATGACCAGCCAGCCGGTGCTGGTTTCCGGAGACGTGATCTCGGCGAGGGTCTCGGCACGTATCGGCACGGTTTCGGCGACCGACCCGTCGATGTGCCCCGGCCCCTTCGGCGCTCACAGCAACGCCACGGGCATACGCTTCTTCTACGATGCCGCGTCCGCCGGGTCCCACATCGTTATGAAGATCCGGCCAAACCCCGGCCAGATCCAGTACTTCCACTCCGACGGCACCCGCTGCACCGACGGCGTCCTCGGGAGCAGCGTCGGCGTGACGCAGAGAACTCTGTCCAATGTCAACCCGACCGGCAACGCGAACCCGAGGTGCCAGGAAAGCGGACCTCTCGACTTCAACCAGCCGACCGCGGGGGCGAACCCGTGGGCGGTCTTTGGTACCTGGTTTATGGCTCCCATGCCGTAGCGAGAGGGTCTTCGACGGGGCCGACGAGGCCCGACAGCGCTTGGACCCTGTACTCTTCGGGTTGAGGAAGGTCTTCCGGCAGAATCTCTTGGTTCGGGAGGAGTCGGTTACCAAAGGTAACGAATTTCGCCTCGCCTGTCTTTGGGACCCGCCGTGGTATCATTTCATCTCACTCAACAAGAAAGAGTTACGGTGGACTTGAGGTCGGGCACAGGACTCGCAAGACGTCTCTTCGGAATGTCTCCTTGCCTCGACGTTCGTGTAATTGACAGTCCCTCTGTGCCGATTTACGTTCTCGGAACCCGGGAGAAATTGATGAGGAAGATGTGGAAGACGGCCGCGGCCGTCGTGTTCGCTTTGATCGGCTGGGAAGCCGCCGCGCATGCTCAACCCTTGATCGCCGGCAACACCTCCTCGTTCGGCTGCGGGCCGATCTCCACTTCCGATTACACGCTCGGGGCCGTCGTCCAATCCTTCACTCCGACCGGAGCGGGGACAAGCTGCCCTACTGCGCCCGTCACCAACAACAACGGGCGCGGCCTCGCCATCGGCGGACAAGAGGTTTTCTACACCGAGCTGGTCGACTCGAGCTCCATTCCCGGTCCGCCGGGCTTCGGCCCTACCGATCTCATCCGTGTCGCTCCTTTCAACAGCGGTGCCGGCGGCGCCGATACCCGGTCGCTCCCCAACCCGCGTCCCGGCTCGGGCATCCAGGACCTCACGTTCAACAACGGTACCCTGTTCGCCCTGACGGGATACGAAACCGACCCGCCCTGGGTCTACTCTCTGAACCTCTCGACCGGTGCGGTCCTCACGGGGCCCATCGCGCTCGCCGGCTCGACGAATCCGGTGATCGCACTTCCGGCGGGAACCGACTCGGACGGGTTCGCCGTCCTGCCCAACGGCCATTTCCTGATCAACAACGGCGACACATCCTGCATCTACAACGAGTACGACAACGTCACCGGGAAGCTCGTTCCCAGCGGGACGATCAATGTGCCGGGAAGCCCTGGCCTCTGCACAGGCGTGGACACCGACGGGACCTCTCTTTACTTTTTTACGGATTTCGAAAACATCACGCAGACCGACCTCTCCGGGAACATGACCGGGTTCAGCTACTTCGACCTGGGCGGCGATCACCAGATCGAGGACATCTCGCTCGTCCACCCCGTCACGATCATCACGGACGTGCAGCCGGCGGGCCTCTACTTCACGATCTCGAACACCGACGACATCAACACGAAATTCGACCTCCAGGCCGAACTCCTGTTGAACGACGTCGTCATCGGAAGCGGGATCAAGCGCTGCGTTGACACAGCAGGTGTCCCCGGCACCTTCATCCCGAGAAACTGGCCTGGTCTCGGCGCTTCCATCCCGGTCAATCTCCCTACGGACACGCTGCTGGTATCCGGCGACGTTCTCTCGTTGAGGGTGTCGGCGCGGCTGGGGACCGACTCGACCGGTACCGCCTCCTGCGGAGGCCACGTCTCGGCCGTGGGGCTGCGGTTTTTCTACGACGCGGTCGGATCTCCGTCGCAGATCGCCCTCACGATTTCCCCCGATCCGAGCCAGACGCTGTACCTTCACTCCAACGGGACCACTTGCACCAACGCTCTCGGCGAAAGCTCCGGAGTGACGGCCCGAACCCTGAGCAACGTCGCGCCAACCGCCACCAGCCCCAGGTGCAAGGAGGTTGGCTCGATGTCCTGGGTCTCGGGAAACGCCTGGCAATACTTCAGTACCTGGTACCTCGCGGCGATCCCGTAAGGCGGCACTCGAGCCTAGAAGCCGGACCGGACGGTCCCTGGCGTATCCTCCACCCGAACGTGGAAGCGGGATAGGAATGGCCAGGCAGATCGAGGAAATCAAGCCACGCGGACAGGCCGGCGCCGCTCTTTCGGCGCGCTTCGCGGCCTTCGTGGCGGAGCGCTTTCCGTTTGCCCTGCCGCTGGCAGTCGAGGCGTGGCGATCCCTTCGTGCCGAAGAACCGGGGAGAAACGCCTCGGCGATCGAGGCCCTGCGCTCGCGGCTGATCGAAGCGCTGACCCGGGCGCTGGACGGGGAAAGCGCCGGGGAGATCGGGGAGACGACGCCGGGGGTGACGGCGGCGGAGAGGCTGAGGCAGGCTCGGAGCGAGTTCCTCGAGGCCTGCGACGGGTTCTTGGAGAGGGAGGCGATCGCGGCGGGGCTCGCGCCCGCGGAGCGGGTCGAGATCCTGCGCGGGATGATCCTGACGCGGGCGACGGACAACCGGCTGAAGGCGTTCTTCACGGGCAACGAGGTCCGGTGGCGCGGGACAGCGTTCCAGGGCAAGGGGTTCCGCTCGCTCGGACAGGAGGCGATCTACGCGGCCGGGATCCGGCTGAAGCGCGGGCCGGCGTTTCGCGGCGCGGAGGGGACGTGGAAGGGAGACGTCGTCGCGCCCCTGATCCGGGATCTCGGAGTGGCGCTGGCGATGCGGCCGGAGCGCGAGACGGTCCGGATGGTCTTGAGTGCGCAGATGGGAAAGGCAGGGCCGCCGATGGGAGGCAAGGACCTCCACGTCGGCGACTTCTCCCACGGGATCCTGCCGGCGACGGCGCCGCTGGCGATCTCGTCGCTGACGATCGCGGGAATGGCGCTGGCCTTCGCCCGCGAAGGCTCGGGCAGAATCGCCCTGTCCTTCATCGGCGAAGGGGGGACGTCGCTCGGCGAATGGCACGAAGCGATCAACCTCTGCGCCGCGCGCCGGCTTCCGGCGGTCTTCTGCGTCCAGAACAACCAGACCGCCCTCTCCACACCCGTCGACGACCAGTCGGCGGTGCGCGTCTTCGCCGAGAAGGCTTCGGGGTACGGGATTCCGGGGATCACGATCGACGGAACGGACCCCGACGCGGTCGCCGCGGCCTTCGCGTGGGCCTGCGAGCGGGCCAGGTCCGGGCGCGGGCCGGCGCTGCTGGAGCTCGTCTGCATGCGCATGTGCGGGCACGCGCACCACGACGACATGCTTTACCTCGGGAAAGAGCCTCCGATCTCCTGGGGCTACCCGGCGCTGCACGAGTCGGGTTACGCCGACCGCGACCTCTACGAGTTCTGGAAAAGCCGCGATCCGATCGCGGTCTATGCCGCGCGGCTGGAGTCGGAAGGAGCGGTCGCCGCCGGGGACCTCGAACGGTTTCAGGAGGAGGCACGGGCGCTCGTCGAGGAAGAGGCGGCGCGCGTCATCGAGGCGCCCTGGCCGTTCCCGGAGAGCGCCGGCGAGGACGTGCTGGCCGGCGAGCGGCCGCGCGCGCGGGTCGAGCCGCTCGATCCGGCGGGGCGCGGAAGAAAAACGCCGGAGCTTCCGCCGGTCGAGACCGGGCCCGCGTTCGATCCAAAGGGCTCGACGTTTCTGGAGGCCGTGGCGGCGGGCGTCGGTGACGCGCTTCGGTCGGACCCGCGGGTCTTCGTTTACGGCGAGGACGTCGGCGGCAAGTACGGAAACGCGTTCCTTCTGCTGCGCCCCTTGTGCGCGGAGTTTTCGGACCGGATCCTGAACTCTCCGCTTGCCGAAGGTGCGGTCCTGGGAGTCTGCGTTGGCGCGGCGCTCGCGGGGCAGCGCCCGATTGGAGAGATGCAGTTCAACGACTTCGTCGCGACCGGCTTCAACCAGCTCGTCAACAGCGCGGCCAAGATCCGTTACCGCTGGGGCGGCTCCGTCCCGATGGTCGTGCGGATGCCGTGGGGCGGGCTGCGGCACGCCGGGCCGTACCACAGCCAGAACACCGAGGCGTGGTTCTACCGGACGCCGGGGCTGAAGATCGTGGTTCCCTCCACGCCCCACGACGCGCGCGCCCTGATGGCGTCGGCGGTCGCCGACCCTGACCCCGTTCTGTATTACGAGCACATTGCGCTGTATCGCGACCCCAGGATCAAGCAGAAGCTCGCGGCGGCTCCGCCGGAGCCGATCCCGATCGGCAAGGCCGCGCTGCGGCGCGCCGGCTCCAACCTGGCGATGGTTTCGTACGGCGCGTACGTCCACGTCGCGATGCGAGTCGCCGAGAAGCTCGCGAAGGATCGAATCGAGGCGGCGGTGCTGGATCTGCGAAGCCTCGCGCCGCTGGACCGCGCCGCCGTCCTGGCGCTGGCCCGAAGCACCGGGCGTGTCCTGGTCGTCGAGGAAGACACGAAGACCGGCTCGATCGGAGAGAGCCTCGCCGCTATCATCCAGGAAGAAGCCTTCGAGTACCTCGACGCTCCTGTCCGCGTCGTCGGCTCCCTCGACACGCCGGTCCCTTACTCCCCTCCCCTCGAGGAGTTCTTCCTCCCCTCCGAAGACCAGATCGAGCGAGCGGCGCGGCTGCTTCTCTCGTACTGAGAGAACACGACCGGAGGCGGGAGGGTGCAAGGACCTCCCCACGGGACCGGGAGTATTGACCGTCTAGAATCCCCGGAAGGCGCTTCGATGCCACTTCCATCGGGGAGTCGCCGCGGGCCTTACGAGATCCTCGCGCCGCTGGGGGCGGGAGGGATGGGAGAGGTTTACCGGGCTCGCGACACCCGGTTGAATCGGGACGTCGCGATCAAGGCGCTTCCGGCGGAGTTCGCGAGCGACAGCGAGAGACTCGCACGGTTCCAGCGCGAGGCGCGGCTGCTCGCCTCACTCAACCACGCCAACATCGCGGCGATCTACGGCCTGGAAGAGGCGGACGGCGCGCGCTACCTCGTGCTTGAGATCGTCGAGGGCGAGTCGCTTGCGCAGCGTCTTGCCGCCGGACCGCTACCGGTCGAGGAGGCCCTCGCGGTCTGTGCGCAGGCCGCCGCGGGCGTCTCGGCGGCGCACGAGGCCGGCGTCATCCACCGCGACCTGAAACCGGGCAACGTCATGGTCCGGCCGGACGGATCGGTCAAGGTGCTCGACTTCGGCCTGGCCAAGAGCGCGGAGGAGAAGGGGCCGGCGAGCGACCTCTCCGCATCGCCGACCGTCAGCGTCGGCACGCAGACCGGGGTCATCCTCGGGACGGCCGCCTACATGAGCCCGGAGCAGAGCCGCGGCCGGGTCCTCGACAAGCGCACCGACATCTGGTCCTTCGGTTGCATCCTCTACGAGTGCCTCACCGGCAGCCAGGTCTTCCGGGAGGAGACCGTTTCCGACACGCTCGCCTCGATCATCCGCAGCGAGCCGGACTGGACGGCCTTGCCGGCGGAGACTCCGCAGAAGATCCGCGACCTCCTCCGACGATGCCTCCAGAAAGACCCCAAGCGCCGCCTCCACGACATCGCCGACGCGAGGATCGAGATCGAGGAAGCGCTCGCCTCTCCCGCGCAGGCCCCGGCCGCGACGGAGCTCGGCGGAGCCGCTCCCTCACGGAGGGTTCCGCCGCTCCTGTGGATCGGACTGGGTCTCGTCGCCGGCGCGATCCTCGGGGCTCTTCTGTTGAAGGTCTTCTCTGCGCCGCCGCGAAGAGAAATGCGGCCCGCCGTCCGCTCCACGATTTCCCTGCCCTCGGAAACCCGCCTGTGGTCCGAGAACCTGCGGCCGTCCTGGGCCTTCTCGTCCGACGGCCGGAGGCTCGTCTTCCGCGCGATCCGGGGCGACGCCTCGCAGCTCTACCTGCGCGAGCTTTCGCGGCCCGACGCCGAGCCGATTCCCGGGACCCAGCGTGGATTCAATCCGTTCTTTTCGCCGGACGGGGAATGGATCGCGTTCTTCACCCTCAACGATCTCCGGAAGGTCGCGCTCTCAGGAGGAGCCCCGGCCGCCGTCTCCTCGATCCCGCCGGTTTCGTGGGGAGGCTCCTGGGCCGCCGACGGATCGATCATCGTGGCTCCGAGGTCAAACTCCGGCCTGGAGAGGATCACGGCGGGAGGAAACGCGCTCGAGGCCGTGACTCAGCCGGACTTCGCCCACGGCGAGCATGCCCACGTGCTGCCGCAGGCGCTTCCGGGCGGACGCGAGGTACTCCTCGTCGTTCGCGCCGGTCGCGACTTCGACGACCTCCCGTCCTCGAACGTCGCCGTGCAATCGCTCGCCACCGGCAAGCGCCGCACTCTCGTCGAGGGAGCCTCGTGGGCCCGGTACGTGGAGCCGGGTTACCTCCTCTACGCGAAGGGAACGACGATTTTTGCCGCGCGGTGCGATCCTCGGACGTGGGCGCTGATCGGCCCCGCCGTGCCGCTGCTCCGCGACGTCCTCACCGGGGCGTACGACGCCGTACCGTACCTCGCGGTCTCCGACACCGGGCTGATCGCTTATGCGCGCGGAGGAACGATACCCGCCAGGACGGGCCAGGTTCTCTGGGTGGATCGCAGGGGGAAAGAGGAAGCGCTTCCGCTCTCGGGCGTCTTCTTCAACATGCCGAGGATTTCACCGGACGGGAAGAGGATCGCGCTGGTGACTCATCAGCCGGATACTCCCCGCAGCGCCGTGGCGATTTACGATCTCGGGCGCGGGGTCCTCTCAACGTTGACTCCAGAGCCGGGCCGTCACTTCGCGCCGATCTGGTCTCCGGACGGCCGGCGCGTCGTCTACACCACCTTCGAAACAGCCAGCCCCCGGCTGACGTGGAAGGCGTCCGACGGCGCCGGCGACGCGGAGTGGCTCACTCCGGGAGGATTCGCGGAGTTCCCGTGCTCCATCTCGCCCGACGGCCATGTCCTCCTCTACACGACCTCGGCCGCCTCGGAACGGATGAATCTCTGGAGCCTGTCACTCGACGACAAGCGCGAAAAGCGAGCCTGGCTCTCGACCCAGTCGTCCGAGATCGCGGCGTTCTTCTCGCCGGATGGCCGGGCCGTGATCTACGTCTCGAACGAATCCGGGAAGAACGAGGTCTACGTCCGGCCTTTCCCGGGGCCCGGGCCGAAGATCAAAGTCTCGAGTGACGGCGGGACAGAGCCGGCGTGGGCGCCCTCGGGGCGGGAGGTCTTCTACCGGACGTCCGACGCGCTCATGGCCGTTCCGATCACGACACAGCCCGAGCTTTCCGCCGGCACCGCCAGGGCCGTGATCCCCGATCACTACACGCGCTGGGGGCGCGAGGACGGTTCCCGCAATTACGACGTTTCGCCGGACGGCAGCCGGTTCCTGGTCGTCAAGGCCCTGGACCGGAAAGAAGAGCCGATCACCCAGATCCAGCTCATCGAGAACTGGCCGGCCGAGCTGCCGGCGCCGGAAGCGGCCAAGCGATGACCGGCGCGGTCATCCGCCGGATCCTCCACGTGGACATGGATGCGTTCTACGCGTCGGTTGAGCAGAGAGACGACCCATCGCTCCGGGGAAAGCCGGTGGCGGTCGGGGGAGATCCGAGAAGCCGTGGTGTCGTCTGCGCGGCAAGCTACGAGGCGCGCAAGTTCGGCGTCCGATCCGCGCTGCCGATGGCGCGGGCCGTGAGCCTCTGCCCTGAGCTGGTGATCGTGCGCCCGGATTTCTCCAAGTACGGGGCGGTGTCTCGGCAGGTCTTCGCGATCTTCCGGGAGGTCACTCCGCTGGTCGAGCCGCTCTCGCTCGACGAGGCGTACCTGGACGTGACGGAGAACGCCTGGGGGCTGGCGTTGGGGATGGAAGTCGCAAGGCGGTTGAAGGAGCGGATCCGCGAGGAGACGCAGCTGACCGCGTCGGCAGGTGTCGCGCCCAACAAGTTCCTCGCGAAGATCGCCTCGGGGTTCCGGAAGCCGGACGGGTTAACGGTCATCGCCCCGCAGCGAATCGAGCGGTTCCTCCAGGGGCTGCCGGTGGACGCGCTCTGGGGGGTCGGGCCGAAGACGGCGGCGAGGCTTCGCGCCGAGGGGATCCACCGATTGGTGGACGTGCGCACGGCATCGGACGAGGTCCTGGGGCGCGCGGTCGGAAGCTACGCGGCGGCGCTGCGAAGAATGGCGTTCGGCGAGGACGACCGGTCAGTCGAGCCCAACCGGGAAAGGAAGTCCGTCGGCTGCGAGGAGACCTTCGCGCACGACCTGACCGACGTCGAGGAGATGCGGAGGCAGGTGTCGGATCTCGCGCGAAGCGCCGCCGGGTATCTCGCCAAGAAGGAGCTGCTGGCTCGGACGGTGACGTTGAAGCTGCGCTACTCCAATTTCGAGACGATCACCCGGAGCCGCACGCAGGATCCGCCGACCTGCTCCGTCGAGGACATCGTGAGCCGGGCGGAGGGACTCCTCGAGAAGACCGAGGCATCGAAGCGCCCCGTGCGCCTCCTCGGCGTCTCGCTGCACGGCCTCTCGGAGGACGGCGAGCCGGCGCCGGAGGGTCCAGAACCAACGACCGACCTTCCTTTCGCCTGAGAAAGACGTAGGAGGAGAGATGGGAAAGATCAACTGGGGACGGGTCGTCGTGGGCGGGATCGTGGCGGGGATTCTCGTCAACGTGCTGCAGGCGCCGCTGGACCTGATGATGCGGTCGGAATGGCAGGAAGTGATGAAGAACTTCAAGCCGACTCCGGCGGTCTTCCTCCTGCACATCCTCTGGAGCTTCGTGATCGGCATCGCGACGATCTGGCTTTACGCCGCGATCCGCCCGCGTTACGGCCCGGGCTGGGTCACCGCGCTGCGCGCCGGCTTCGCCGTCTGGCTCTTCGTCCACGCGACCTTCTCGCTGGCGACCGGCTCGATGGAGCTTCTCCCGCAGAAGCTGATCACCCTCTCCGCCCTCTTCTCCCTCCCCGCGACGCTCCTCTCCACCATCGCCGGCGCCTGGCTCTACCGCGAGTGACCTATTGACTATGTTCACCTTTAGTGTTCTCATGATCACCTATGGTGATCGGGAGATCTTCCCCGTTCGGAGGCTGGACGCGGACGCGGGTCCTTCTAGCTCTGCGTCTCCTGGAGGAGAGCTACCCGCGGGAGCTGGCCCGAATTCTGGAGGCCCCTCCGTCGGGAGTCCTCAAGGCGATCCGTAGCCTCGAACTGGACGGGCTCGTTGCCGGCCGAAACGTCGGGAGGACTCGCGTCTTTCGAATCAATCCCAGGTACTTCGCGGCCGACGATCTGAACCGGTATCTCTGGCGTCTGTCGGAGCCCGAAGACGAGTTGCGGGACAAGATCTCCCGTATCCGCCGGCGGCCGAGGCGGACCGGCAAGCCTCTGTGAAGATCACCCGCCGGTCGGCCGCTCGGGAAGTCGCGCTGGCCGTTTCGGGGGCGCTTGAGAGTCAAGGCCTGCGAGCGGTTCTCTCCGGCGGGGGGTGTGCTTCGATCTACACTTCCGGGGCGTATCAATCGGTCGATCTGGATTTCATTCTTCAAAGTCCCGGAAGCCAGGGCCAACTGGACGACGCGATGGCTTCGATCGGATTCGCACGACGCGGGATCCAGTACTTCCACCCTCTCAGCCGGTATTACGTCGAGTTTCCGCCAGGTCCCCTTGGGATTGGCGCTGATTACCGAATCGAGCCGGTCGAGATCCGTTCGGGCAAAACCCGCCTGCGCCTCCTTTCGCCGACCGACTCCTGCCGCGACCGGCTGTCCAGCTTCTTTCACTGGAACGACCGGCAGGGCCTCGAGGTCGCCGTCCGGATCGCGGCTCGCGGGCGCGTGGACCTGGGGAGGATTCGAGACTGGAGCGAGCAGGAAAGAGCTGTTCCGCGCTTTGAGGTCTTTCTGGAAGAGCTCGAACGGTTTCGGCGCAGGAAACGGCGAGGCTAAGACGCCCGCGCGAGGATCTCGAGGACGCTGGAGGCGGCGTCCGGGCGGGCGGCCTGGAGCGCCGCCGATCTCATTTGCCGCAGCCGTGCGGGGTCGGAGAGTAGGGAGGCGAGCTTGAAGGTGACGGAGGCGGGGCCGTAGGCCTTGACCGCGGCGCCGGCTTCGAGAAGGTAGTCGCAGTTTCGCTCCTCCTGGCCGGGAATGGGATCGCACACGATCATCGGGAGTCCCATCGCGAGGCACTCGGCGGTCGTCGAGCCGCCGGACTTCCCGACGTAAACGTCGGAGGCCGCCATGAGCGACGCCATGTCCTCGACGAACCCCAGGGCGCGGAGCGAGGATTGCCGCGGTACCCGGACCGAGCGAAAAGCGTCCTGGGCCTTCGGATTACGTCCGGCGACGGCGAGGACCTGCACCCGGCCTGCCGCGAGGACGCGCGACGCCGTCTCGGTGAGCGATTCGGCCGATCCGCCGCACATCAGGAGCACCACGGGTCGGCCATCCTTCAGCCCCAGGCGCTTTCGCTCCCGCGCCCGATTGCGACGCCTCGTGAAGGCGCTCCTCACCGGGATGCCGGTCTCGGAGACCCTCTTCGAAGCGATCCCCTGCTCGGAGAGCCGCGCGGCGAGCTCCGCGGTCGCGACGAAGAAACGATCCGCCGTCGGCTGGATCCAGTACGCATGGACGTCGAAATCGGTGATCACGAGCGCCAGCGGGAAGCGGTATCGGCCACGCCGCCGGTATGGCGCGAAGACCTGCGCGGCGAGGAAGTGGGTCGAGAGGACCGCGTCGGGCCGGTAGTCGCGCACGAAGCGTCGGAAGCGCGCGAACTCCAGCCGGTCGAAGAGGCGGACGATCTTTTCCTGGATGCCGTGCCGCGGGCGGTGGTCGCTCGCGCGGTACAGGTACCCCCACAGCTCCGGGGCGTGATTGACCATCTCGAGGTAGCTCTGCACGTAGCCTTCCCTGTAGATGCTCCCGGTGAAGTCGAGGATGTCCACGTGCTTGACCTGCGCCTTCGGCCAGCGCGACTTCGCGGCCTCCTCGAGCGCCTCGGCAACTTTCGTGTGGCCGGCGCCGGCTCGGACCGAGAGGATCAGGAGCCGGTTCACCGCGACTGTTGGACGAGGAGGATCGCCGCGACCAGGAACCCGATGACGACGACGGCGGCGCGGGCCTTCTCGCGGCCGATTCTTCGGGCGAAGCCGGCTCCGGCGTAGCCTCCGGCGATCGCGCCGGCGGTCATGATCAGAGCCGCCGGCCAGTTCACGGCGCCGCGGAAGATGAAGTAGCCGGCGGCCAGGCCATTGATGCACATCCCGAAGAAGTTCTTGACCCCGTTGGCGGCGTGAATGTCCGAGAGGCCCAGGAACCCGAGCACCGCGAGCATCAGGATCCCGATGCCGGCGCCGAAGTAACCGCCGTAGACGCCGACGAAGAACTGGTATGCCATGGCAGCCATCAGCTTGCCGGGAGTGCGGCCTCCCTGCTCGCGGCCGGTCCTCTGCGCCCAGCGGGCCACGACTCCTTGCACCATGAAGAGGACCGTCGCGAAGAGAATGAGAAACGGCGCGAGCCCCGCGAAAGTCTTTACCGGCGTCCGCAGCAGGAGGACCGCTCCCAACGCCCCGCCGACGAGGCTCGGAAAAAAGAGCGTCTTAAGCCAGTCCCGATGATCGGCTACCTCGCGCCGGTAGCCGTAGAGGCTCGCTGCGGCGCCGGGCCACAGCGCCACGGTCGAGGTCGCGTTCGCGGTGATGGCGGATTCGCCCGAGAAGAGGAGCGCCGGGTAGGTCAGGATCGTTCCACCGCCGGCCATCGCGTTCATCACGCCGGCCCCCGCCGAGGAGGCCACGAGGAGCGCGGTCTGGCCGGGAGTCATGCGGTCGGCATTCTAGGCCGCATAATTCCCTCGATGCAGAGGAAACCGCCCGCAGGATGGCAGAAGGATTCGGTGAAAATCGCCCGCGAGATCGCCGCATCTCCCGACGAGGTCTTCCGCGCGCTGACGGAGCCGGCGGAGCTGCTCCGCTGGTGGGGCGGCGCCGGCGGGCTGACTCGGGCGCACGTGAACCTGCGGCCCGGCGGCGAGTACCGGCTGGACTTTCAGGGACCGTCGGGAGAGACCGGATGGGTCAAGGGGCAGTACCAGGCGGTCGAGCCCGGGCGAAGGCTCCAGATGACCTGGTTTTCCTCCGTCCATCCCGACCTGCGCAACAGCGTCGAGCTTCGCCTCGAGCCGATGACCGGCGGCGCGACGAAGCTGACCGCCGTGCACGGCGGCCTCGCCGGGCACCCGGAAGTCCTGAAGGAGTACGAGGGCGTCTGGAACGAGACGCTCGACCGCCTCGCGTCCAAAACGAAGAAGCCCTGAGGCCGGGACTTACCGCTTGTCGATTGGAACGAACTCTCGCTCGTCCTGCCCCACGTAGACCTGGCGCGGGCGCGCGATCTTCTGCTCGGGATCGGCCAGCATCTCCTGCCACTGGGAGATCCACCCCGACGTGCGCGGGATCGCGAAGAGCACCGTGAAGGCCGGCGTCGGGATCCCGATCGCCTGGTAGATCAGGCCGGAGTAGAAGTCCACGTTCGGATAGAGCTTCCTCTTGACGAAGTAGTCGTCCTGGAGGGCGATCCGCTCGAGCTCCAGCGCGATGTCCAGAAGCGGGTTGCGGCCCGTGACGTCGAAGACCTCGTCGGCCATCCGCTTGATGATCTTGGCGCGCGGGTCGTAGTTCTTGTAGACACGGTGCCCGAAGCCCATGAGCCTCTTCTCGCCCTTGCCCTCCTTGACCTCCTTGATGAAGGCCGGGACATTCGCCTTCGAGCCGATCTCGTTCAGCATCTTCAGGACTTCCTCGTTGGCGCCGCCGTGCAGCGGGCCGTAGAGGGCCGCGGCGGCGCCGGCGACCGCCGAGTAGGGGTCCGGATGCGAGGAGCCGATGCCCCGCATGACGTGCGTCCCGCAGTTCTGCTCGTGGTCGGCGTGGAGGATGAAAAGGACGTCGAGGGCCTTGGCGATGATCGGGTTGGGCTTGTAGCTCTCCGACGGCATCTTGAAGAGCATGTTCAGGAAGTTCTCGGCGTAGGAGAGGCTGTTGTCCGGGTACACGTACGGCATCCCCATGGCGTGCCGGTACGCGAAAGCCGCGAGCGTCGGCATCTTGGCGATCAGCCGATAGGTCTGCTTGGTGCGCGAGGCCGGATCGTGGATGTTGTGCGCGTCCGGGTAGAAGGTGGACATGGCGCCGACGGTCGCGATGAGCATCCCCATCGGGTGCGCGTCGTAGTTGAAGCCGTCCATGAACTTCTTCAGGGACTCGTGGATCATCGTGTGGAACGTGATCGAGCGCTCCCACTCCTCGTACTGGCGGCGGTCGGGCAGCTCCCCGTAGAGCAGCAGGTAGGCCACCTCGAGGTACGTGCAATTCTCGGCGAGCTGTTCGATGGGATACCCGCGGTAGCGAAGGATCCCCTTGTCGCCGTCGATGAACGTGATCTTGCTCTTGCACGAGGCCGTGTTGAGGAACGCCGGGTCATAGGACATCAGGCCGAAGTCCTCCGGCCCGGTTTTGATCTGGCGAAGGTCCATCGCCCGGATCGTTCCATCCGTCACCGGGATGTCGTAGGCCTTTCCCGTCCGGTGATCGGTGATCGTGATCGTTTCCTTCTTGGTCGTCGTCTCGGGAATTGCTGGCGGCGGCATCGTCGACATCGTAGGTACCTCGTGAATCTCCATCGGCGCCTCTCCTTCCGCTCTCGGAGGGCAAGGCTTTCCCGGCGAGAGCGGGATTATAGTGATCGGGCTTCCGGCCGCGCCGGATGAGCCATTCGAATCAATCGAGAGAGCCGACGTGGAGAGCCTTCAGGACCGGTACGCGCCGACCAACCGCTGCTTCGGGTGCGGTCCCGCCAACGACAAGGGCCTCAGGATCAAGAGTTACGTGTCGGGCGGCGAGGTCGTCTGCGACTGGCTGCCACAGAAGCACCACGAGGCCTGGGACGGCGTCGTCAACGGCGGCATCATCGGCGTTCTCTTCGACTGCCACAGCAACTGGACCGCGGCCTGGCACCTGATGAACGCGTCGGGCAGCGAGGATCTCCCCTCGACCGTGACCGCGGACTTCCACGTGGTGTTGAAGCGCCCGACGCCGAGCGGCGGGCCGGTCACGCTGCGGGGGCATGTCGTCGAGTCCACGGAAGACCGGGCGGTGGTGGAGGCCACGCTCGAGGCGGGGGGCCGGATCACGGCGACCTGCCGCGGCACGTTCGTTGCGGTAAAGGAGGGGCATCCCGCCTGGCATCGCTGGTGAGCCTGAGGGCGGGAAGGAGGGATTGGCCCTCCGAAGGGTGACGAACGGAGAATGCTCGAGCGCTGGATCCACACCTTCCTGTCGATCCCCGGGCCCTGGGCGGTCGGGGCGGTCTTCTTCCTCGCGGCCGCGGAGACCGCGCTCTTCATCGGGTTCCTTCTGCCCGGCGAGGTGGCCGTCGTCCTCGGAGGAGTCCTGGCGTCGCGGGAGCACGTTCCGTTGGGGGGAGTCATCGCGGCGGGAGTCGCGGGGCCGATCCTCGGCGACTCGATCGGCTACTTCCTGGGGCGCCGCTACGGCGAGAACGTCTCGCACAAGAGGCTCAAGAAGCGCTGGGCAAAGGCGCAGGCGTGGATCAAGCGAAGGGGGGCGCCCGCCGTGTTTCTCGGACGGTTCGTGGCGTTCCTGCGCACATTCGTGCCGCCGGCGGCGGGCGTGGCGAGGATGCCGTACCGAAGGTTTCTTCCATGGAGCGCGGCCGCGGGGGTGATCTGGGGCACGGGGTCCGCGCTTCTGGGCTACGTCGCCGGGTCAAACTTCGAGCGGGTCATCCACGCGATGGGGCGCGCGGGGCTCCTTCTTTTCGGCGTCGCGGTACTCGCCGGCATCGGCACCTACGTCTTCTTCAAGTTGCGCCGTAGGCGAAGGTCTTAGAGGAGCTCGAAGCTGGCTGTCGACTATTGACTGTCGACCGTCGAATCACTTCGTCTTCATCAGGTCGATATTCCCGTTGGAGTTCGTCAGGGTGAGGCGGCAGCGGCCGTCGCCGATCTTTCCGTTGATCCCCTCCTCCGAGAGGCTCCCGGTGGAGGTGATCGGGACCTCGCTCCGCACCTTTCCGAAGGAGGTGCGCGCGGCGACGGTGTAGCCGGCGCCGTCGGGGACCGCCACCCGGATCGGCGCGAAGGACGTCTTCGCGTTGATGTCCTGACAGCCCGACGTCTGCCCGCCTTTCAGGTCCACCGCGCCGTTCTGGTTGTCCACTTCGATCTTTCCCTGGATACCGTCCACCACGATCGCGCCGAAGGTGGTGCGCACCGACGCTCCGCCCTTGATGTCGGAGGCGCGCACGGTGGAGTTGGAGTTCTCGACGGTCAGATCGCCGCCGATCCTCGACGCCTCGACGGCCCCGAAGCTCGTGCGGATGGAGGAGGCCCCCCCCGCCTCGGAGAGGTGAACCCCGCCGTTGGCCGTGACGATCTTGACGCCTTTCTTGACGCGGGAGACGTTGACGGATCCGAAGGAGCCGGTCACGTCCGCCGATCCGGAGACGTCGGCCAGCGTGATCCGCGCATTGCTGTTGGAGACGACCGCCTCGCCGCCGATTCCCGACGCGTCGATCTCGCCGAACTGGTTGGTCAGCTTCGCCGAGCCCTTGACGTCGCGCACGATCATCCGCCCGTTGGAGTTTTCGACGTCCGCCGACCCGGTGACGTCGGTCAGCTCCACGCCACCGAACGTGTTCTTGATGGTCGCCTGGCCGGCCACCTTCCGGCCCGAGACCCGGCAGGTGTTTCCCGAGACCTCCACCCCGCTCTTCATGTCGGCGAAGGAGACCGACCCGAAGCTCGCGGTCAGGCTCGCGCGGCCGGCGATGTTCTCGGCCGTCACCGCCCCGTTGGTGGCACGGGCCTCGAGCGTGCCGCCCACGCCGCGGACCTCGACGCGTCCGAAGGAGTTGTTCAGGTTCGCGTCCCCCTTCACGTCCGTGACCGAGAGGTCGCCGTTGGTGTTGGTGACCTGGCACCGCTTGCCCGCTCGAGTGACGAGGACCTTCCCGAATCGCCCGCGGATGTCGAGGTCTCCCTCGATGTCGCTGGCGGTGACCGCGCCGTTGGAGTTGACGATCGTCACGTCGCCGGCGTTGGAGATGACCTCGACGGAGCCGAACGCGTTCTCCAGCCGCTGCCTCCCCTTGCCCGAGCGGAAGGTGACCTTGCCGTTGCCGTTGACGACGTCGGCGGCAGCCTTGAGCTTCTCGATCTCGACGTCGCCGAAGCGATTGCGCACCGAAAGCTCCGCCGATTCCGGCATCGTGATCTCGTAATCCACCGAATAGGAGATGTTATGGAACATCCCCATCCCGCGGTCGTGCTGCGGGTAGCGCGTCCTCACGGACACCCCCGCGGCGGAGGGCTCGATCTCGATGGCGATCTCGTTGGAGAACTTCTCCGCCTCGGCGCGGTCCCTCGCGGAGACGCGGATGCGGGCATCGATGGATACCTGGGACTGCGAGGCCGCGTGGACGCGGACGTCCCCGTTGGTGTGCTCGACGGTGAGCTTCTGGCCCGCCTTCAGCGGGAGGGTCTTCTGGACGGTCCGGGTCACCTCCTCGCGGTTGTCCGCGAGGGCGGGAAGGGCCGTCCCGAAAAGAACCGCGGCGAGGGCCGCCCGGGCGGCGACGGAGAAAACGAATCTTCGGCGTGCGTTCATGATTTGACCTCTTTGACGACTTCTTCGAGCGTGCGCTTCTTCTCCTGGTACATGGCCAGGAGCTCTTTGCGCAGGTGGGTGTTGAACTGGTTGCTTTCGAGCTGCGAGCGCAGGTCGGCGATGGCGGAATCGAGAAGCTGCAGCTTCTCCCGGTAGCTCGCGTAGACGGGGTTCTCGGAGTTGGCCATGCGGGCCTCGGCGAGGCTCGAGAGCTTGGCGATCGAGCTCAGGTAATTCGACTCGGCGGTCTCGACTTCCTTCAGCGTATCCTCGCCGATCAAGGGCTCCTTGCCGAAGGAGGGCCGGGCGAGCGGGTCGCGCGCGGACTCTCCGGGCTTGAAGACATAGAGCCCGACCATCGAGAGGACAAAGAGCGACGCGGCTGCAGCGATCGGGATCCAGGACAGGCGCCGCCGCGGCGTGGGCGCCGGCGCCGGCTTCGCTTTCTCCGTCTCGATCGCGCGGGCAACGGCCGGAAAGAGGCCTGGGGTCTCCCAGCTCTTCTTCAGTGACGGCGCGGCCTCGGGGATCCCCTTCCACAGGCGCATGGCTTCGCCGCAGTCCGCGCAGGAGAGGGCGTGCTTCTCCAGCGCCGCGATCGCCTCCTCGCCCTTCGAGAGCGCGACCTCGAATCGCCGGCAGCGCTCTTCCGTCAAGGCGTCGCCTGCCTTCCGCTTCCCGAAGCCGAAAGGCGCCTCTGGAGGTCCCGGCGCGCCTCGAAGAGAAGCGCCTTGGAGGTCCCCTCGGGGATTCCCAGGATCTCGCCCACCTCGCGGTGCGAGAACCCCTCCACGGCGTAGAGGACGAAGGCGGAGCGCCGGCGTGGCTCGAGCTCCTTGACCGAAGCCTCGAGCGCGAGCCGCAGGGAGAGGTCCGACGCCGGGGCCTGGAACTCGATGGTCTCGCCATCCGACCCGGTCTCCACGACTTCGAGGGGACGGCGGCGCTTCTTGCGCATCAGGTCGTAGCAGGTGTTGACGAGAACGCGGTAGATCCAGGTCGAGAGGCGCGCGGCGCCGCGGAAGGCCGCCGCGCCGCGGTAGATCTTCAGGAAGGTCTCCTGGACGGCGTCCTCGGCGTCGGGCGCGCTGCCGAGCAGGTTCGCGGCGACGCTCTTCATGCGCGCCCCGTGGACCTCGTAGAGCCGCTCGAACGCGGAGACGTCGCCCGCGCGGATCCCATCGAGAAGAGACTCATCGTCCTGCGGCCGCGGCTCACCGGGGCGATCCGACTCGGACAGAAGCTCCTCCTTCGCGAGATAAGCGACCTGCGAACGATCTTCCAACGCGGTGCCAAAGCCCACTCCTTTCCACCTCAACCACCTACTTAGACGCCCCCCCGCCCCGATCCGTTGTGGAAAAGAAGTCCGGCTAACCCATTACGAGTCTGTCTCTTACCGGCCATTGCTCCCACCCGTGACTCCGGGCGAAACGGTCGGTCGGTCGGGTCCTGCTGTCGCACACCCCCCGGCAGTGCTCGGGCCGGTCTCTTCTGGTTCGCTGACGAACCGCGGTTTTCGCCGGCCCTCCGCGCTGGCGGTGGGGCCTCGTGCGCCGCCACCCGCGCGCCCTCGCAGCAGGGCGTCATCGCCTTCAGAAGGACGCGACCGAATGGCACAGCGCGTCCGAGCGTGCCTAATGTTCATCTTGACTTCACGGAGAAAGAGCAAAGAATTCATCCATCCGTTTTCGCGGGTGGTTCGGGAGATTCGCGTAAGGAAGGAGATTTCTATGCTGAAGCTCGGGCGCGTTGCTCTGCTTGGTCTGCTCATCACCGTTTGCTTCGTTCCCAGGATTCAAGCCCAGGCCCAGGCGACCTCCGGTGTCATCGAGGGACAGGTCACGGACCCCAACGGAAGTCCCCTGCCCGGCGCGTCCGTCGCGGTCCGCAACGTCGCGACCGGTTTCGAACAGACGTTCACGACGGATCAACGCGGACGGTTCCGCATGCTGCAGGCGCCGTTGGGACCGTACCGCGTCACCGTCACCCTGACGGGGTTCGCGACGCTGGTCCGCGACGGACTGAAGCTCGACCTCGGACAGACGATCCTCCTCACGGACCTGAAGATGGAGCTCTCGTCGGTCAAGCAGGAGGTCCGCGTCAGCGCGGAGGCTCCGGTCGTCGAGCAGGCGCGGACGGCGGGAGCGACCTACATCGAGGAGAAGGCGGTCAACAACCTCCCCAACCTCCAGCACAACTTCATCGACTTCACCAAGCTGACGCCCGGCGTCTCGACCGTGCAGAGCCCCGACGGCGAGCAGTTGATCGTCAACGGCCAGAAGGGGATCCAGAACAACGTCTCCGTGGACGGCGCCGACTTCAACAACCCCTTCTTCGGCGAGTACCGCGGAGGCCAGAGGCCCGCCTTCACCTTCAACCTCGACGCGATCCAGGAAATGGTCGTCGTCGCCGATGGAGCCAACGCCGAGTTCGGGAGGTCCTCCTCCGGGTTCGTCAACGTTGTGACGAAGTCGGGCACCAACGACCTCCACGGAAGCGGACACCTCTACTACAAGGACCACAACTTCGCGGCGCGGCCGCTCGACGACAAGGGCAACGCCAAGCCGGAATTCGATTTCAACCAGGGACAGCTGGGCGCCACGATCGGCGGGCCGATCCAGCGAGACAAGGTCTTCTTCTTCGGAGCGTTCGACGGCCAGCGCGCCCGCTCGACCAAGCAGGTGGACCCCAACCGCATCGAGCCGTCCGTCGTCGCGCAATACGCGAAGCTCGGCAGCCCCGACGAGAACGGCGATATCGAACGCTCCAACGACGCGCGGGTCTTCCTGGGGAAGATCGACTGGCAGGCGGCTTCCCAGCACCTGATCACCGGGCGCTTCAACTACACGTGGGCGGACCAGAACAACGGCACCTTCGACGTGGACTCGTGGGGCCGAAGCGCCAACGCCGACGAGAAGGAC
Organism: Thermoanaerobaculia bacterium; assembly: GCA_035263845.1. GTDB lineage: Bacteria > Acidobacteriota > Thermoanaerobaculia > UBA5066 > Gp7-AA6 > JAWOLE01. The sequence continues at coordinate 15,070 of DATFQY010000159.1, read as the reverse complement.
TACTCCTACGCCGGGACGCTCACGGCGCTTTCCTCCTTCTCCGCGCAATTCTCCAACGAACTGCGCTTGCAGTGGGCGCGGGAGGAGCGGCCGCGGCCCTACAACGGCCCGATCATTACCGACGGCACCGGTGCTAACCGGCCGCTGCCGGACACCGCCTTCGACTTCGTCAAGGGCTACCGGTTCGGCATGCCCTTCTTCATCCCGGTGGACTACCACGACACGCGCGTCCAGGTCGTCGACAACGTCTCCTACGTGATGGGCAATCACTACTTCAAGGCGGGCGTCGAGTACAACGACGTCGCGTCTGCCCAGACCTTCCGCGGGTTCGGCAACGGCATCTTTAAGTTCAGCTCGACAGCGGGCTTCCTGGCCTACGCCAACAACCCCAACTATGTCGAGTGCTCCGGCGGCGGCTCCTCGCCGAACGGGAAGTGCCCGGCGGGACAGACGGTGACGGGCCCCGTCATCTTCTATCTGCAGCAGGCGGGCGTCGGCGGGCTGACGGTGGACGAGGCGGGGACGCAGAAGATCGTCCAGCGCGAGCCGGCGGTCTTCATCCAGGACCTCTGGCAGCCCATGCGCAACCTGACGGTCCAGGTGGGACTGCGCTGGGAGGCGCAGATCGAGCCCGACCCGATCACGCCCGCGGACCAGGTCTTCTTCGCTCCCTTCATCGGCAAGACCGTGAAGGGGCAGACCTTCCCCTCCGACGGCAATATCCCCTCGGACTGGAAGATGTGGCAACCGCGGTTCGGAATTTCCTATGACCCGTGGGACGACGGAAAGTCCGTCTTCCGGGCAAATGCCGGTCTCTTCTATGCGCGCATCCCGGGCCTGGTGCTCGCCTCGACCCGCTCGACCAACGGCAGCCTCGGGCAGTCGATCTACCGCGACAGCACGTTCCGCAACTTCGGCGGGCCGCTGCCCCCGGCGTACCCCAACCTTCTGCCGGCCTCGCAGACGACCGGCACCCCGGACCACCCCGGCGTCTTCGTCACCGACACGGACTTCCAGAACCCCCGGACGTTCGCGTGGAGCGCCTCGGCAGAGCGCGAGGTGATGACCGGGCTTGCGTTCCTGGTGAAGTACAACTACGCCAAGACGACGCACCTGACCCGTTTCGTGGATCGCAACGCGGTGGAGCTGGGATCCCCCTGGAGCACCGGGCTCGAGCCCAACGGGACCAACGGCGTCAGCACGCTGACCACCGTCGAGTCCACGGCATCGAGCCGGTACTGGGGCTGGACGTTCGGCCTCTCCAAGCGCTTCTCCGACCGCCTTGGCTTCCAGATCAACTACACGTACTCGGGGGACAAGTCCGACGACGACAACGAGCGCGATCCGTTCACCTTCCGCTACGCCAAGATCCACGAGGATCCGTCAGACCCGAAATCCGAGTTCTCCAAGGAGTGGAGCTGGTCCGACCGCAACCAGCCCCACCGCATCAACTCCTATCTGCTATGGATCGCCCCCGGCGACATCTCGGCGAACTTCCGCTATCAATATCGGTCGCATCAGCCTCTGGACGTCACCGCGGCCGGCGTTCCGACCACCACGCCGCAGGACCGCATCAACAAGGACGGCACCGTGACCCGCAGGAACCTCGGATTCAAGGACAACCAGTATTCTTCCTTCGACCTGCGCCTCTCGCGTCCCTTCGACGTCGGCAGCGGCGTGATCATCGAGCCGTCGGTCGAAGGCTTCAACCTCTTCAACTCCAAGAACACCAAGAAACCGGCGGTCACGAACCTCGTCTTCAACTTCGACGGAACGGTTCAGGAAGGCTCCGGCGATCCGCGGCAGTTCCAGTTCGGCGTCCGGGTCAGCTTCTAAGGAACCTCTTCGGGGCGGCCGGACAGGGTGCCGGCCGCCCCTTTTCTATTTCATGAGAGACGTCGAGCGGGAAATCGAGGAGATGATCCACCGCGAGACGCGGGCGTGGGACCGCCAGGACGCGGACGCCCTGGTCTCGATTTTCCATCCCGACATGGTCTGGCCCTGGCCGCCCGACGCGGCCTCGCACGATCCTGCCCTCTGGGTGATGCCTTTCGGGCGCTACGACGCGGCGCGGTGGCGCCGCTCCTGGCAGGAGCTTTTCGACACGCACGACCTCGTCCACAACAAGAGGCGGATCGAGAAGATCGTTGCCTCGCGCGAAGGAGATGGCGCCTTTGCCGTCGTGGACGTGGACACGCTCTGGCGCGACCGCGCGACGGGCAAGGACTTCCACTGGAAGGGGCGGGCCTGCAAGATCTACACGAAAACTGACCAGGACTGGAAGCTCATCGCACATACTGGTCTTCTCGATTACGGTCAATGAAACTACCCGCACAAGCTCAAGAGAGGTCGACTGCATTGGCCTTCGTCTTGAACTCTTTCGGCGCCGGTCGCGTAGCGACCGCCCAGCGCCGACAGCCGCTCATCGCCCACACCGGTCTTCTCGAGTACGAACACTGAGCGACGCCGGCTGGGGTACAGTTCGGCGCACTTGACACGCTGTCCTATCTGCTCGGCGGACCTGGAGGCGTCGGCGCGCTTCTGCTCCTCGTGCGGCCGGGAGGTGAGCTCGGTCTCGCGGATGCCGACGGCGCTGGCCACACCCTCCGAGGCCGCCGCGGCCCTGCGGCGCGCGCCTTCCTCGACGCCGGTCGGCCGCCTGGCCGACTCCGATCCCGGGCACCCGAGAGGCTTCGAGCCGGGCGCGGTGCTCGGCGAGCGGTACCGGATTGTCGGCCTGATCGGCCGCGGCGGCATGGGTGAGGTCTATCGAGCCGACGACATGAAGCTCGGCCAACCGGTCGCCTTGAAGTTCCTCTCCGACCGGTTCGTCTCGGATCGAGGCCTGGTCGAACGTTTCTACGCGGAGGTGCGCCACGCACGCCAGGTCTCACACCCCAACGTCTGCCGGGTCTACGACGTCGGCGAGATCGGCGGCCGGCTCTTCCTCTCGATGGAGCACATCGACGGCGAGGACCTCGCGTCGCTCCTGCGCCGCATCGGGCGGCTCTCCGGCGAACGGGCCGTCGAGATCGCGCGGGAGATCGTCGCCGGCCTCGCCGCGGCGCATGACAAGGGAGTCCTCCACCGGGACCTGAAACCGGGCAACGTCATGATCGACGGCCGCGGCCGAGCGCGGATCACGGACTTCGGGCTCGCCGTCGCGGCGGGCGAGGACGCCAGAGGCGCCGAGGTCTCCGGGACTCCCGCCTACATGGCCCCGGAGCAGCTCGCGGGGAAGGGCTCCTCGGTCCAGAGCGACCTCTACGCCCTGGGTCTCGTGCTCTACGAGCTCTTCACCGGAAAGAAAGCCTTCGAGGCGGCCACGCTCGCCGAGTGGCGGCGCGTCCATTCGCAGGAGCCGCCGACGTCTCCCTCCGCCGTGGCGCGGGAGATCGACCCGGCGGTCGAGCGCGTCATTCTGCGCTGCCTGGAGAAGGAGCCGGGGCAGAGGCCCCGCTCCGCCGCCGCCGTCGCCGCGGCCCTCCCCGGAGGCGACCCGCTCGCCGCGGCGATCGCGGCCGGGGAAACGCCCTCGCCCGAGATGGTCGCGGCGGCTGGCGAAACCGGGGCGATGAAGCCGGCGCCGGCGCTGGGATTCCTCGCGGCGACCCTCTCCGGGATCGCGCTCGTGGCCTGGCTCTCGCCCCGAGCCTACCTTCACGGGAAGGTGCCGCTGGAGAAGCCGCCCGACGCGCTGGTCGAGCGCTCCCAGGAGGTCGTGCGAAAGCTCGGGTACCCGGAGAAGCCGGCCGACACGGCGTGGGGGATCGAGCCGAGGCAAGACTACTCTCGGTGGGTCGAGGCGCACGACAAGTCGCGAGACCGCTGGAAGGACCTGGCCGCCGTTCGGCCGGCGGTGGTTTATTTCTGGTACCGCCAGAGCCCCTCCCGCCTGATTCCCGAGCGCTTCCGCGGCGACGGCTTCGGTTGGTGGACCCTTTCGGAATCCGACCCGCCGATGTCGCGCAGCGGGATGATCGGCGTGGAGCTGGACACCGTCGGCCGGCTGACCCGCTTCGAGGCCGTCCCGTCTTCGCCGGCACCCACTTCGGCCGCGGCGCCGGATTGGTCCGCGCTCTTTTCGCTGGCGGGCCTGGACGCGGCGGACTTCGCGAAGACCGAACCCCGATGGCTGCCCCCGTTCTATGCGGACAGCCGCGAAGCCTGGGCGGAAAGCAAGCCGAAACGGCCCGACCGGGCGATGCATGTCGAGGCGGCCGCCCTCGCGGGAAGGCCGGTCTTTTTCGAGCTGACCGGGCCGTGGTCCCGGCCGCCGCTATCCGCGGTTTCCGAGCCGACGGGACAGGAGGCTGTCTTCGAGCCGTTCGCCGTCAGCGTCCTGTTCCTTCTCATCGTGGCCGGCTCGCTGGCCGCCCGGCGAAACCTGCGCCTCGGACGCGGCGACCGGCGCGGGGCGGCGCGCCTGGCCGCGTTCCTGTTCTGCTGCGGCATGCTCGGGTGGGCGCTCTACGCGCGCCATGTCGCGAGCGTCTCGGAGCTCCCCCTGTTTCTCGCCGGAGCGGGTTTCGCGCTGTTCGCCGCCAGCCTCGGATGGCTGCTGTACGTCGCGCTCGAGCCGATTCTCCGCCGGCGCTGGCCCGATTCGCTCATCGCCTGGACCCGCCTGCTCTCGGGGCGCCTGACCGATCCGCTGGTCGGACGCGTGATCCTGGCGGGAGCCCTCCTCGGCACGGTCGAGGCCGTTATCTGGGAAGCCGCCGCGATCGCGCGTCAGTCGATCGAGGCGACACCGAAAGCCCCCGGCTTTGTCTTTCCTCAAACGCTCCTCGGGCCGCGGCAGGTAGCCGCGCACCTGTTCGGAGCCGTGGGCGTTTCCATGTTCGGCGCGGTGGCGCTCGTTTTCCTGTTTACGATCTTCCGGGCGATTCTGAAGAAGGACTGGCTCGCCGCCTGCGCCTTGACGATCTTCGTGTCGATCTACAACTTCCTCGTTGGGGGGCCGATCTCCGTGATCGCCGGCGTCCTGGTGACCATCGCCTACATCGTCTTCTTCCTCCGTTTCGGACTGCTCGTTCTGGTCGTCGAGGACTACTTCGCACACTTTCTGAATTTCGCGTTGACCACGGATTCCTCGGCCTGGTACGCGGGGACTTCGCTCTTCCTGCTCCTGGTCCTCGCCGCGATCGCCGTGTACGGCTTCCGCACGGCGCTCGCGGGGCAGCCGCTCTTCTCGGGAGCGCGGCTGGACGACTGAGCGTGAGCGGCTATCGGTGGTTTCGCGCGGGGGACGCGAACGCGTTCTTCGCCCTGATGTTCGACAACGTCGCCAACCTCGTCATCCTCACGGCGATCCTGGTCGGCGCGTTTCACTTTCCCCGTGACATCGTTCTCTACCGGATGGTCCCGGGCACGGCCGTCGGCGTTCTCGTCGGAGACCTGATCTACGCGGTGATGGCTCGGCGGCTGGCGCGGAGGACGGGGCGCGACGACGTCACGGCGATGCCGCTTGGGATCAACGCGCCTAGCGTCTTCGGCATGGCGTTCGCAGTGCTGGGCCCGGCTTACGCCGCGACCGGCGACGCCGAGCTGACGTGGAAGACGGGGATGGCGGTCACAGTCCTCCTCGGGGTGATCAAGCTCGGGCTGGCCTTCGCCGGCAACGCCGTCCGGCGGGCGGTGCCGCGCGCGGCTCTACTCGGGTCGATCGGCGGGGCGGGGATCGCCCTGATCGGGGTCCTGCCGATGCTGAAGGTGATCGCCAATCCGATCGTCGGGTTCATCGCCTTCGGGGTCATCCTGGTGACGCTGCTGGGTCGGGTGCGCCTGCCCGGAGGCCTGCCGGGCGCCTTCGTCTCGGTCCTCGTCGCCACCGCGATCTCGTGGTCACTCGAGGCGGCCGGCGTGAGGGGACTCTTCGCCGCTGCCGCGGTCTCCGGCGCCGCCGGCGGCCTCCACGTCTCCTTTCCGTGGCCGGGCGTGGCGTTCCTGGGTGGCCTTTCGCTGGCGTGGGCGTACCTGCCGATCGCGCTGCCGTTCTCCGTCGCGACGGTCGTCGGCGGAACGGACAACACGGAGAGCGCCGCGGCGGCCGGAGACGAGTACGACACTCGCGCGATCCTCGCGACGGAGGCCGTGGCGACGCTGGCCGCGGGCCTGTGCGGCGGAGTCGTCGAGAGCACTCCCTACATCGGCCACCCGGCCTACAAGAAGATGGGCGCCGGTGCGGGCTACGCCGTCGCGACCGGTCTCTTCGTGGGGCTGGGCGGGGTGCTGGGCTACCTGCCGTTCCTGATCGACTGGATCCCGGCGGCCGCCGTCGCGCCCATCCTGATCTACATCGGCCTGGAGGTCCTCGCGCAGGCCTTCCTCGCCACCCCGGCGCGGCACGCGGCGGCGGTCTCGCTGGCGGTCCTTCCCTCGCTCGCATTTCTCATCTGGCTCGAGGTCGGCGCCGTTCTTTCCCCGACGGGCTCGCTTTCCGGGGAGATCGCGGAATCGGTCGGAACGTTGAAGCTCCTCTCGAGCGGGTTCATCATCACCGCAGTTCTCTGGGGCGCCGCCGCCGCGGACCTGATCGACGGACGACTTCGGAGGTGTGCCCTCTTCTTCCTGGGCGCGGCGGTGCTCTGTCTGTTCGGAGTGATCCACTCCCCGGCGGCGCAGGGGACGCTCTTCCTTCCCTGGCAGGCGACACCGACTTCCTTTCAGCTCGCCGCCGCTTATGCCTGCCTTGCGCTCGTGGTTTTTCTGTCGTCTTTCCTTACCCGTCAGAGCGACGACCGGGCGGGAGGGGACTCCCGAGCGTCGTCGGCCGCGGATGGCGGCCGAGGGACGCGACATGCGGCGGATTCGCCGCCGCAAACCCCCTCCCCTACGACCGGGTGACGAGAGCCTCGTGGTGCCGTAGCCCGCCTCACGCCCGCCTCACCGGGTCAGGCTGATCACGAAACGCTGGGCGTCGGGCGAGACGTCGTAGAACTGGGCGAAGGCCATCTTCGCGGCGAACAGCTCGCGCGGGGTCCCGGCGTCCGGGAGGGACACGGACGTCAGGCGGTTGCCCGGCGCGACGTAGAAGAGCTCTTTTCCGTCGCGGCGGAAGCGCGGAAACATCCCCCCGCCGGAAGAAATCCGCCGTGCCTCCCCGGGGCCAGGAAAGGGGCGCAGGTAGACCTCTTCGGTTCCCGACTCGCTGGAGGAGTAGGCGATGGACGATCCGTCCGGAGAGAAGACGGCGCCTCTCTCGACGGCGCGGGTCTCCAGCAGCGGCGCCGCCTTGCGCTGCGCCACGTCCAGGATCCAGATGTCCCAGAACGTCTCGCTTTCGCGCTCGGTGCACATGTACGCGATGTGCTTCCCGTCGGGGGACCAGTCCGTCGCCATCTTCGTCTTCTCGTCCTCGTAGAGCAGCTCGTCGGCGCCGCTTCCGTCCGCGGCCCGCGCGAAGAGGTTCGAGGGGCCCTTCTGCGTCGAGGAGAACGCCAGCCGGCGGCCGTCAGGGGACCAGACCGGCTGGGAGGCGCTCGAGGGATCGGAAGTCAGCCGCTTCCAGGAATGTTTCTCGAGGTCGCAGAGCCAGATGTCCCGGCGGTGCGTGGCGGAGTCCACCATGTCCATCGCCAGCCGCGTCCCGTCGGGAGAGATCCTGGGCACGAGGTAGTCGGCCGAGGACCCCAGGACCTCAAGCTTGCGGCCGCCGCGGTCGAACAGGGCCAGGCTGGAAACGCCGGGCGCGGTGGCACGGCCCGCCTCCTCCGAGCGCATGAGGAAGAGGAGCGCGACTCCCCCGGCGGCCACCGCCAGGACCGCGACGGCGCGAAGGTCCCTGGAGGCTACCAACCCAGCGGCTTGCCCTTGTTCTGCTCGTCGCGCCACTTCTGGAGCGGCGCGAAGTAGTCGCGGATCGCGGTCGCGTCCATCTGGCGCTGGCCCGTCAGGGCCTCCAGGGCGTCGGGCCACGGGCGCGAGAGTCCCATCGAGAGCATCGCGGAGAGCTTCGCGCCCGCCTCCTTGTTGGCGTAGATCGAGCAGCGGTTCAGGGGCTCGCTGCAGCCGGCCGTCTTCGCCAGCGCGCGGTGGAACTGGAACTGGAGGATGTCCGCCAGGAAGTACCGCATGTACGGGACGTTGGCGGCGACGTGGTACTTGGCCGCCGGGTCGAAGTCGGCCTCGCTCCTCGCCGCTCCGGGCGCGATGCCCTGGTACTTCTTCCTCAGCTCCCACCAGGACGCGTTGTAGTTGGAAGGCTGGATCTCGCCGGAGAAGACCTTCCACCTCCACTGGTCGATGACGAGGCCGAACGGGAGGAACGCGATCTTTTCCAGCGCCTTCTTCAGCAGCAGCCCGATGTCCTTGGAGGTGTCCGGCGCGTTCGGAAGGAGCCCGAGCTTGACGAGGTACTCCGGCGTGATCGAGAGGGCGATGGTGTCGCCGACCGCCTCGTGGAAGCCGTCGTTGGCGCTGTCACGGAAGAGGAACGGCTTGGTGTTGTAGGCGCGCTGGTAGAAGTTGTGGCCGAGCTCGTGGTGGATCGTCGTGAAGTCCTCGGTCGTGATGTCGATGCACATCTTGATGCGCAGGTCGTTGACGTTGTCGATGTCCCAGGCGCTGGCGTGGCAGACGACCTCGCGGTCGCGCGGCTTGGTGAAGAGAGAGCGCTCCCAGAAAGACTTGGGCAGCGGATCGAACCCGAGCGAGGTGAAGAACCCCTCGCCGTACCGGACCATCTGGAGGGGATCGGTCTTGCGGGACTTCAGGATCTCGGTCAAGTCGAAGCCGGGATCGCCGTCCTTAGGGGCGACGAGCGGGTAGACGTTGTCCCAAGTCTGCGCCCACATGTTGCCGAGCAGGTGTGCCGGGATCGGCCCCTTCTCCGGCACGACATCGCCGTATTTCTCGCGCAGCTTCCAGCGGACGTAGGCGTGGAGCGAGAGGTAGAGCGGCTTGACCTGCTCCCAGAGCCGGTCGAGCTCCTTCGCGAAGGCGTCCGGAGGCATGTCGTACTTGGAGCGCCACATCGCGCCGTTGTCGGCAAACCCGAGCTCCCGGGCGCCCTTGTTGGCGAGCTCCACGTAGCGGACGAAGTCCTTCTTCATGGGCGGCGCGATCGCGTGCCACCCGCGCCAGACGTCGAGGAGCTCGGCGTTGTCGCGGCTGTTCGCCATGATCTTGGTGATGTCCTCGAGGTCGAGGCACTTGTCCTTTCCGGGCGGACAGTATTTCCCCTTCCCGTAGGCGCCTTCCATCGAGGCGGTGATTCGGGTCAGCTCCTCGCTCTCCTTCGCGTCCGAGGGGGTGGCCAGCGTCAGCGAGAGCTTCAAGAGCTTCATCTTGCGGGCGAGGTCCTCGGGGAGCTTGACGCCGTCGAAGCGCGTGGCCTTCTTGGCATAGGCGACAGTGGCGGAGATCAGCCGCTCGTTGGCCTGCGCCGCGAGGATCTCCGTGTCGTCGGTGATGAAGGTGGACTGCACCCAACCGGATCGGCCGGCGTCGGTCGCGAGGGAGAAGAGCTTTGACTCCACCTCGTCGAGGAAGGCCTTCGCCTCGGCGACGGTGGGGGCCTTGCCGGCGGCGGGCTTCGCGACGGTCTGCTTAGCGGGCACGGCCAAGAGCACGGCGGGTAGCAGCACTGCGCCCGCAAAGAGAAGACGTTTGGTTTTCATCCATCACTCCTGTTTCTCCAAGAAAACGGCACTCTATCGGATTGAATTGGGCGCCCACCGGGCGGGAGGGGCAAGCCCCTCCCCTACGGCACGAAGAGACGAAGAGACGAAAGCTAAGGCCCCGGGGCCGTAGGGGCGGGCCTTGCGCCCGCCCGCCTCCCGCTCACAAGGTCTTTCCAGTTTTTTCGGAGGCGATCCAGTCGTTGATCCGACCTTCCAGGACGTCCATGGGGAGGGCGCCGGCGCCGAGGATCGCGTCGTGGAACCGGCGGATGTCGAACTTCGACCCGAGCTCCTTCTTCGCGCGGTCGCGCAGGTCGAGGATCTTCATCTGCCCGACCTTGTACGCGAGCGCCTGGCCCGGCCAGGAGATGTACCGGTCCGTCTCCGCCTGGACCTCGACCTCGTCCACAGCCGAATGGTCGTGGAAGAACGCCACGACCTGGTCGCGCGTCCACTTCTTCGAGTGGAACCCGGTGTCCACGACGAGGCGGATCGCCCGCAGCATCTCATCCTGGAGCCGGCCGTAGTCGCTATAGGGGTCCTTGTAGAAGCCGACGTCCTTGCCGAGCCTCTCCGAGTAGAGCGCCCACCCCTCGACGAACGCCGTGTAGAAGCTCTGCTGGCGAACCGGCGGCAGCTCCTCGAGCTCCTGGGCGATGGAGATCTGCAGGTGATGGCCGGGGCTCCCCTCGTGGTAGGCGGTGGACTCCATCGAGATCGTCTTGCGGGACTCCGGCTCGGAGGTGTTGACCATGATCCGGCCGGGCCTCGAGCCGTCCTTCGCCCCCTGGTTGTACTGCGCGCCCGAGGCTTCCTTCTCCCGGAACTTCTCGACCGCGTCCACTTCGACGTCCGCCTTCGGCAGCCGCCCGAAGAGCTTCGGAAGCTGCGGCTTCATGCCGGCGAGGTATCCGCGGTAGATCTGGAGGATCTCCTCGCGCGAATGGGCGTGGCGCTTGGGGTCCTTCTCGATGGCGGCGTTGAATTTCTTCAGGTCGTCGAAGCCGAGCTTGCCGGCGATCGCCTTCATCTCCGTTTCGATCCGCGCGACCTCCGAGAGGCCGATCGCGTGGATCTCGTCGGGAGTCATCGCTGTCGTCGTCGAGCGCTTGACCGCGTTGGCGTACCGCGCGGATCCGTCGGGAAGCGACCACATCCCGGGCTCGGTCCGGCCCTTCGGTGCGTACTCGCCCTTGACGAAAGCTTCGAACTTCGCGTACGCCGGAAGGACCGACTCGCGGATCGCCGCCAGCATCGCTTCCCGCAGACGCGCTCGGTCCGCCTCGCCGATTTCAGGCGGGAACTTCGACAGCGGCCGCGCGAAGGGGCTCTCCTCCGGCGCCGACTTCGCGATCCCCTGCGCCTGCGTGACGACCTTCTCGAGGAGGAACTTCGGCGGCATCAACCCGTCGGCCATCCCGAGCCGCATCTTCGCGATGGTGTCGTCGAACATCTTCGGCAGCTGCCGCAGCCGCGCGACATAGTCCTCGTAGTCCTTGACCGTCTTGAAGGAGAGGAGCGAGACGAGCTGGGCCGAGTTCAGGTGGATCCCAGAAATCTGGGAGACCGGCATCTTCCACTTCTGGAACCGGGCGTCCTCGATGTCCTCGCGGAAGGAGCGCACCAGGAGCGTCTTCGTCAGCGCCTCCTGTTCGGACAACCCCGTGGTGTCGATCGTCTCGAGGCGCGCCAGGAACTCCTTCGTCTTCACCAGGTCTGACTCGATCTCCTTGACCGAGAGGTCCGAGACCCTGTCGTTCCACCTCTTGTCACCGAGGATCGAGGCGAACTCGGGCGAGTGGGAGAGGGTGTACTCCCAGTGGTCGTCCAAAAACGCCTGGAACGCCTTGCGGCGGGCCTCGACGTCCTGTTGCGGCGGCGCCGCCGCGGTCCCAACGGCCATGGCGATGGTCAGCAAAGAAAGCAGAGAAAGCATAGTTTCCCCCTCTGTCTCTACGCTATTAGCGCGTCCGGGTTGCGGTCGGGCCTGGTTCCGGACGAACCCGGCCTACGCCCGGACGAAGTCGATGAACCCGCGCTCGGTGTCCGTCATGATGAGCTTGACGCGGATCTTCTGGCCGACCTTGACCCCCTCGAAGCCGTGGACGAGCTTGCCTTCTACCGGCGGGTCGAAGATCCGGACCCACGTGCCCTTCTCCGAGGCGCCGGTGACGATCCCGTCGAAGTACTGGTCGATGCGGTTCTGGAGGAGCATCGCGGCGGCGGACTTGCGGACCTGACGCTCGACCTTGTCCGCGTTGTCCTCCTGCTCGGTGCAGTGGCGGGCCAGCTCCTCGAGCTCGCCGTTGGCGTACGGCGCCGGCTGCCCGGCCAACGCGGCCTTGAGGAGGCGCTGCGTGATCAGGTCCGGGTAGCGTCGGTTGGGCGCCGTCGAGTGCGCATAGTCCCGCACCGCGAGCCCGAAGTGGCCGACGCTCTGCCCGCCCGGCTGCTCGACGACGTACTCCCCCGCCCCCATGAGCTTGACGATCACGAGCGAGAGATCCGGGAACCGGTCGGGGTCGGCCTTGCGCCGCCGGGCGAGGAAGCCCGAGAGCGCCACGGAATCCGGCTCGGGGGGAAGCTTTTCGCCGTACTCCCGGGCGACCTCGACGATCCTCTGCCACCTCTCCGGCGACCTCACGACTCGCCGAAGCGACGGAAGCCCCTTGCTCGCCAGGAAGCGGGCGGTCACACCGTTCGCGGCGATCATGAAGTCCTCGATCAACCGGCGGGCCGCGTTGTGCAGCTCCTGGCGCAGGCCCACGACGCTGTCCCCGTCGAAGACCGCCCTGGGCTGGATCGTCTCGAAGTCCAGGGCGCCGTGCTCGAAGCGGCGGTCCCGCAGCTTCTCCGACGCCGCCCGCTGAGCACGCAGCTGCTCGTCCAGGCCCGGGACCCGCGCCGCGGCGGCAGGCGCGGCGGCGCGGCCGTCGAGCCACGCCGAGACGGAGTCGTAGGCGAGCTTGGCCTTGTTGCGGACCGACGCGAGGTAGATCGACGAGTCTCCGACCGATCCGTCGCTCAAGACTTCGTACTCCACCACCATCGCCTCGCGGTCCTGGTCCTGGTTGAGCGAGGTCCAGTCGGTCGAAAGCTGCTCCGGCAGCATCGGGAAGATCCGCGCCGCGGTGTAGACCGACGTCGTGTTGCGCCGGGCGTGCGCGTCGAGCGCGTCTCCCCTCTTCACGATCGCGTCCACGTCCGCGACCGCGACGAAGACCTTCACGCCTCCCGAAGGCAGGCTCTCGGAAACGGAGAGCTGGTCGAGGTCCCGCGAGTCGTCGTTGTCGATCGAGCACCAAAGGAGACCCCGCAGGTCGCGCACGCCCGGCCCGGCGGCGGGAGCGGGGCCGGAGAGGCGCCGTAGCTCCGCCTGCGCGTCGGAAGGAAAGTCCGGCTCGAGCCCCCGGTCGACCATCGCGCGGCGCGCGATCTCCGTCAGCTCGGCCCGATGGGGCGGTTGTTGGGACACGCCGCCACTCTATAACCGCGAATGTGAGATTCTCGTTGCCACTTGGAACCTGGAACCCGGAACATGGAACGCTCCGTCGATGGCGCAAATCTGCGCCGCGCGCTGGGTCCGCTCGACGGCGCTCTCATCACGATCGGGGCGGTCCTCGGCACGGCGATCTTCCTGACGCCGGCGGACATCGCGAAAGCGCTTCCGCATCCGGACCTGATTCTCCTCGCCTGGGTGGCCGGCGGCCTGCTGACGCTCGCGGGAGCGCTGACCTACGCCGAGATGGGCACCATGTTCCCGCGGGCCGGCGGCATGTATCACTTCCTGAAGGAGGCCTACGGCCCGCTTGCGGGGTTCCTCTTCGGCTGGGCCTCGTTCTTCGTGATCATGTCGGGCGGGATCGCGGCGCTCGCCGCCGGGTTCGGCGAGTACCTCGGAGCGTTTCTCCCCTTCTTCTCGCCGAAGAACGTCCTCTTCTCGGTCGCCGCCGGCGGCTTGCGGTGGAATCTGACCGGGGGCGGAGTCGCCGGCGTCCTCGCGATCGCTTTCCTGACCGGCGTCAACTTTGCCGGGGTGCGGGAGGGCGCCTGGATCCAGAACCTCGTGACGATCGTCAAGCTGGGAGCCCTGGCGGCGCTCGCCGGGGTCGGCCTGTTCGTCAAGGCGCCCGCGCATCCTGATTTCACGGCGCCGCTTCCCGCGGCGGTCCTGGCGCCCTTCGGCGTCGCGATGATCTCGGTTCTCTGGGCCTACGACGGTTGGTACTGCTTCGCCCTGTCGGCGGGCGAAGCACGTGACCCCGGCCGCACGATCCCCCGCGGCCTGATCGCGGGAACAGTCGCCCTGATCGTGATCTACGGCGTCATCAACCTGGTCTACCTGCGGGCGCTTCCGATCTCCGAGCTCGCGCAGTCGCCGCGTGCCGGAGAGGCCGCCGCGCAGGCACTCTTCGGGCCCGCCGCCGCGAAGCTCACGTCGGCCGCGATCCTCGTCTCCATCTTCGGCTGTCTCTCGGCCAACATCCTGACGTGCTCGCGCATCTACCAGCCCATGGCGGAGGACGGCCTCTTCTTCCAGGGGCTCGCCCGCGTCCACCCGCGCAGCCGCGTTCCCTCGGCGAGCCTCGCCGCACAGGGAGCGTGGGCGAGCATTCTCGTCGTCTCCGGGACCTTCGAGCAGCTCTACACCTACGTCATCTTCGTCGAGGTCCTCTTCTTCACGGCGACCGGAGCCGCGATCTACGTCCTGCGCCGCACCCACGCCGCCACGCCGCGCCCCTACCGCGCATGGGGCTACCCCTGGGTCCCGGCTCTCTTCGTCCTCTGCTCGCTCGTGCTCACCGCGAACACTCTCTTCGAGCGCCCGACAGAGTCGCTCATCGGGCTCGGGCTCCTCGCGCTCGGGCTTCCGGCCTACGCGAGTTGGCGCAGGCGATCGGCCCTCGCGCGTGGCGTGCGCCTGTCATCCTGAGGGAAGCGAAGCGGCCGAAGGACCCACTCGATTAAGCCGCGCTATCGCTCCTCCGATAGGGCCAAGACCGGGCGGGAGGGGCAAGCCCCTCCCCTACGACGCGACGAGAGCCCTCATCGTGCCTTTCGTACTGTAGGGGCGGGCCTTGCGCCCGCCCGCCTCGCCGCCGCCCGCGCTTACCCGCCGACCGCCTGGCGCACCGTGACGACGTCCACCAGGCCGCGGGCTCCGTACAGGGCCGGGAGGACCTTCTCCGGCGGGTACTTGCGGCGCAACTCCGCGACTGTGTCCGTGCCGGCGCGGTACGCGGGCAGGTACATCCGGCCCAGGAGCGGGTGGCGTCCCCATGCGCCGGAAAGCTTGTCGGCGCGCTCCTCGGAGACGAGGAAGTCGCGGCGCAGCGCCGCGGCCACATCCTTCTGGGCGACGCCCTCCTTCCAGGTCAGCCAGGACGACTGGTTCTTGGCGTCGTCCTGGAGGAGGGCGAGCAGCACGCCGATCTGGAGATCGT
>DATFQY010000158.1:0-4255 GCA_035263845.1 Thermoanaerobaculia bacterium | reverse complement strand
GAGGTGCCAGAGCTTTGGGAGTAGTCTGCGTCGGTCCCTGGAGGTCCGGTGAGACTTTTTCCGGGCGGGCGACGAAGTCTCGTTGTGGCGCTGGTCGCGTCGGTCGCGATCGGAGTGGCCGGTGGCCTCCTCGGGCTCTGCGGCCCCTTCACCGACGTCGCGGCCGACGCCTTCTGCCCCTTTGTGCTGGAGATCTTCTACCTCGGGATCACGACCGGCACGACCGCGACGACCTACGATCCGAATTCCGACGTCACGCGCCTCCAGATGGCGGCGTTTCTCTCTCGAAGCGTGGACGGAGCGCTGAAGCGGCGCAGCCGCCGCACTCTCGCCCAGCAGTTCTGGACGCCGAAGGGATCGCCGATCCTGGGCGTCTCGACCAACGTCGCCTTCCCTTACTACCTGAAGTCCGACGGGGCCGATCTCTGGGTCACGAGCTCCGCCGCGAACACCGTTTACCGCGTTCGGGCGAGCGACGGGAAGCTGATCGAGGCCTGGAGCGCTCAGGGTCGGGGAGGAGTCGAGATCGCGATGGGGAAGGTGCTGGTCCCCGGCTTCCAGAGCCCGAGCCCGGGAGTTCTCGACGTGATCGACCCCACGAAGCCGCCGGGGGCGGCGACCCGAGTGGCGACCAACCTCGGAGTCGGCCCGGTCGGCATCGCCTTCGACGGCACTCGGATCTGGACGGCCAACGACGACGCCAATGGCTCGGTCTCGATCATCACCCCCGGTCCAACGATCCCCTGGACCGTCACGACCGTGACGGCGGGCTTCTCGACTCCCTTCGGCGCGCTCTACGACGGAGCCAACATCTGGATCGTGGACGAGCTCTTCCAGCTCGATCGCCTGGACTCTTCCGGAGCGATCCTGCAGAGCGTGACGATCGGCATCGACTCGGGGTTCCCGGTGTTCGACGGGAACAACATCTGGGTTCCCAGCAACGGGGGCGGCGTGACCGTGGTCCGCGCTTCCACCGGGGCGATTCTCCAGGTCCTCACCGGGAACGGGCTGGGGGGACAAGCGGGGGGAGCGGCGTTCGACGGCGAACGGGTGCTCATCACCAACACCGGCGCCAAGACGATTTCCCTGTTCCGGGCAGCCGATTTCGCTCCCCTCGGAGACTTCCCGACGCCCGCCGGGGCATGGGGAGCGTGCAGCGACGGAATGGCCTTCTGGGTCGCCATCAATGCGGACGGCCGGCTTGCGCGTTTCTAGGAGGGGCGTGGCGTCTGGCGGGGCCGCGGTGGCCGCCGCGATCCTGCTCGGAGCGGCGAGATCGCTGGCGGGACTCTGCGGGCCGTTCACCGACGTGTCGGACGTGGCGTTCTGTCCGTTCGTCCTGGAGATCTTCTACCTCGGTATCACAACGGGAACGACGGCGACGACCTACGATCCGACCAGCCCCGTCACCCGCCTCCAGATGGCGGCGTTTCTGTCGCGGAGCGTGGATTCGGCCCTGAAGCGGGGAAGCCGCCGAACGGCGCTCAACCAGTTCTGGGTCCCGCAGGGCGGCCTCGCGCTGGCGCAGACGACCGTCCAGTTCGGCGCGGGCCCGATGGCCTTCGACGGAATCGACCTCTGGGTCGCGAGCAGCGCTGACAGCACGCTCCTGCAGGTGCGTCCGAGCGACGGGCGGATCCTCGCGACGTGGACGGCGGACAGCGCCAACGGTCTCCTGGCGGCCCTCGGGAAGATCTTCGTCACCGGTTACGACTCCAACGTCTTCTCCGGCCTCTTCTTCATGATCGACCCGAGCCTCGGGAGCCCCGGCGGCTTCGCCACGCTCGTCTCGAGCAGCCTGCCGTTTGCGCCGTCGGTGATCGCGTACGACGGCTCGCGATTCTGGACGTCCGGCGCGGGCACGGTCTCGATGCTGACGCCGACTGCCTCTCCGCCCTGGACCGTGACGACGGCCACGGCGGGGTTCCTGGGGCCGAGCGGGCTGATCTACGACGGCGCCAACGTCTGGGCCGCCGATCCGGGGAACCTTTCGACGGACCCGGGCAGGCTCCTGAAGCTCGATTCCTCGGCGGCGATTCTCCAGACGATCACCGTGGGCAAGGGTCCCGGGCCTCTCCTCTTCGACGGCGCGTCGATCTGGGTGCCCAACTTCGGGAGCGACAGCATCTCCGTCGTCCGGTCCTCGAGCGGCGTCCTGCTTCAGACCCTGACGGGCAACGGCATGAGCAAACCGAGCGCTGTCGCCTTCGACGGCGAGCGCGTGCTGGTTGCCGATTTCGGGAACGACAAGGTTTCGCTCTGGAAGGCCGCCGACCTGACGCCCCTGGGCTCTTTTTCCGTCGGCGCCGGGAGCCAGCCGACCGGCGCGTGCAGCGACGGGATCAACTTCTGGGTGACGTTCTTCGGCACCCCCACGCTGCAGAGATTCTGATGAAGCGGGCGCCGGCTCTTCTAGCGATGGCCGCCGCGGCGATGCTCGCGGGAGGCACGAGCGTCCTCGGCGTCTGCGGGCCCTTTACCGACACCGCGAACGACGCCTTCTGTACCTTCGTGCTCGAGATCTTCCACCTCGCCATCACGACGGGTACGACGCCGACCACCTACGATCCCAATTCCAACGTCACGCGTCTCCAGATGGCGGCGTTTCTGTCCCGTTCGGTGGACCGCGTCTTGAACCGAAGCGCCCGTCGGACCGCGATGGGACAGTTCTCGGTCCCCGGCGGAGCGATCGCGATGGCCCAGACCACCCTTCCGGGGCCCAGTCCTTACTTCGCGGTCTCGGACGGCACCGACATCTGGGTGCCGAGCAACGCCAACCAGGTCACGCGCGTTCACGGATCCGACGGGCGGATCCTGGAGACGTGGACCGGAGGGTACGCCGCGTTCTCGCTGGTGTCGGCGCTGGGACGGATCTTCGTCAACGGGGTCTTCAGTCTCTACATGATCGACCCCCGGCAGCCGGCCGGGGCGATGACGACCGTGGCGTCCGGTCTCCCGAACGGATCCGGCGGGATGGCGTTCGACGGCCAGCGGCTCTTCATACCTCACCAGGGGTCCGTCGTCATCGCCTTTCCTTCCGCGACTATCCCGTTCACGACGATTACCGTGTCCAGCGGGTTCAACAGTCCTCTCGGCGCCGTCTTCGACGGGTCCAATGTCTGGGTCACCGATGCCGCGGCCGGAACCCTCCTCAAGCTCGACAGCGGCGGAACGATCCTCCAGACGGTCACGATCGGCTTCGGCCCGGAGCACCCCGTCTTCGACGGGACCAACATCCTCGTTCCCACCGACGGCAACATCGTCGCCGTCGTGCGCCCCGCCACCGGCTTGATCCTGACGACTCTGACCGGCAACGGGCTCAACCACGCGACCAACGTGGCTTCCGACGGCGAACGCGTCCTCGTGGCCAACGAGATCGGCAACAGCGTGTCTCTCTGGAAGGCCGCCGACTTCACGCCCCTGGGATCCTTCTCGACGGGAGCGAGCTCCTTTCCCTTCGGCGTGTGCAGCGACGGCGTCGATTTCTGGATCGTTCTTCAGACCTCGCCCAACGGCCGGCTTGCGCGCTTCTAGGGCCGTTTGTTCCCTTCACAAGGAGGCTTTCGATGAGGTCATCCGGGCGTCCAGCGGGAACGTTCTCCAGACC
Source organism: Thermoanaerobaculia bacterium (assembly GCA_035263845.1). GTDB lineage: Bacteria > Acidobacteriota > Thermoanaerobaculia > UBA5066 > Gp7-AA6 > JAWOLE01. The sequence goes on along the minus strand of DATFQY010000158.1, from coordinate 648 downwards.
CTGAGCGGCAACGGACTCGACGGCCCGAGGACGGCCGCGTTCGACGGCGAGAAAATCCTGGTCACGACGGAACGCGCTTCTGGATCACTCTTTCCGGGACGAGCAAACTCGCCCGATTCTGAAGCCTCGGCCCCTCGGGTTCGCCGCCCGTGGGGTAGAGTTGCGTGAGGCGAGGGGATCGTGATGGTTCCATTCCGGTCCGGCGGCGGGTGTTCGTCCGTCCTTCTTTGTCCTCCGAGATGACAGGCCCGACGCGCCGGACGATCTTCGAAGGAGGTATTCCATGGGACGCGTCGTATCCGGCCGAAGGCTTCTCGTTTTCATTCTGACCGTCCCGGCCTATGCGCTGCTGGCGGGCTCCGGCGGCGCGCTGCTGGCTGCTTGCGGGCCGTTCGCCGACACCGCGTCGGATGCTTTTTGCCCTCTGATCCTGGAAATCTTCTACCTGGGCATCACGACGGGGGTCACCGCGTCAACCTACGATCCATCGGCAAACGTCACGCGCACGCAGATGGCGGCTTTCCTGGCGCGCTCCGTGGACACGACCCTGAAGCGCGCCGGACATCGCGCCGTGATGAACCAGCTTTGGACGCCGCAGAACGAGTCGGTCCTGGGCCTGACTTCGGTCGGCTCGTTTCCGCGCGGGCT
>DATFQY010000157.1:0-17136 GCA_035263845.1 Thermoanaerobaculia bacterium | reverse complement strand
GCGGTGGACCGCGCCGGGTTGACCGAGGTCGCGGTCACCGGAATGCTGATCAGGTGGATCAGCGTCAGCGCGAGGCCGATCGCGATCCCCGCGAAACCGACCGGCGCGCGGCGGTGCGTGGCGCCGAGGATCACGACGAGGAAGAAGAACGTCATGACGACCTCGGTCAGGAATCCGGCCGCCAGCGAGTAGCTCCCCGGCGAGTGCTCGCCGTAGCCGTTGGCGGCGAAGCGCCCGACGACCCAGCCGGGCTGGCCGCTCGCAATGACGTAGAGAACGCCGGCGCCCGCGATGCCGCCAGCGACCTGCGCGAGGATGTAGCCCAGCACGTCGCGACCCGGGAACCTTCCTCCCGCCCAGAGCCCGATCGTGACCGCCGGGTTGAAATGGCCGCCGGAGACCGGCCCCAGCGAGTAGGCGCCGGAAAGCACGGTCAGGCCGAACGCTAAAGACACGCCCAGGAATCCGATTCCGAGAGCCGGAAACGCGCCGGCGAGCACCGCGCTCCCGCACCCGCCCAGGACGAGCCAGAACGTTCCGAGGAGTTCCGCGAAGAGCTTGGGAAGCATCGAGACTCCTTTTTCCTTCGACCGCCCGTTCGCCCGACAAGTCGTTGGGTGAGGCTCCGCCCGTACAGATCTCTTCGGAGTTCGAGGCGATCCTAGCCCGCAAATTGCCGCGGACGCTTGCCCAAAGGGGCAGCCCGGAAGAATTTACGCGACTCGGAGGCGTTCCCGGACGAGCTCCAGGTGCTGCCTGAGGATGTACAGAAGTCGCGCATGCCGGTTGGGTGTGCGCGTGTGGCTGACCCTGTCTTCGAGGCGACGAAAGCGCTCCGCGGCGGCGGGGGTCGGGCCGTCCCTGTCAATTCGCTTCTCGATCTCCCGCAGCTCCGCATAGAGGCGGGCCAGACGCAGATCGATGACCAGGTCGATGACCCAGGGAAGCAGCCGGACCAGCGGGTAGACGATCCCAGCGATGGGAATGAGCAGGAGAAGCAAATGGGAAGTGAAAACCCACAGCCAGAAGGGAAGGTGTCTCTGGAGGAAGCTGCCGCCGGACTTGTAGAAGGGCTTTGCGTCGGGGGCAAGCGGCACGTCCACCGGCTCGGGCGCGGGGAACCGGTCGGGCCGGTGCAGGATGCCCCCCGGCGAATGGACCTCGTCGGCCGCCTGGAGAAGCAGGAACTGGATGGCTGGGTGCAGGTCGCTCCGGATCAGCAGGCTCGTCGGGGAGGCGACGAGCATGACGTCGTGCGGCGGACGGTTCCTCGAGAGGCTTCCGGCGCCCTCCGGAACGACGACCTTGCGCAGGAATGGGAAGTGGGCGATGTAGGCGTCGGCTCGCTCAAAGTGAAACAGCGAGATCTTCTCCTCGGCGAGGAGTTTTCGGACGACGGGAGCGTCATCGGACGTCACCATGCAGGCGCAGTCGATCTTCCCGGCCAGAAGGGCGTCGCCGCTCGGGCCGGGGCTCAGGTCCACGGTCTCGATGGCGTTCTCCATCCCGTTGGCGCGAAGTAGAGACAGGACGAGGGGACGAGTGCCTCCCCCTTCGGGCCCGATCGAGATGCGCTTGCCGGCCAGATCTTTGAACCGGGCGGGCTCCTTCTCGCCGCGACAGAAGATCCAGAGCGGGTAGTACCCGAGCGTTCCCAGCGAGAGGATGTCGGGGGACTCGTTCTCGTTGGTCAGCCCTCCGGTGACGAACGCCACCGACACCCCGGAGCGCGGATCCTTCAAACGTTTCAGGTTCTCGACGTTTCCGAGCGACGGCCGCAGCACGAGGGTGACGTGGGAGCGCGCGAGGATCCGGCGGTACTTCTCACCCAGCTCGCGGTAGGCGCCCCCTTCGGGACCCGTCGTCAGGACGACTCGCCGTGGCGGGATCGCATCGGCGAGGACCCAGACCGCCCACGCCACAGCGCCGAGGGCGAGAATCGCCATCAGCGCCAGGACGACCGCAGGGCGTCGGCGGGTCCCGTTCATCTCTGGATCCTGCGGGAAAGTCTAGCGGACCGGTTCGCGCCGCGGTCCCGTGGTAATGTTCCCCGTTCTCTGCGCCCGTAGCTCAGTCCGGATAGAGCGTCAGCCTCCGGAGCTGAAGGTCCCGCGTTCGAATCGCGGCGGGCGCACCACCTTCCTCCATGGCCTAGGGAAGACTTGGCGGCGGGAGCGTTCGAGATAAACGGCGAAAGTGGTCCGAAGTGTTGAACTGGGCGAGCACCGGCCTTTTTCCGCCGGGATTTCCGGCGCTGCCCTTCAGATCAGAACCGCGCGAACTTGTTCGCGTTGTACAACGTGATCCAGAAGTTGACGCCGTCGCTACAGGCGCCGGCTGGATTCGAGCCCACTCCCGTCGCGAAGGACCCCAGTGTTGTCAAATCCGCTGCCTTCCAGAGTGAGACGCTGTTGCCGCTGTAGTTCGTCACCAGGACGCGCTGCCCATCGAACGCGGCGCTCTCAGGGTTGTTCAGACCGTTGCCGGTCAGCGTCGCCAGCACCGTTCCGTTCGAGGCCCGGATGACCGAGACGGAGTTGGAGAAGTAGTTTGGAACCCAGATGCTCGTGCCGTCGAAGACCGGGAAAAAAGGACTGTCACCGACCGTAACGGTCTGCAGAATGGCGCCAGAGCTGTCGAGCTTCAGAAGAGCACTGGCGCTGAGGTCCGTCACCCAGACATTCGCCCCATCGTAGAGGGCGCCCCGAAGGTTCAGGAATCCCGTCGTGACCGTCGTCACGGTCCAGGGCGGTGAGACGCCGGGTGTCACGATCGAGACTGACCCACTGACGTTTGCCGTCCAGACCCTTGACCCGTCGAAGGCGATCCCGAAAGCACCATTCCCAAGGCTGCTCGCGACCGTCGTGACCGCCCCGGCCGCCTGGCTCGGGTCGATCCGGTAAAGCTGCCCGGGATTCGTGAATGCCGCGGCGAAGACCCGCCCCATCGCCACGAGCACGCCTTCGACTTTCGTCGCTCCCGTCCAGGTCTCCAGCAGCCTGCCGTCGCTGCCGCGCACACGAGAGATTGTGTCCCCATTGGCATTCGCCACCCACAGGTCCGCGCCGTCGGATTGGACGAACTGAGGATTGAGGCCGACAGAAGTGAGCCCGAGGACCGTGTCGTTCTGCGAAGTCCAGAACTGATCGAGCGCCGCCCGCCGGCTTCCGCGCTTCAAGACGCCGTCCACCGTGCGCGAGAGGAACGCTGCCATCTGGAGGCGGTTTACGTTGCCCGCAGGGTCATAGGTCGTCGACGTCGTCCCGGTCGTGATCCCGAGATAGAAGATCTCGAGCACGAACGGGCAGAACACGGCGTCGGTTAGGTCGGTGAAAGGGCCGCAGGAGGCGAGGAGCGCGCCCGCGCCACCCCCCAGCAGAGCCGCGAATACGATCGAGATCAGAGCGAGGACACGCCGCCCGGCATGGAACGGTTGCACGGCAGACTCCTTGAGCGGGAAGGTTACTCCCTTGTCCCTGGAGTCTCAAGAAGCCGGTTGCGCTCTGCGAGTATCAGGGTGCCCGAAATACTGTCCGAGAACCATTTGGAAAGACGCGGGCCGTCCGAAACTCCGGTGCGCACGCCGGGCGGATTTTCGAGAGGTCCCGCGTTCGAATCGCGGCGGGCGCACCATTACCGTCAACGACGACCGTCGGAAATCGAGGCATGTTGACACGTTACGGAGCCGGCCAGGAGCGTCTCAGCCGAACGAATTAGAATCAGGCATACCCGGATGAACTGTCCGCACTGCTCGGCCGTGAACCCGGACGGGGCCTCCACCTGCGTGGAGTGCCGGCAGCATCTCGACGGCGAGATGACGATGATCGGCCAGTCGGGCGTGGTGCCCCCCGAGATTCCCGCCGAAGGGACGATCGTGATCCCGGCCGGCACGAAGACGCCGGTGCGGCCTCCACCCCCGCCACCGCCCCCACCTCGGCCGACGGACTCATCCCTGGGGACCGCGCCGAGCCTGGCGGACTGGGCGAAGCTCTCCAAGTCGTTCGGCGCGATGAGCGGCACCCTGCCGGAGGGAATGGAGATCGGGAAGCGTTACCGCGTCGCGAAGCTCCTCGGCCGCGGCGGCATGGGCTCCGTCTACCGAGTTCACGACAACGACCTCGACCGCGACGTGGCGCTCAAGCTCATCCGCGCCGACATCGCAGAGGACCCCGAGACGCTCGCACGGTTCAAGCGCGAGATCCAGCTCTCGAGCAAGGTCACGCACCGCAACGTGCTGAGGGTCTACGACCTCGGCGAGAGCGACGGGATCAAGTTCCTGACGATGCAGCTCGTCGCCGGGGAGGATCTCTCGGCGGTCATCAAGGCCGGCAAGCTTCCCAACGAGCGGCTCATCCGGATCTTCCGGCAGATCTGCGAAGGACTGGAGGCCGCGCACGAGCAGAACGTCATCCACCGGGACTTGAAGCCTCAGAACGTGATGCTGGGGGCCGAAGACATCGTCTACCTGATGGACTTCGGGCTGGCCAAGGGGCAGGAGCACTCCGCGATGACGCAGACGGGCGCCATGATCGGCACGCCCTACTACATGGCGCCAGAGCAGGTCCAGGGCAAGGAGACCGACCGTCGCTCGGACATCTTCTCGCTGGGGGTCATCCTCTACCAGATGGCGACGGGCACGCTGCCCTACACGGGCGGGACGCCCTACCAAATCATGCTCGCGCGGACCCAGCGGCCTCCCAGGCCCGCTTCGGAGCTCAACCCGGAGCTTCCCCCGTTCCTCTCCCGGATCCTCGAGCGGTGCCTGCAGATCAATCCGTCGCTGCGCTACCAGTCGGTGGCGGAGATCCTCACGGACCTGGATGCGGAATCATTTCGCTCCTCGATCCGGTACGAGGCGATGCGGCGCCGGTGGGTTCGCCCGGCCGCGGCCGCCGCCGTCGGAATCCTGCTGCTCGCAGGCGGTGCCTGGTGGCTATGGCGGAGGGCCCCGCGAGCCGCGCGAAGTTCCGCGGCGCCCGTTGCCGTGAGGTCCGTCCTGATCAGCGACTTCGAGAACAAGACCGGGGAACCGGTCTTCGACGGGACGCTCGAGCACGCCTTCGGGCTCTCGCTCGAGGGCGCGTCCTTCATCTCGAACTACAGCCGGGCGAGCGCCCGAAGGGTCGCCGCCCAGCTCCAGCCGGGCGCGACGGCGCTGCACCAGCCGCTCGCGCAACTCGTCGCCGTCCGCGAGGGCGTGAGCGTCGTCGCCGGGGGCTCGATCGAGAAGAAAGGAGACGGCTACGAGGTCTCTGTCCGAGCGGTTGAGTCGACCAGCGGCAAGCCGATCGTCGCGGAATCGGAGACGGCGTCGGACAAGGACCGCGTCCTCAAGGTCGTCGCAGACCTGGCGGCGAAGGTGCGCGGCGCGCTGGGCGACCAGACGCCGGCCTCGGTGCAGCTCGCGGCCGCGGAGACCTTCACGGCGGGGTCTCTCGAAGCCGCCCACGAGTACTCCGTCGCCCAGGACCTCCAGTGGGCCGGCAACTGGGACGAGGCGATCCGCCACTACCGCAAGGCGCTCGACCTCGACCCCAACCTCGGCCGCGCCTACGCGGGCATCGCCGCCGTCGAGAGCAACCGCGGCCGCCGGGCCGAGGCGGAGAAGTCCTACAAGGAGGCGTTCGCCCGGATCGACCGGATGAGCGACCGCGAGAAGTACCGCACGCGCGGCGGCTACTACCTGCTGACCCGGAACCCCGACAACGCGATCGAGGAGTTCAGCGCCCTCGTCCGGCAGTATCCGGCGGACACCGCGGGAGTCGCTAACCTGGCGGTGGCCTACTTCTTCAAGCGCGACATGCCCCGAGCGCTGGTGGAGGCCCGCAAGGCCGTCGAGTTGAGCCCGCGCAACGTGCCCCAGCGAAACAACCTCGGCCTGGACGCGATGTACGCCGGAGACTTCGCGACGGCCATCAAGACGCAGGACGAGGTGCTCGCCCTGAACCCCAAGTTCGTCGTCGCGTACGTCAGCAAGGCGATGTCGCAGCTGGCAATGGGCCGGCCGGAGGAGGCCGCGGAGACCTACCGCAAGGCGGCCGGCGTGGACGCCCGCGGCGCCTCGTTCTCGATCGCCGGGCTGGCCGACATCGCGGCGTACCAGGGCCGTCACGCGGACGCCCTCGCGAGCCTCCTTCAGGGCGTCGAGGCGGACGTCGCCAACAACGACCCCGAAGCGGCCGCGGTCAAGCTGCTCGCGGCGGCCGAGGCGCGGCTGACCGTGCCGGATGTCAACGCGGCGGCCGCGGACGCCGATCGCGCCGTGTCGCTCGCCCGTGGAGAGAACATCCTCTACCCCGCGGCGCGGATCTACCTCGCCGCCGGCCGCGAGCCCAAGGCCATCGCGCTCGCGACCGAGCTCGCCGGACGGCTGGAGCCGGATCCGCAGGCTTACGCGGAGCTGATCCGCGGCGAGGCGGACTTATCCCGCGGCAAGACCGCCGATGCGATCCGCCGCTTCACCGCCGCCAAGAAGATCGCCGACACGTGGGCCGGCAGGCTGGACCTGGGCAGGGCCTACCTCGAGGCGGGAAAGTTCGCGGAGGCGGACACGGAGTTCGAGGCCTGCGTGAAGCGGAAGGGAGAGGCGACCGCGCTCTTTCTCGACGAGTCCCCCACCGTTCGCCTGCTCCCGACCGCCGACTACTACCTGGGCCGGGCGCGCGAGGGCCTGAAGAGCCCAGGCGCCGCCGACGCCTACAAGAGCTTCCTCGCGGTCAAGACTGGCAAGGGCGACGCCCTCGTCGCTGACGCGAAGCGCCGGCTCCAGCTGAAATAAGGGCGGGGCGGCGTCCGCCGCCCCGTTGCTACTGCAGGTTGATCCTCGTCGCCTTCGGCGTGCTCCCGTCGTTCAACTGGAGAATGATCTCGTAGCAGCCCGGGCCCGTCGTGACCTTCGTGGTGGACCAGTTGAAGAGGAACTGGTTGGTGTTCGGATCGTAGCGGAACGTGCTCCCGCCCGTCGCGCCCTGCGTCGGCTGATAGAGCAGGAACGTCGTCCCCGTCGCCTGGCCCGAGGTGCACACGCCCCCGGCGTAGTACGTCGCCGAAAGAGTCTGGGTCGTCGTCAGGTTCGTCAGGAAGTTCCCGGACGAGTCCTTCAACTGCCACTTGATCGGCAGGCCCTTGCTGAAGTTGCCCGATCCCGAGTTGCTCGGCGCCGCGAGCGTCCCCGCCGTCGTGAGCGGCGAAATGAAGCCGATGAAGTTGTACGGGGCTATGACGGTATGGGAACGGGTCCCGGAGCTGCCCGAGAAGTTGACGTCGCCGGAGTAGGTCGCGGTCAGGGTCACCGTTCCGGCCGTCGACGGGCTCAGAGCGCAGCTCGCCGAGGGAAGCGTCGCGACGCACGAAGCGCCGAAACCGTCGGCGACGGTGACGGTCCCGGTGGGCGTCCCCGTAGCGGGGGCGGCCGGAGCGACCGTAAAACTGACCGTGACGGGCAGCCCCTGGCCCGATGGCGCGGGCGAGTCGCCCGTGATCGCCGTCACCGTGTTTCCGCGGACGAGGAGCGGCGTCGAAGATCCGCTCGCGGTGTAAGCCCCCGAGCCGGCGTAGGAGGCAGAGACCGTGCGGTTCCCGACGGCGCCGCCGGACAGCGCTACCGAGCAGGTCGAGGTCGGCGTGCCGGGGACGAGCGTGCAGGAGGCCGACGGCGTGAACGAATCGCCCGCCGCCGTCGAGGAGAAGGACACGGTTCCCGCAGGGCTCCCCTTCGTCCCGGCGGCGTCTACATCCGTCACGCTGACGGTGACCGTGCCCGCCTGGCCGGCGAGGAGCGGGCTGGGAGAGACGGAGACGGCGGTCGTCGTGGAGCGCGTGTTGACGCTCAGGGCCGCGTTGCCGCCGCTCGCCTGGAAGACCCCGGAGACGCCCGCGTAGCTCGCGCTGATGACGTGCGGGCTCGCCGAGGCCGCGGTCACCGAGACCGAACAGGACGCCGTGGCCGTGCCGGCTGCCACGAGCGCGCAGCTCGCGGGGCTGAAGGTGTCCGTGGGAATGGAGGAGGAGAAGCTCACCGTGCCCGTCGGGGTCGTCGTGACGCCGGCCGACGTGTTGACGACGGTCGCGGTCACCGTGACCGCCTGCCCGACGGTCGCCATTGAGCTGGAGAGGGAGACCGAGGTCGAGGTCGTGAGGCTGGAGACCGTCAGGGTCGACGAGGCCGAGTTGCCCTGGTGGACGTTGCTTCCGGCGTAGGTTCCCGTGATCGTGTCCGAGCCGGCGGCCGGCGCCGTCACCGGGACCTGGCAGCTCGACTGGTTTGGGTTACCCGTGGGAGCAAGCAGGCAGTTGCCTCCGGTCGCGCCGCCCGTTCCGGTCACGGCCACCGTGCCCGAGGGAACGGATGCCGCCCCGGTGGGCTCGTTGTCGGTCACCGTCATCGTCGCCGTGCTGGCGCCCGTCGCCGGGATCGCGGCGGGCGAGAGAGACAGGGAGGCGGCAGTCTGCCGCCCGCTGACGTTGATCGTTAGGGTCTGTGTCGCGACCTGGGGCGGCGAGCTCGAGTCGGCCGCCTGGAGCGTGAAGGTGAAGCTACCCGCGGCGGACGGCGTGCCGGAGATCACGTTGCCCGACAGAGTCAGTCCGCCGGGCAGTGAGCCGGAGAGGATCGTCCAGGTGATCGCCCCCGTTCCGCCGACGGACTGCAGGGTGGCGCTGTAAGGCGTCCCGACGACCGCCGCCGGGAGCGTGCCTCCCGCCGTCTGGATCGACAGGAGCAGCGCAAAGTCGGAGCCCGCCCCCCCGGTGTTCGCTCCGTGAGCCGTGATGACAGGCGTCAGCGAGCGCGTCAGCGTCGTCATCTGGTCGGCCGTGAGCGCTCCGCGGAGCGTCAGGAAGACCGTCTCGCCCGGGGCGATCGGGACCGTCGCGTTGGTCACGTCGCCGATGTCGATGTTCGGGGCTGTGGCGTCCGGGAGCGTGGTGGTGATGACCGCGGCGTCCGCCCGCGCCAGCGCGATCGACTGCGGCACGCTCTGGAGCGTGCAGCCGACGGCCGTCGGGGTCGCGGAGTTCTTCGTAACGATGACCTGGAGCGGCGTGTGGTTCGGGTTATTGCCGTAGAGCGCGACCCGGTAGGAGTGCGTCGTGTTCCCCATGTTGGTCACGGCGTAGGTCGCGTCCGTGATCGGCGTGTTCGAGATGTTCTGGTTCGAGATGTTCTGGTTGGAGATGTTCTGGTTGGAGATGTTCTGGTTGGCGACGGTCGTGTTGGAGATGTTCTGGTTGGAAATGTTCTGGTTCGAGATGTTCTGGATCGCCGGGCTCGCGTTGGAGATGTTCTGGTTGGAAATGTTCTGGTTGGAGATGTTCTGGTTGGAGATGTTTTGGTTCGAGATGTTCTGAATCGCTGGGTCCGCGTTGGAGATGTTCTGGTTCGAGATGTTCTGGTTCGAGATGTTCTGCAGCGCGGCGTTGGGGTCCGAGATGTTCACGTAAGGGTTCGGGTTCGAGGGGTTCCAGACCGCGAAGCTCGGCGTGTAGACCTCGACGCCGCCGATGGAGACGACCGACCCGTCCGGCTGGACGAGCGGGGTGACCGAGCCTTCCGGGTTGAGAACGATGGAGCCGGAGAGGCCGATCGAGTTGGCCCCCGACTCCGTCACGTTGACCTGGATGCTCGCCGCCGGGTTGCTCGAGGTCGCGAAGATGGGGCGCGCGGCGCCGGACCCTCCCGGAATCGTCACGTCGAAGCCGGTCATCAGCGACGCCTGCAGGAACGACGCCTGCCCTCCCGGCGGCTGGGCGGCAATGGAGAGGTGGAACGTCCGGATGTCCTTCGTCAGGTTCTGCAGCGTGACGACGAACGCCCGCTGGAGCGTCGGGGAAAGCGGCTTCGCGTCCTGGGGCGACCCGACGAGGAGCCCCTCGGTCACGCGGCTCATGTAGATGTTCTGGTTGCGGCTGCCCGTGTAGATCGGCTGGCACTGCGGCACGGTCTGTGTCGGGTCGAGGATGCTCGTGCTCGTCCCGTTGCCGGCGTTGGTCGCCGAGATCGGCGGGGTGTACTTGGTCCAGTCCACCAGCCCGGTCGCCGGGTCCATCGGGGGCACGACGTCGCGGTTGTCGGTCCACGTAGCGTAGAAGACGGGCGGGCTCGAGGCGGACGTGTTGAAGAGCCAGTTACCGGCGGAGTCCGTGACGAAGTTCTGGCCCGCGATGTCGATGTAGTCGCCGAGGAAGGGGAGCGTGCCCAGGGAGAACATCGGCAGGTTCGGCGCGTTCACCTGGAGCTGGTAGAGGTGATCGGGCGGCTGCGGCGAGATCGGGTTGTTCTCGTCGTCGCGGTAGATGCCGGAGGCGTCCGGCGCCCACAGGCCCATCCGATACTGCGAGACCAGGGTCGATGTGAAGACGGGCGTCGCGGCTGGCAGGGCCTCGGCGACGCGCAGGTCGATCGTGTGGCGCCGTTTCGGAAGGACCGTCGGGTCGTCGTCCACGTACGGCGTGAAGACCATGGCCGCGCCGCCCGTCAGGAGGAGCTCGCCCCGGGGCGCCTGCGTCCGGTTGTAGAGGCCCAGGAACGGGCTGTCCTGCGGCTGGAAGAGGGCGAGGGTGTGGTCGAACCTCTGGTCGTAGTACAGGACCATCAGCCGCCCCGCCGCGAATGTGATCTGCGGCATGAACTGGTGGCCGCTTGCGGCCGGTCCGCCGAAGGCGTCGATCACGGCCGGGTTGCTCCAGGTCTTGCCGGCGTTCGAGGAAGTGGACATCACGATCCGGGCGTCCTGGCTCGTGCCCGTGCGCTGCGCCCACACGACGTGGACGCGGCTGTTCCCCGCGGAATCCACAGAGACCGCGATGGAAGGAAGGGCGTTGGTGCGGAAGCGGGTGCCGCCCAGGGGCTGGTCAAAGGGGGTCAGGGTCGCGACCTGCGTCGTGTTCTTCGACGGGAACGTCGCGCCGAAGTCGTCGGAGCGAGCAATCAGGATCGAGTCGGGGTTGCTGGTAGTCGCGAACTGCCTCCATGCGACGTACACCTTTCCGCTGGTCGGGTCGATCGCGACGTTGGTGCCCTGGTTGATCGAGCTCGACTCGGAGAGCTTGATCGGGTTGGACCAGGTCTTTCCGCAGTCGAGCGAGCGCGAGAACATGATCTTGGTGCTCTGGCTGCCGGTGAAGCGGCTCCACACCATGTACACGTTGCCGGCCTTGATCGTTTGCGACTGGCCGAACGCGTTGAAGGTGCAGGTCCCGTTGCCCGCGCGCGGGATGTCCGTCGCGATCCACGTCTTGTCCAGGAACTGGCCCGAGGTGCCGCCATCCACGAGGACCGTGCCCTGGAACTGGATTGCGTCCTTCCCGACGGGCGCGCTTCCGTTCTCCTTCTGGTTCGTGTCGAAGAAAGTCGAGACGAAGACGGTGCCGTTGTTGGTGCCGCGGTTGAAGGCGATCCCGCTGTAGTAGAAGACACCGCCGGTTCCGGCCCGGACGGTCGGGTCCGCCGCGGCCGAGTACGCCTTCAAAGGCGACGGCGGCTGGGAGTTGTCCTGCGGGTAGCCCGAGAGCAGGTAGCTCTGCCACGTCAGCCCGCCGTCATAGGACTTGAAGACGCCCAGCCACGCGTCTCCGGCGAGAGACCCCGGAACCGTGTCCGAGACGGGCAGGTCCACGGTGCGGTAGTCGTTGGCGCCCGCGAGAAGGTGCAGCGGGTTTCGCGACGAGACCGCGATCGAGGGCTCGTTCTGACGCTGGAGGAAAGGATCGCCGCCCGGCCACGACGTGCCCGACACCATGTTGACGTTCTGGCCGGCGGCCGGCGTCTGCGCCAGCGCCATACTCGAGGCGGCGAGAAGAGACAGAAGGAGTCCGCCCCGACACACGAGTGCACGGAACCCGAGGGTTGAGCCATCAAGGTGTCTCACGCCACTGCTCCTTTTTGTTGACCGGGGTTGGAGGGATCCGCCAGGGAGAATCCTACACCAACCGCCGGGAGGCCCTTTGGGGACCGCCGCCGAGGCGGCGCGAGCGCCCCTGTTACTGGCGGGTCACGTCCCTTGAGGACACCGAGGTCAGAAACGGGCCAACTTACCGACCGTGTAGAGCGTGATCCAGAAACCGACGCCGTCGGCGCAAGCTCCGTTCGGGGTCGTGCTCGCGCCCGTGCCGACCGAACCGATGACCGAAAGATCGGCGGCCTTCCACAGGGAAACCGTATCGTTGCCGCTTGCCACGAGGACACGCTCTCCGTCGAACGCGGACGCCCAGGGGAGGCTCAGGCCGTTGCCGGTCAATGTCTGGAGCACGGCCCCCGTGGACGCGCGAACGACCGTTACCGTGTTGTCGCCATGGCCCGGGACCCAGATGTTCGCTCCGTCAAAGACCGGATAGCGGGCGTCGACCCCCGCCGTAACGGTCTGCAGGATCGCCCCGGCGGCGTCGAGCTTGAAAAGCTTGCCGCCTCCGTCGGTGACCCAGACTCTCGTCCCGTCGAAGACGGCGCCGGTCGGCTCGAAGAATCCGGCCGTCACCGTCGTGACCGTCCAGGGGAACGAGGCCCCCGGCGTCACGATCGACACCGAGCCGCCAATGTTTGCGGTCCAAACCCGCGCTCCGTCGAAGGTTACGCCCTGGGGGACGCTGCCAATCGCGGTCGAGACGATCGTGACGGCGCCGGCGGGCTGAGAGGGGTCGATGGCGTAGAGCCGTGCGGCGTCGGCTCCCGTCACGAAAACGCGGCCCATGGCGACGTGGACGCCCCAGGCCCCGGGCGCTCCGGTCCAGGTCTCGAGCAACTTTCCATCGCTTCCGCGGACACGGGACACGGTGCCGGACGCGTGATTGGCCACCCAGACGTCGGCCCCGTCGCAGGCGCAGAGATACGGATTCCCGCCCACCGTCGTGAGGCCGAGGACGTCCGGTCCCTTCGAAGACCAGAACCGTCCGATCGCCGCTCGCTGGCTCCCGCGTTTGAGCACGACGTCCACCGATCGCGAAAGGAACGCCGCCATCTGGAGCCGCGTGACGTTGGACGTCGGGTCGTAGGTCGTCGCCGTGGTGCCGGTGGTGATCCCCAGGTAGAAGACCTCCTGCACGAACGGGCAAAAGACGTCCGCGGCGACGTCCGTGAAGGGTCCGCAAAGCCCAAGGACCGCGGCCGTGGCTCCGGCGAGCAATCCTCCGGCGAACACGAGCGGCGGCAGAAGTAACCGGCGGAAGGACCTCTTTTGGTTCATTTTCCTACACCCCCGCGAACGAGATGTCGGATTCTCTCACCATCCCGGGGAGGATTTCCCACCTGGGTTACGCCTTGGTGGACGTGACGTTCAGGAGGTCCACGGGAAGGGCGTTGTAGTTCTCGACCTCGATCTTCTTCTCCTTCTTGTCCCAGCTCACCTTCGCCGCGGGGACCATCTTGCCCTCGCCTTTTCCGTCCTTGTCCAGGTGGATCTCGATGAGAGTGAGCTGGTACTGCATGGACCGGGTGTTGTTCTGGACCTCGCGGAAGTTGACGTACCGGTTGGTCGCGATCACGACGTGGCGGCTGCCGTCGGGGCTGACGTTGTCGCGGGCGTAGTAGAGGTCGTAGCCCATGGAGTTGGGCAGCCGCATGTATCCGACCGTCGGCCGGATCTTGATCAGCGCGTCGATCAACTTGTCGCGGCCGAACTCCTGCAGCGTCTCCAGGAGCATCTCGCGCTCCTGGTCGGTGGACCAGCGGCTGATGACGATCGTCAGGACGTTCGCCTTCCCGGTCCCGAGGCTCGCGGCGAACGCCTTGAACGTCTCGATCGGCTTGGGGTCGGCGGCCGGAAGGCTTCCCGAGAGCGCGAGCAGCGCGGCGGCCAGAAACGCGATCCGTCTCCTCATGAGTCCCTCCCTTTCACGCAAGTTTACAAGGCGGGGCCGTCAGGGCGTGATGGAGACACCCAGGACGAACCCGACACGAGGCGCGTTGTACCAGCCGACGATGACGGCGAAATCCAGCGTGTCGTTCTTCGTCAAGGCGTAGTTGCCGCCGGCGGTCAGCTGGAGCTGCTTCTCGACTTGTCCTCCGTCGAAGACCTCGGCGCCGTTCAAGTCCAGGCCCAGGCGCAGCCTCTCGGAGAAGTCGCGCGCGGCCGACAGGCCCCCGATCACGATCCGGCCGGGCGTGTGGATGCCGACGGCGCCCGTGGCCGTGTTCCCGGTGAACTGGATGCCGGCGTTGAAGTGGAGCTGCGTTCCCGAGAAGGTCTTCTGAAAGATCGTGTTCACCACGACGTCCGTGACTCCCGAGCCCAGTTCCTTGCTCTCGCTGCCGGTGGGGAACTCGACGGCGGCGTTGACGGTGAAAGCGGGGCGGGCGCCGTCGGGCGCCTCCTCGACCATCTTCCATTTGACGGCGAAGTCCACGTCGCCCAGCCCGAAGGCGGAGGACCTGCCGGACGCCGGCGCGTTACGCAAGACGATCAGCGGAAAGTCCATGTTGACCTCGACGCTGCCGAAGAGGCCGTACTGGATGACGAAGTTGTTCGTGTTCTGACGCTCGTGGGGATAAGCGACCTCGTGGAGGAAGTCGTACTCGTTGGCGTACTGGAAGTGCCAGCGGCCCTTCTCGGTGACCTCCGCGTCGTCGGTCGCGAAGGGCTGCTGCGCCAGGCACCGCGCGGCGGCGAGCGCGCCGAGCGTGGCGAGAAGAAGTCGCTTGGAGATGGCGATACGAAAGAGTGTAACTCCCGCCCGGGTGCTGTAGGATCCTCGCCGAAAGGGAGCGTAGTCGGCGCTCTCCGATTGTTCCGATTTCCGTCAAAGGAGGACCCCGTGACGAAACGCCTTTTCGTTCTCCTGGCCCTCGGTGTCTCGATCGCTCTCGTTCTCGTCGTCCCGGCGACCACTCACGCCGGCGACACCCCGACTTCTCTGCCCGACCTGATCGTGGACCAGAAGGTGCTCCACCAGCACTGGGTCGTGCGCGACGAGAGGTTTTCCGCGGACCTGTGCAGCGTGGTGGAGGGCGGCGTCACTCCCGGTCAGCATCCGGTCGTGCGGTTCACCGTGTCCACGCCCAATATCGGCAACGCGGACCTCGCCCTCGGCGACCCCAACGACCACATCGCGGCCAACGACGGGCTCTATGAGTTCGCGATCTGCCACAACCATTACCACTTCCGCCACTACGCGCTCTACGAGCTCGTCAATCCGACCACGGGGTTCGTCTGGCGCGCCGCCAAGCGCGGCTTCTGCATGATCGACATCGAGAAGTACAACGACTACCCGGGAGCCAACAACAACCCGTATCACTACCGCTCCTGCGGCGCGGTGGGGATCCCCGGCAACCAGGGAATCAGCGCCGGCTGGGCGGACGTCTACGTCTGGCAGCTCGGCGGCCAGTATTTCGTCCTGGACGGCGGGGACGGACAGCCCGTCGTTCCTCCCGGCGACTACATCATCCGGATCACGGTCAACCCGGGGTTCGTCCCGGGGCCCGGCGAGCCGTGCCGCTTTGCCGACCCTCTCCACCCGGGCGTCTGTCACCAGCTGCCCGAGTCCAACTACGAGAACAACGTCACCGAGGTGCAGATCACGATTCCCGACCACCCCGGAAAGCAGGGTGTCGGACCGTTGAAGGACCAGCCCGAGATCACCACGGAGATCATCGACTAGAGAACGGCGTCTCGGCCGGCCGCCTTCCGAGCCAGAAGAGGAAGCCGAGCGCGGACCAGAAGGCAAAGGCGATCCATTCCGCCCGCGTGAAGCTGCCGGGCACGGAGGGCAGGACTTTCATCGCGACGATCGCGAGCGAGATCGCCGCGCCGGCGATGGCGAGGAAGAGATCGCCGCCGGAGGCCGCGAGCGATCCGCGGCGCGCCCGCGCGACGAAGGCGGCGCAGGCGGAGAGCCAGCCGACGCCGACGGCGAGGGAGCCGACCTCGGTCACCGGGACCAGCAGAGCGTCGCCCAGGAAGGCGCAGGCCGCCGTGAGCGCCGCCATCAGAGCGATCGCGAGCGAAGGTGCGCCGCGGGCGGTGTCCACGCGGGCGAGCGAGGGATGCACGAGGCCTCGCTTGCCGATCCCGAAGAGGAGGCGCGTCGAGGCGACGAAGTTGCCGTTGAAGATCTTCAGCAGCGAGAGGAACGCCGCGAAGACGATGATCCGGGCGATCAGCGGCGACCCGAACGCGCGCTGGAAGGCGGCCTCGGTCCCGAGGTGTCCGGCGACGAGGTCCTTCCAGGGAAAAACGTAGGAGGCGACGGCGACCACCGTCGTGTAGAAGAAGACGCCCACCGCGCAGGCCAGGAGAATCGCGCGGCCGAAATGGCGCGGGTCGAACCCGGGGCGGGCCTCCTCGGATTCCTTTCCGATGGACTCGAAGCCGGTCATGAAGTACGGAACGATCTGGAGGACGAGGAGGATGGAGAGCCACGCGCCGGCGCTTCCCGGCTTCGCGAAGAGAGGCTGCCAGTTGGACGGGTCGCCCTTCGCGAAGCCTGCCACCGCGAAGGCCGCGAAGATCGCGAGCAGGCCGAAGGTCGCGAAGTTCTGGAAGCGGGAGCTGGGGCGGATGCCGCGCAGGTTGACCCACGCGATCGCCGCGGTGAGCAGCAGCCCCGCGAGCAGGCGCGGCAGGAAGATCGTCTTGCCGGCGACGGTGTAGAGCGGGACGCTGTTCATCGCCGGGAAGACCCGCGCGGAGAGGTTGCCGATCGCCACCGCCTCCCACGGGCAGACGATCGCGTAGGCCAGCACCATCGTCCAGGCCGCGGCGAAAGCGATGGACGGGGGGAAGACCCCTTCCGCGTAGGCGATCTCGGCACCCGCGTCGGGGATCGCCCGCACGAGCTTGCCGTAGGTCAGTGCGACGGGGAGAAGGAGGGTTCCCCCAGCGAGAAAGCCGAGCATCGCTCCTGCCGGGCCGCCCCTTCCCAGCCAGTCATCGATCAGGACGACCCATCCCACTCCCACCATCGAGCCGAACCCGAAGGTGAAGTACTCGACGGCGGACAGCGTCCGCGACAGGTGACCCGAGCCGGGCTTCATCGGTATTGCCCGGATACTTTATTGTCGGGAGGCGGTTTTGCGAGCTACCGCGCGACCCCCTCGATCGGAATTCTCAGCTCCGGCAGCTCCTCGTCGCTGGTTTTGACGACGAGCGAGCCGCGAAGCGGCCCCCGTTCGAGGCGGTCCGGGTTCGGAGAAACCTCGATCTGAAA
>DATFQY010000156.1:0-11311 GCA_035263845.1 Thermoanaerobaculia bacterium | reverse complement strand
CGGTCTCGTAAGGCGTGTACTTGCCGGGCATCAGGCGGTGCTCGCCCATGTGGAAGCCGTTGTCCGACGTGAAGAAGACGTACGTGTTGGAGAGCCGCCCCGCCGCGGCCAGCGCGTCGAGGATGTCCGACACCGCCTCGTCCACCGCCTGGAGCGACCGGACCCGGTTGCGGTAGTCCCTGTCGATGCTCGAGATCTGCGCGTCCGACAGCGGGGGCCGCCGCCGGATGTACTCCGGCTTGCCGCTCACGTCCGTCTCGTTGAAGGAAGGGGGGCGCGGCGCGATCGCGTCGGAGAACATCCCCGCGTGGCGCGGCGCGGGCGTGAACGGCTCGTGCGGGGCATACGTGGCGAAGTAGACGAAGAGGGGCTGCGTCGGGCTCGCGGCGGAGCGCTGGATGAAGTCCACCGCGCGAGAGCGCATCACGTCGGTCAGGTAGTCGGCGGCCGTTTCGCCATACGGGACGAGCTTGCCGTTCTCGTTCAGCGTGTAGTTGTACTCGGTGTAGGGATTGCCCGAGGACGGGCTGTACCACTCGTCCCATCCCGGCGGGATGTAGTTGGGGCTCGCGGTCTCCGGGTAGCCGTTCAGGTACTTGCCGAGGAGCGCCGTGCGGTAGCCGGCGTCGTGGAGCAGCGTCGCGATCGTCGCCGACTCGACCCCGCTCGCGTACGCCTTCTCGAAGCCGCCGTTTGGCAGGCTGTTGGTCAGCACCCCGGTGTTGTGCGGATACTGGCCGCGAAGGAGCGTCGTCCTCGATGGGCAGCACAGCGAGAGCGGCACGAAGTAGCTGGTGAACGAGACGCCCCGTTCGGCGAGCCGCTTCCGGACGCGGGGCATGTAGTCGCCCGAGGCGAGCTGGACGTCCTGGTCGTCGGTCAGGACCAGGATGATGTTGGGGGCGGAGGCGGTCGCGGAGCGCGCCGCGGCCGCGGAGGCCCGCGCGGCGCCGGAGGGGCGTTGCCGCTCCGCCGAGGCGTCCGCGAGGAGGCTCGAGGCGGCGACGAGCAGCACGAGCGACCGCCGCCCCAGTTTCCCGAGCGTCTTGTGGCGCAAACGCGAAAGCACACTCACAGCGAGGTCCAAGAGTAGGCCTGCTTTCAGAACGTGCGCCGACGGGAAAACGTTTCACTTCGTTCTTGCGCCCGGCCTTCGGAACGCCGCGTAATCTCTTCGCGCGCCCGGTCGTCAAAGCGAACGGGATCGGGACGACCAGGCAATGACGGCTTTTTTCTTCCGTGGACCTCGGACGGTTTCCTCAGGCTTGGGAAAGCGAGCACGGATCCTCGGGGCCTTCCTCCTCGCGGCGGTCGCCGGCGGCGCGGCCGCGGAGCTCTCCGCGGCGACCACCGTCGAGCTCTCGGCCGATCCGCCAGGCCCGTCGGCGTCGGTCGGAACGATGGTCGAGTGGTCGGCGCGCGTGGACGAAGCTCCTTCCGGCAATCTCTGGTACCGCTTCCGAGCCCGCGCGGCCGGCGGCGCATTCCGCACGATTCGCGACTACGGTCCGCTCTCGACGCTCGACTGGACCTCGCTCGACGAGGGCGACTACGAGATCGAGCTGTCCGTCCGGGAGCCGGGCGCAGATGTGATCGGGATCGCCGTGTCCGCGCTCCGGATGCAGAGCCGGGCGACCGCCGGCGTCCCCGTCGTCACCCCGACTTCGAATCCGCTCGTCTTCCTCTTCTCCGCGCCGCCCTGCGGTTCCGGCACCGCGCGCGTGCAGTTCCAGGCCGCGAGCGGCGCCTCGCAGTCCACGCCCGACAAGCGGTGCTCTTCCGGAAGCAGCCTGAACTTCTATCTCGCCGGCCTGCAGCCCCGCGCCTCCTATTCCGCGGGCCTCGTCGTGACCGGTGCTCGCGGCGAGACGCCGGGGCCCGCGGTGAGCTTCACGACCGGAAGCCCCGCCGCGTCCGTCTCGACGCTGATCGATCCGGCCAGCGGGACTCTCTCGTCGCCGGAAGGCCTCCTGCTCCAGGCCCCGCTTCACCTGCGAGCGGTCGCGACCGACTCCGCGGGCAGCGTGCTGTGGTACGGGCCGCCGGATCTGACCTACCTGACGCGGCCGGCCGGCGACGGGACCTTCTACGGGATCCTCGACGCGACCGACGAGGCCCACGACGTCGTGCGCCGGTTCGATCTGGCCGGGATGACGGTCCAGGAGACCAACGTCGCCCGCGTGAACGAGCAGCTCGCCGCGATGGGCAAGCGCGCGATCAGCGCGTTCCACCACGAGGCGAGGCCGTTGTCGGGCGGAAGGCTCCTCGTCCTCGCGGCGGTCGAGCAGATTCTCTACGACGTGCAGGGCCCGGGCGCGGTGGACGTCATCGGCGACATGGTTCTCGTCCTCGACCAGGATCTCCAGGTCGCCTGGTCCTGGGACGCGTTCGACCACCTCGACCCCTACCGCAAGGCGGTGCTCGGCGAGACGTGCACCACGAGCCAGGGTTGCGCGGTCCACTACCTCGCCGCCGATGCGAACGACTGGACGCACGGCAACGCGGTCCAGGAGACTCCCGACGGCGCCCTCCTCTACTCGACCCGCCACCAGGACTGGCTGATCAAAATCGACTTCCGCGACGGGGCGGGCAACGGCGACATCCTCTGGCGGCTGGGCAAGGACGGCGACTTCACGATCGACTCGGAGGACCCGTCCCCGTGGTTCTCGCACCAACACGACGCCGGCTTCGAGGCGGGAAGCCTCACGACGATCGCGCTCTTCGACAACGGGAATACGAGATTGAACGGCCTGACGACCGGGTCGAGCCGCGGGCAGGTCCTCGAGCTCGACGAGGGCCGCCGCACCGCGCACCTTCTCTTGAACGCCACGCTCGGCGTGAGGTCGCTGGCGCTCGGATCGGCGCAGAGGCTCGCCGGCGGCAACTACCACTGGAACGCCGGGGTGATCTTCGACCCAGCGAGCCCCGTCAACCCGACCGCGCTCTCCTTCGAGGTGGACCCCTCGGGAAGCATCGTCGGCTCGGTGCGCGCCCTCGCCTCGGTCTACCGCTCGTTCCGCCTGCCGGATCTCTACGGCCTGGATTCCGGGCAGGACTCGCAGGAGCGCAACCGCTCCGTCCACGTCGTCCCCTTCCCCCACTGAGCGGTGCGGAGAATACGCGGAGAATAGCTATCGCTGTATAATCTCCGCAGGACACGCGGAGAATGTACATCCACGAACTCTCTGACTGGCCGCGATTCCAGTGGATCCTCGGGAAACTCGCGGCCTCGCTGGCGTCCGTGCGGCACCGGCAGGGCTGGCTGGCCGGGCACATGGAAGCTCTCGGGATCGCGCCGCCGCGAGATGCGAACGATTCCGAAAGGCTGCTCGAGGCGGGGAACTTCCATGAGCCGCTGACTTCCAGGCGGCTGCTCGGGTGGCACGCATCTCTCTTCCCCGCGGGCCGGTTCGGCTGGTCGAGGAGCGGGAAGAAATCGTGGCGCGACGACCGGACCGGGCCCGCGCAGGTGCTCGGCGGTCCTGCCGGAGGCGAGCGCATCCTTTTCGAGGCTCCGAAGGCGGAGCGCCTCGAGGAGGAGACGCACCGTTTCCTGGGGTGGTTCGAGGGCGATTCCGGCATCGATCCGGTTCTGAAGGCGGGACTCGCGCACTTCTGGTTCGTCACGATCCGTCCCTTCGACGACGGGAACGGCCGGATCGCGAGGGCCATCGCCGATCTGGCGCTCGCCCGCTGCGAGAAGGGCCCGCGGCGCTTCTACAGCATGTCGGCGCAGGTCGAGCGGGAGCGCGGCGCCTACTACGACATCCTGGAGCGGACCCAGAAAGGGACGATGGACATCACTCCCTGGATGGAGTGGTTCCTCGGCTGCCTGGGTCGGGCTCTCGACGGCGCCCGCGACGAGCTCGGGTCGGCGCGAGGCCGGGCGGTCCTGACGAGCCGGCCCGGCGAGATCCCGATCAACGATCGCCAGCGTCTCGTGGTCAACCGGCTTCTCGAAGGGAGCGAGGGGAAGATCACCAGCTCCCGCTACGCGAAGCTCGTGCGTTGCTCGCAGGACACCGCCCACCGCGACATCCTCTTTCTTCTGGCCAACCGGATCCTGGCGCGCAACCCCGGGGGCGGGCGCAGCACCAGCTACCGCCTCGCCGCCGGTCCTTCCTGATTCGCCGGGGAGATCTCCACCCTGGTGATGTCGGGGCGGAAGAAGAGGGCGACCGTCCAGTCCAGGATGATCCGCAGGCGGCGGTCCCAGCGCGGCATCTGGAGCAGGTAGTAGGTCCGCCTCAGCCACCAGGCGGGGAACCCGGTCAGCCGAATACCGAAGACCTTCGCGACGGCGGAGGTCCGGCCCAGCGCCGCCATCGTTCCCAGCGAGTCGAAGAGGAAGGGCTCGGGCGCGCGTCCTTCGAGGACCGCCGCCACGTTCTTCGCGACCTGCCTCGCCTCCCGGATCGTGTGCTGCGCGAGCGCCGGGTAGGGCCGGCCGTCGGGAGCCGGAATGTTGGCGCAGTCGCCGATCGCCCAGACCTCGGGGTGGCTGCGGCTGCGCATCGCGCCGTCCACGGCGATCCGGCCGCGCTCGTCGTGCGCGACCGGGATGCGGACGGCCGCGGCGTTCGGCACGATTCCAGCGACGAGGATGATCGTCCCCGCCTCGACGGTCTCCCCGGCGAGCCGGACCCGGCCCGGCTCGATCGCGCGGACCGGCGTGGAGACCCGGATGTCAGCGCCGCGCTTCTTCAGCACCCGCGTTGCCACCTCCGCCAGCGAGGCGTCGATCTCGGGCAGGGTGCGCGCGGTCGCCTCGAAGAGGTGAAACCGGATTTCCTCCCGGGAGATGCGCGGGTAGTAGCGCAGGATGTTTTCGGTGAAGGCGGTGAGCTCGCCCAGGAGCTCGACGCCCACCAGTCCGCCGCCGATCACGACGAACGTGAGCTGGCTCGCGCGGCGCGCCTGGTCGGAGGCCGCGTCGGCCCTCTCGAATCGCTCGATGACGTGGTTGTGGAGGGCGAGCGCGTCCCCCATCGTCTTGAACGTGAACGCCGAGGCGGACCCGGGAATGAGCGACTCGTTGGTCGTCGCTCCAAGCGCCACGACGAGGTGGTCGTAGGGGAGCTCGTCGGCGCCCCCTTCGGGCGCGGACAGGCGGACGACCCGCCGCTCCAGATCGGCCGATTCGAAAGTCGCCTCGATGAAACGCGCGCGCTTCAGGACCGGCCGGATCGGCTGCGCGCAATGCCGAAGCTCCAGAGTCCCGGAACACGCCTCGAAGAGGAGCGGTGTGAGGACGAAGAAGTTCTGCCGGCTGACCAGCGTGATCTCGACACCCGGTTTTCCCTCGCAAAGCCTCTCGAGGTGACGAACCGCCGCCACCCCTCCAAACCCTCCCCCCAGCACCACGATCCGCATGGCTACTCGGACGGAGGGTAATGCACGCTCCAGGCCGATCAGAGTGGGGGAAAAGCCGCCCCGGAGCCGGCGGGCCCGACGCCGGGCGGATTTCTCGCCAGGACTCTTACGGGAGCGGGGTGGCTATGTAAGCCGGGCGCTGGCCGGTCGGGGTCAGGGCTCGGCCCGTGATGACTCCGGCGTCGTTGATGTCTTGCGCGACCGTCAGCAGGTTGGGGTAGCCGGGAACGACGAGCGTGTTCAAGTCCGTCATCGTTCCCTCCTGCCACAAAAAGGCCCGGCAGGTCCCCGACCCGTCGGCGTTGGCACAGGAGATGCCCACGACCTGTCGAAACCGGTTGATTCCGAGCGCCTCGCTGAAGAGGTCTCCCGACAGTGTCCCGATGTCCTGGATCGCGGAGCCCTTCAGCTTCACGAACGCGTGGAGTTGCGGGTTGTCCGGGTCGGTGTCGTCCACCGGAGCGAAGCCGGCGATGTCGCCGCCCTCGTTCAACGCCATCGGCGTGTTCCAGGAGAAACGCCCGAGGTTGCCGATGTCGGTCACGATCCCCCTGTCCCACAGCACCGCGTGGATCGCCGTGAACCGCCCGACGGCCTGGTCGCATCGGCCGGAGATTCCGACGACCTGGCCGCGGTCGTTGATCGCGGTTGCGGCGCTCGAGGTGTCGCCGGAGACGAGCGGAAGCTCTGCGATCTGGCTCGCGGCGGGGCCCCAGACGACCGCCCGGAACTGGAGGACCTGCGGCGCGACGCAGGTCGAATCGTGCACCGTATTCTCCGCCCATCCGACCGTCTGGCCGCGGTTGTTGGTCCCGGTGGCGAAGCCGTTGTTGCCGCCGAGCGTCGGCAGCGCCTCCAGGACGCCGTCCTCCCAGATGAACCCGAGGCACGTGAAGCCGGTCGCCGTCGCGCCGGGGAAGAACGCCGAGCAGCTCCAGTTTTCTCCGAGCGGGTCCGGAGTGGACGTCTGGCTGATTCCGGAGAGCCGCCCGGAATTGTTCTTGACGGGCCACGCGATGTTGCTGTTGTTGCCGCCGAGCGTGCCGAGATCCGTCGCCACGCCGTCTCTCCACAGCGTCGCGTGCCGGCGCTGGTTGCCGGCGAAGTTGGAGTAGCCGGAGACCCAGCCCCGGTTGTCGATGCTGTTTCCCTTGCTGTTGGTTCCGCCGAGCGACGGCAGGTTGACGATCTGGTACTGCGTCGCCGCGGCCTTCGCCGCCTGGACGTCTCCCGCCCGGGCTATGGCCGCCGCCAGCGCCGCGCCCGCGATCACGAACCGATTCATCCGGGTCTTCTTCATGATTGACCTCCTTCGCGCAACCTACGCGCCGGCCGCCGCGAGGAGTGGCCACCTTGCGACATCAATGTGCGAACGCTCGCCAGTTTCGGACGCGAATGTCCGCGAGGGAGATAATCCCGGCCCAAGAAGGCGGAGGGAAGATGGCGGAACGCGATCTGGCCAGTGCCGTCGCGGAGCTTCTGAAGACTTTCTCGGGTCAGCTTCTCCGGCCGGGAGATCCCGGGTACGACGAAGCGCGGAGGGTCCACAACGGGCTCGTGAACCGGAAGCCCGCGCTGATCGCGAGGTGCCGCGGCGTGGCCGACATCGTGGATGCCGTGAAACTCGCCCGGGGCCGGCGGCTCGAGATCGCGGTCAAGGGCGGAGGCCACAACGTCGCGGGGCGGGCGACGGTGGACGGCGGCCTGATGATCGATCTCTCGCTCATGAAGGGAGTGCACGTGGATCCGGGGAAGTGGACGGCACGCGCGCAGGGCGGCGTCACCTGGGCGGAGTTCAACCGCGAGACGCAGCTGCGCGGCCTCGCTTCGACCGGAGGCGTCGTTTCGTCCACGGGCGTCGCCGGCCTCACCCTGGGCGGAGGGCTGGGATGGTTGATGGGGAAATACGGGCTCGCCGTGGACAACCTTCTTTCGGCGGACATCGTGACGGCGGATGGCAATATCCTCACGGCCAGCGCGGAGGAGAACCCCGATCTCTTCTGGGGAATCCGGGGCGGTGGCGGAAACTTCGGCGTCGCCGCCTCCTTCGAGTTCCGCCTGCACCAGGTCGGGCCGACGGTCACTGGCGGGATGGTCGCCCATCCCTTCGCCGCGGCGCGGGACGTCCTGAGGTTCTATCGGGACAGGACCGCGTCCCTTCCCGACGAGGCGATCCTGTTCGGCGGTCTGATCCACGCGCCCGACGGCTCGGGCACGAAGCTCGCCGCGATCGTCCTGTGCCACTGCGGGCCCCTTTCCGACGGAGAAAAACTCGCGCGGGAGATCCAGGGTTTCGGGACACCCGCGATGGCCGCGATGGGCCCCATGCCGTACAAGGAGGTCAACGCCATGCTCGACGCGGCGTACCCGAAGGGAGCGCTCAATTACTGGAAGTCGAGCTTCCTCGCGAGCCTCTCCGACGAGGCGATCGACACCCTGATCGGCTCTTTCGAGAGATGCCCGACACCGATGGGACAGATCATCCTCGAGCACTTCCACGGCGCCGTCACTCGCGTCGCGCCGACGGCGACGGCATTCCCGCATCGCGCTCCGGGCTACGACATGCTGATCCTCTCGGAGTGGATGGATCTCGCCGACAGCGACCGCTCGATCGCCTGGGCGCGGGAGACCTACGGAGCGATGAACGCCTTCCTGGCGCCGGGCCGCTACGTCAACTACCTCGACGATGAAGAGCCCGGCGACCCGGTGGCCGCGGCGTACGGTCCCAACTTCAAGCGTCTGCGGGAGCTGAAGAAGAAGTACGACCCGGAGAACGTCTTCCACCGGAACCAGAACATCCGGCCGGCGTAGACGCGGTCAGAAGGGAAGAAGGCGCGAGAGGAACCGCATCCCCAGGCCGCCGTAGACGTCGGTCCACCCGTGGGCGAGCATTCCCGGAAGCGTGCTTCGCCGCCACAGCAACAGCAGCCCGTAGAGCGCGCCCAGGATGACAATGACCGCGGTGTTCTTCCACCCCTGGTAGGCGTGCCCGACCCCGAACCCGATCGCCTGGATCACGAGCGCGAGGCCCCTGCTCCCGGTCCAGGCTTCCATCTGCTGTTGGAGGTAGCCGCGGAACACGAACTCCTCGGTGAATCCCGCCGTCGCCGAGACTCCGATCCAGACGACCGTCTCGGCGGCGGTTCGAGGCAGGAACGCCCCGATAGACCTCGCGCTGTCGGGCCCGAGGAGCCGGTGTATCAAGACCGCCGCCGCCTGCCAGACGATCCAGAACGGGATGGCGATCGCGATGTCGCGCGCGACGTCACCCAAGCCGGTCCATCGTCCGCCGGTGATCCGCCCAAACGCCGTCCCATGTCGGCGCGTTCCCGCCCACACGAAATAGAAGACTCCCCAGTCGAGGAGCATCGCGGAAAGATAGAGGCCGTGGTTCGACTCCGTCCGCGGCGCCGCCGCGCTCTCCGGCCCGGAGCTTTTCTGAAACCAGATCCCGAAGGCGACGGCGAGAAGAAGAATCCCGAAGAGCCCGGCCGTGTGCCGCTTCGACGCCAGAAGTGGACGGTCCATCCGCCCGGAGAGTCTAGCGGGACGCCAAGGGGGAACCGAGGAAGGTACGCAATTCGGTCAGGTCGTCTTTGAGGAAGTAGCGCCGGGCGCCCTCGCGCGCGGCGGCGGCCCGAAGGATTGCCGAGTCGGCCTGGGTGAGGATCGCGATCCGAGCCTCGGGATGCGCCGCCAGGATCTGCCGCATCGCGATCAAGCCGTCCACCCCCGGCATCGAGATGTCCATCAGCACCCAGTCGGGCCGCTGCTTCTCGTACGCCGCGAGCGCGTCCGCTCCGTCCTCGCACTCGTGCACCTGCGCGAGGTCTTCGAGGAAGTGGCGCAGCACCCTTCGGAAGGCCGGGTTGTCGTCCACAACGAGCATTCGCATCGGCTTCTCCGACAGTCTCCGTCGAGGAAAGGGGGCGGGAGGCGCTCCCTGCGCCTCCCGCCGGAAAGGGATGGCAGGAAGGGCTACAGAAGCCTCGCGAGAGAGAGGAGGCGGCACAGCGGAGGACGTGCGCGAGGAGGGGCGGTCGAAAAGAGAATCGGAGCTCTCTGACTTCTCATGTTCCCTCCTCCTCGTGTCCGGGAACAGGATGTCGATACGCCTCGGGCCGAAGGAAGAGAGGCGAACGCACGGGAATCTCGAGGGAAACGCACGGCGCCGTGAGTTTCCACACGCGTCGGGTCGGGCGGACGCCCTCCCGCGGGCCGGCGCGGGGCCGTCCCTACAGCTCCGTTTTGTGGTCGAAGGCGAACTTGACGAGGGCGTGGCTTCCCTGGAGCCCGAGCTTCTGGCTGATGGCGGTGCGGGAGTTCTCGATCGTCCGGTAATGAACGCCAAGCGTCGCGCCGATCTCCTTGCTGGTCTTCGATTCGGCGATCAGCTTGAGGATCTGCCGCTCGCGGTCGGTCAGGGCTTCGAATCGGGAGGACCGCTTCGGCGCCGCGCGGCCGGGAAACGCGCGGTCCACGAGGAGATCCGAGAGCGAGGGGGAAACGAAGGTGCGTCCGGCCGCGGCGGCGCGGACCGCCTGGACGATCTCCGAGAGGGCGGCGTCCTTCAACACGTACGCCATCGCGCCGACCTCGAAGGCCCGGTCGAGCATGCCGGGATCGTTGTGCATCGTCAGGAACACCAGGCCCGGGAGCCTCTCCTTCCGGAGCTCCTGCGCGACGCCGAACCCGCTCAATCCCGGCATCTGCACGTCGAGCACGGCGACGTCGGGAGAGTGGCGGCGGATCTCCTCGAGCGCGGCCTTCCCGTCGCCGGCTTCGGCGAGGACGCGCAGGTCGGGCTCGGCCTCGATCACATGGCGGAGGCCGCGGCGGAAGATCGGATGATCGTCGGCGATCACGATCTCGATCGGGTTCTTCATCGCGGAGTTCCTTCCGGCAGGGGAGCCTCGACGATGACCGTCGTCCCCTTTCCCGGCGATGAGATGATCCGGTGCGTCCCGCCCAGGAGCTTCGCCCGCGCGGAGAGGCTGCGGAGGCCGAAGCCTCCCTCGCCGCCGTGGCCGTTGGGCGACGCGGCAAACCCGCAGCCATTGTCGGAAACGGACAGCTCGAGGCCGCGCGGCCCCCGGCGCAGCGTCACGCGCGCCTCCGTCGCTCCGGCGTGCTTGACGATGTTGGAGACCGTCTCCTGGACGATCCGGTAAAGGTTCATCCCCGCTTCCGGCGGGAGTGCGTCGCCGAGGTCCTGGATGTCCGCCGTGATCGCGAGCCCGGACGCCTGGGCGACGCGGGGGAGCATCGCCTTGATGGCCTCGCCGGGTCCGACCTGCTCGATCTCGTAGGGCTGGAGCGCGCGGGTCATCGCGCGGATCTCCTTGATGGACTGCGCGGTCGTCTCCGCGATGACGTCGAGCGGCGGGCGCGCGCGCTCGGGCGAGGCGAGCGCATCGGAAGCCAGCCGCGCCCAGTTGCCGATGACCAGCAGGTTCTGGCCGATGCCGTCGTGCAGCTCGCGCGCCAGACGCTGCCGCTCGTGCTCCTGGGAGGAGATCAGCTGCCTCGAGAACTCGGCCTCGAGCGCCTGCTCGCGGCGCAAGCGGGCGAGCCTTCGCTGGAACACGGCGAAGGTCAGCCCCGCGGCCGTCAGCAGAACCAGCGCCGCGAACCACGGGCGGCGCCAGAGGGGACTGGCGATCTCGAATTCGTAGGAAGCGCCCACGGCGTTCCAGACGCCGTCGCCGTTGGCGGCCGTGACCCGGAAACGGTACGCGCCGGGCGGGACGTTGGTGTAGTGGGCCGACCTCGCGTCGCCGCCGTCGATCCACCCTTTGTCGAAACCCTCGAGCCGGTAGCGGTATCGGACGCGGGCGGGCGCGGCGAGGCTCAAGCCGACGAACCGGAATTCCAGGCGCCGGTTCCCGGACGCGATCGGGCCCGGCTCCTTCGCCGCGAGCGTCTCGCCGTCCACCGT
>DATFQY010000155.1:0-28998 GCA_035263845.1 Thermoanaerobaculia bacterium | reverse complement strand
GGCGAGGGGGTTTCGGGTTGTCTCGTAGAGGCGGGCGCGGCGCGAGAGGAGGCCCTTGCGCCAGGGAACGTAGGGCTCGAGCGCCGCGATGGCGTCCTCGAGCTTCGACTGGTCCAGGAACGTCGCGACCTTGTAGCGGGTCTGGAGGCGCTCTTCGTTCAGCAGCTGGACCGCGAAGGGCTGCGACAGCGCCGCATCCATCTTTCCGGCGAACGCGCGGTCGCGGCCGGCGAGGTCCGCGACGATCGTGAAGGACCGGTTGACGACGGGAAGGAGCGCCCAGGGGTCCTCGCGGTAGCGCGTGAGCGCCTTCTCGTAGAGGTCGGCCGCCTCCGGAAACCTCCCCTGCCGCCAGCGCAGCTCTCCCAGCAGGATGAGCGCGTCCACGGGGCGCGACGCGGAGAGCCGCCCGATGTAGCCCGCCGAGCTTTCGTCGCCGGCGAAGGCGAGCGCTTGCGAGATGACGGCGAGCTCCACCGGACCGACCGGCTCCCACGGCTTCTCGCGCCAGAGGTCGAGCGCGTTCTCGGGATGCCCTTCCAGGAATGCCTTCTGCGCGCGGCACTGCCGGATCTCCTCGGCCGTCATGTCGGGCCGCTCCCGTGGGGCGACTCCGTCCGCCGTGATCGTCGAGATGCGCAGGCGGCGGACGAGGCCCCAGTCGGCGCTTCCCTTGGCGAGCGGCGGCGCGTCCTCGTGCCGCTTGCGCGCCAGTGAGCGGGCGCTGTCGAGGTCGAACGCGGCCTGGCTGCCGAGGCTCCGGGCGAAGGCGAACTCGATGATGTTCTTGTCGTCCGTGTTTTTCGGCGCGGGGCCGGCGGCGAGAAGCGCCGGGACCATGGAGGAGCGGGCGACGTAGTGGGACAGAAACCCCTCGAGCCCCTCCGTAGTCCACGCGTCCAGCATCGCGGACCGAAAGGGCTCCCCGGCGAGCCGCGCGCGAAGGCCGTCGGCGTCGTAGGTGATCGACGCCGCGCTTGCGGCGAGGATCAAGTCGCGGTCGCGCGAGAACCAGCTCTCGATGACCGGGAAAGCCGTCTGGAGCGTGGCGTAAACGGAGCGCACGGTCTCCGGAACCACCTCGTAAGACTGGAGCCACTGCAGGAAGATCCCGCCCGGGGCCAGTCGGTCGCGGGCGGCGGCATAGAAGTCGGCCGTGAAGAGGCTGGAGATGCCGGCCCGGTACGGGTTGGACGGCTCCGAGAAGATCAGGTCGTAGCGGTCCTTCGACGTCAGGAGGTACTCGCGGGCGTCCCGAATCGTGACCTTGACCTTCGGGTTCGCGAGCACGTTGCGGTTGACCGGCGCGGAGCGCTCGGCGACTTTGAGAATCGCCGGCTCGAGCTCGACGACGTCCACCCGCTCGATCGAGGGGACGGAGGCGAGCCAGCCGGCGGTGGACCCGGTGCCCAGGCCAATGACGAGCGCGCTCCTGGGCCCGGGATGGACGGCGGCGCCGATCAAGCCGCCCATGACCTGCGTGGGCGCGTCGGTCCGTGTGTTGCCATCGATCTTTCCGTTGACGACGAACGCGAGGCCGCCCGACGTCGTCGTCATCGCGACGCTCGACTCGACACCGTCCTTCTCCCAGAACGTCCGCCGGCGCTGGTCGCGGAGCCACTCCTCGATCCGGTTCGGGGAGGCCTTCGAGAGGTTGACCCGGCCGGCGCCGATCGGACTGTGGCGCCAGGCCGCGGTCGGGCCGGCCGTGAAGAGCAGGGCCACTCCGGCGGCGGCCCCGGCGAGGGGGACCCAGAGAGCCTTCGGGCCCGACTCGCCCCGCGAGCGGGACACGGCGACCGAGGCGAGCGCCAGAACAGAGAGCAGCACGGTGACGAAGATCCAGGTCCCCGTCGCGGAAAGAAGCGGAAGGAGCCCGAACCCGCCGGCGAGCGAGCCGACGATCGCGCCGGCCGTGTTCCAGGCGTAGGCCAGCCCGACCTGGGTGCCGACTTTCTCCCGGCCGCGGCCGAGAAGGGAAATCAGGACCGGGAACTGGTACCCGGAGACGAACGCCGCCGGGAAGACGACGAGGCCCGCGACCACCGTCCATCCCGAGACGAGCTGGCCGAACGTGAACGCGCCCTCCGGCCGCAGGCGCGCGGCGAGGATCGCGACGGAGTCGCCGAGCCCGTAAGGAACGGCGAGGACGAGAGCCTCGATGGCGCAGGTCGCCGCGAATCCGGCCAGCGTTCCCGGACGTTTCGAGCGGGCCCTCGCGAGCGATCCCGCCCCGATCCCGAAGAGGGCGACCGCGAGGATCAACCCGAACGTGTACGTCGATCCTCCCAGGAGAGGCCCGAGCATCCGGTACCAGACCAGCTCCATCAGCGTGAAGACGAACCCCGTGATCGCCGCCGCCCCCAGAACGAACCTCTCCGGCACCGCGACGGTGGCAGCGACAGCCGCAACCGGCGGCTCCGGCGTAGTCGGCACGATTCCGGCGCGCCTGTCCGCTCGCCTCTGTTTCGACGCACTTTTCTTCGCGGGCTCCGTTTCCTGTCGTGCGGGACCGAATTCCGTATCACGCGGCTCGGTCGAGAAGGTCCCTCGGTCGCTTCCCGTTCCTCGGGATGACAAGGGAGGCTGCCGTGCGATAACAACGGCCGCGAGTCCAACGGCGACATTCACCAGGCACGCCGCCCAGAGCGTCTCCCGCGTCCCCAGCCGCTCGAGCAGGTAGAACGTCGAGATCAGCGTCCCCGCCACCGCCCCCAGCGTGTTGGACCCGTAAAGCAGCGCCAGGTACCGCCGCCCCGCGTCCTCCTCGGTCTCCGCCGCCCGGGTCGCCGCGGGAAGCGTCCCGCCCATCAGCACCGTCGGCGCCGCGAGCACGATCGCCGACAGCAGCAGCCGGACGATCGAGCCGCCCGCGATCCCCAGGCGGAGCGACCCGCCGACCGCGATGTAGGCCGCCCGGACCAGCCACAGGAGCGCGGGCGTGACCGCCGCCGACAGGGCGACGGCGACCTCGAGCCACCCGTAGAACGCGAGCGGCCGCGGCACGATGTCTGCCCGCCGCCCGAGCAGCCAGCCGCCGATGCCGAGCCCTCCCATGAAGATCGCCACGACCGCCGCCGAGGCCGCCGTCGAAAAACCGAAGACCAGCCGGAGCTCGCGCATCCAGGCGACCTGGTAAATGAGCGCGGTCATCCCCGATCCGAAGAG
This sequence comes from Thermoanaerobaculia bacterium, assembly GCA_035263845.1. GTDB lineage: Bacteria > Acidobacteriota > Thermoanaerobaculia > UBA5066 > Gp7-AA6 > JAWOLE01. The sequence goes on along the minus strand of DATFQY010000155.1, from coordinate 25,830 downwards.
GAGCGCCGAGATCCGCAGGGGGCGCGACATCAAACGGGGAGTCTAAAGGTGGCTTGCTTTTCGCAGGAAGTGGCGGGATGCGCCGCCGCCTCGTCGCACTGCTCTTTGTCTTGGCGCTGCATCAAGGAGGTCCGATCCTCGCGCAGGAAACCCCCGAGGAGGCGCAGGCCCCTCCGCGGCTCGACTTCGAGCTGACCCGCTTCGCGAGATTCGACTTCTCCTCCGCCTTCGCGACGCAGGAGAAGCCCGCCGAAAAGGCGGTCCAGGGGCCGCGGCCCAAGCGCTTCCTGCCCGCCGCGGGAGAGCTCGTCCTGCTCGAGGTCGTCCCGTGGGCCTGGGACCGTTACGTCCAGAAGTATGACTTCGCCTACATTTCCTGGGACACCATCAAGGAGAACTTCAAGACCGGGTTCCAATACGACAACGACCACTTCCTGACCAATCAATCGTCGCACCCGTACCACGGCGGCCTCTTCTTCTCGGCGGGGCGCTCCAACGGCTACAACTTCTGGGAGTCGAGCCTCTTCGCCCTGGCGGGCAGCCTGATGTGGGAATGCTGCATGGAGAACACCGCGCCGTCCATCAACGACCTCGTCAACACGACCCTCGGCGGCATGACGCGCGGCGAGACGTCCTACCGGCTGGCGATCGTCGTGCTCGACAACACCGCGACCGGCGCGGACCGCGTGTGGCGTGAGATCGTGGCCGCGGTGCTCAATCCCGTCAACTCCTTCAACCGGCTCGTGCGCGGCGACATGTTCCGCACCGGCGAGAACCCGGACGACCGCTTTCCGAGAGGGTTCTCCTTCTCTGCCGACCTCGGCTACCGGAACATCAAGGAAGGCCAGCATCCCGACCAGGCGATGCTGCAGATCTCGGCCCTCTACGGCGATCCCTTCAAGGGCGATATCCGCAATCCGTTCGACTCCTTCTACCTCGGCGTGGACTTCAACCAGCCGGGTGGAACGCTCATCTCCCGAATCGAGGAGCGCGGGATCCTGAAGGGCTGGGAGCTGACCGAGGCCGACTCGAACGTCCGCCACATCGCGGGCTTCTCGCAGGAGTACGAGTACTTGAACAACGAGGCCCAGGTCTTCGGGGCGCAGATGTTCAGCGCCGGACTCCTCTCGCGCTACGTGATCAAGCCGGAGCTCTTCGCGATCACGGACGTGACGGGGATCGTCTTCCCGCTCGCCGCCGTGCAGACGACCGACTTCGAGGCGCCGCAGACCGGGCGCAACTACGACTTCGCGCCGGGAGGCGGCGCGCGCGTCCTCGCCCGGCTGTACTACCGGGGCCGGGAAGTCCTGGGCGCGGGGTACGCGGCGCTCTGGATGAAGACGGTCAACGGCGTCTCCGACGCCAACACGCTCCAGGCCTTCCGCGCGGTCGCGAGGCTCCCGGTCGCGGGGCCGATCGGTGCGGGAGCCGGGTACTCCTGGTACAGCCGCAAGACCACCTACACGAGCTTCTTCGAGGCGCGAAAGACGCAGAACGAGTGGCGCGCCTTCGTCAACTGGGTGTTCCCCTGCCGCCGCTAAACGATTCGACGGTCTGCTTATACTGGAGTCCTGCGCCTTTCCAAGACTCCAATTCCGATCCTCGCGCTCGCCGCGGCGGCGATTCTGATCTCGGCTTCCGCTCGGGCGGACTCGGCGGCCATCCTCTGGCGCGCGCAGTCGCATCCCGTCACCATGTCCGGCGCCGACTTCCACGTCGCCGAGAGCGCACGGGCCCTGGGGTTCGACGTCTCCACGGACGCGACGACCGGCGTGCTGACGCTGACGGCCGGCGGACACCAGGTCGTCATCGGAGCGGGCACGACGCAGGTCCCCGTGGACCAGCGAATCGTGGCGATCTCGCGGCCCGCGCGGGTCGTCTCCGGCGCGCTCTTCGCCCCGCCCGACTTCCTGGAGAAGGTTCTTTTCCCCTTGGTCGGCGCAACCGGCGCCTACGACGCCGCGAGAAAGACGTGGGTCCTCGCGGAGGGGACCGCGGCGATCACGCTCGACGTCACCGTCGTCCACGTCGAGCCCACGACGCAGATCGTCATCCGCCAGTCGGCCGCGGCGCGCTTCGTGCCGACCGTGACGGAAACGGGGTTCCAGATCGCGTGGCCGGGGCAGAAGATCGTTTCGCCCTTTCCCGAGAGGCGCTACGACGACCCGCTGATCACCGCGATCCGATTCTCCGGCGGCGCGGCGTCCATCGAGTTCCGCGAGAAAGGCTCGACGGCGCGCGCCTACCCGCTGACGTCGCCGGACCGCGTCGTCATCGAGGTCGGGCGTCCGGCCCCTTCGCGGCCGCCGATCGCCGTTCCCGCTCCGCCCCCCGAATCGCCCAAGCCGACGCTGACGATCGTCTTGGACCCGGGCCACGGCGGGACCGAGACCGGCGCCGTCGGGCGCGGAGGGCTCCAGGAGAAGGACGTCACGCTCTCCATCGCGAAGAGGCTCGCCGCGACGCTCCCGAAGCTCGTGCCGTGCCGCGTCATCCTCACGCGCGACACCGACACCGCGATTCCCCTCGATGACCGGACGGCGGTCGCCAACCGCGAGCGGGCGGACCTCTTCCTCTCGATCCACGCCAACTCCTCGCGGGCCTCGGGGGCGCGGGGCTCGGAGACCTACTACCTCTCGCTCGAGGCCTCGGACAAGCTCTCGCAGGAGATCGCCAGCCGCGAGAACCAGCCGTCCGTGACTCCGGGGGCGGAGCCGCCGGGCGCGGCTACCCCGGAGAAGAATCCCGACCTCGACTTCGTCCTGTGGGACCTGGCGCAGTCGGCGCACCTGAAGGAATCGAGCGAGCTCGCCGAGTCCATCCAGCAGGAGCTCAACACGCTCTCGGGCACCGGCAACCGCGGGATCAAGCAGGCGCCGTTCCGGGTCCTCGTCGGCGCGACGATGCCGGCAGTCCTGATCGAGACGGCGTTCATCTCCAACCCGGAGGAGGAAAAGAAGCTGGGCACTCCGGCCTTCGAGCAGAGCGTGGCTGACTCGATCGCGAAAGCGGTCGAGAGCTTCTTCGAGAAACGCAGAAGCGGCGGGCCGGCGAAGACGCCTTCGCCGCCGGCGACTACCTCCCCGACACCGGCGAAGACTCCATGACGCGGCGCGCGGCCGCCATCCTGCTGGCGGCGCTCGTGGTCGCGGTCGGCGCGATCGCGCTGCTGACGCGCCCGGAGGGGCTCGGGACCGGAAGGCGGCGGATCCGGGCGTTCCTCCGGGTTACTCCCTCGCCGGTCCCCGTGACGCCCGTGGCCGCGGGGACGCCGGCCGTCACTGCGCCGGAGACCGTCCGCGTGACGGTCTACTTCCTCGGCACCGAGGACGGGCTCCTCCATCCCGAACAGCGCGACATCCCCAAGCCGTCCGGTCCGGGGACCTACCTGAAGGCCCTCTTCGAGGAGCTGTCGCGGGGGCCCACGCAGGCGGGGCACGCGGCCGTGCTGCCGGCCAAGATGCAGCTGCGAAACGCGTTCCTGATGCCCGACGGCATCGCGGTGGTGGACCTGGCGATGGACTCGAGCCTTTCCTTCGGTGCCGACGAGGAGCTCTCGATCGTCGCCGCCGTCGTGGACACCGTCCTCCAGAACGTCGCCGACACGAACCGGGTCCGCATCCTCGTCAACGGGGAACCGGCGGAAACGCTGGGCGGCCACGTGGACCTGACGCAGCCGCTGGTCTATCTTCGCGGCGAGGTGGCCCAGTGAGTCCGACGCAGCGCCCCGACGGAAGAAAGCCCGACGAGATGCGCCCGGTCTCCATCGAGATCGGCGCGCAGCGAAACGCGGAAGGCTCGGCGCTCATCGCGATCGGGGGGACGCGGGTCGTCTGCGCGGCGTCGGTCGAGGAGCGGGTGCCGCCGTTTCTGAAGGGAAGCGGAAGCGGCTGGGTGACGGCGGAATACGGGATGCTGCCCCGCTCGACGCACACGCGCTCGTCGCGAGAGGCGGCCTCGGGACGCCAGGGAGGGCGGACCCACGAGATCCAGCGCCTGATCGGCAGGTCGCTTCGGAGCGTCACGGAGCTGCGGGGCCTGGGCGAGCGCACGATCACGCTCGACTGCGACGTCCTCGAAGCGGACGGAGGGACGCGCTGCGCGGCGATCACGGGCGCCTATGTCGCGCTCGCGCTGGCCGTCGGCAAGCTCCGGCGCGACGGGGTCCTGCCGAGGTGGCCACTTCGGGAATCCGTGGCCGCGACCTCGGTTGGGATCTGCGCCGGACAGGCCGTGCTCGATCTCGCCTACGCGGAGGACTCGGAAGCCGACGTCGACTGCAACATCGTCGGGACCGCCTCCGGCGCCTTTGTCGAGATCCAGGGGACCGCGGAGCGTCGGCCCTTCTCGCAGAAGAGGCTCGACGAGCTGCTCGCCCTCGCGCGCCAGGGGCTCGCCAGCCTGACCGATATCCAGGAAAGCATCCTCGCCCCGCGTCTCTCCGACGTCGATCGCGAGTCGTGACTATCTCCGCGGGAACCCGGCTGGGACCGTACGAAATCCGGTCTCTCCTCGGGTCCGGCGGGATGGGCGAGGTCTACCTGGCCCGCGACGTGCGCCTCTCCCGCGAGGTCGCGATCAAAGTCCTGCCCAAAGAGCTCGCGGCAGATCCGGAGCGGCTCGCCCGCTTCGAGCGGGAAACGCGGGCGGCCTCGGCGCTCCACCACCCCTCGATCGTCACGGTCTACGACGTCGGCCGCGAGAACGACGTCTCGTATCTCGTCATGGAGCGCATCGACGGGGAAACGCTGCGCCAACGGATGGCCGCGGGCCCGATTCCACCCCGCCAGCTCCTGCCGCTTGCGGCCTCGATCGCGGAAGGCCTGGCCAGCGCGCACGAGGCCGGGGTTGTTCACCGGGACTTCAAGCCGGAGAACGTCATGATCTCGCGGGAGGGCCATCCGAAGATCCTCGACTTCGGGCTTGCCCGGATCTCCAGGACCGACGGCGAGAATCTCTCGGTCGCCGAGACCGCGGGAGGCGTCGCTACGGCTCCGGGCGTCGTCCTCGGGACCGTCTCCTACATGGCGCCGGAGCAGGCGTCGGGCCGGGAGGTGGACTTCCGCTGCGACCAGTTTGCCTTCGGGGCGGTGCTCTACGAGATGGCCGCGGGTAACCGACCCTTCGGAGGCTCGAGCGCCATCGAGACCCTCTCGGCGATTCTCCGGGATGAGCCTCCCCCGCTCGCCTCCGCCAGCCCGTCGACGCCGCCGCCGCTGCGCTGGATCATCGAGCGCTGCATCGCTAAGTCTCCCGACCAGCGCTACGCCTCGACACGCGACCTCGCCCGGGACCTGCGCGGCCTCTCCGACCACCTCTCAGAGGCTTCCGGTCTGGCAGCGCCGATCGCCGCCGCGGCTGCGCCGGCCCGCCCGCGTGCGATCCGCCTCGCGGCCGTCGCCGCCGGAATTCTCGTGGCGCTGGCGCTGACCTTCTATGCCGGGAAGAGGACGGTGGAAGGGCCGTCCCCCACGTTCCAGCAGCTCACGTTCCGCCGCGGGACGATCGTCTCGGCACGCTTCGCGCCCGACGGCCAGACGATCGTCTACGGAGCCGCCTGGGGCGGCAGACCGTTCAAGGTTTTCACCACCCGCCCCGAGAGCGCCGAATCCCGTCTGCTCGACCTTCCCGACGCCGACATCCTCGCGATCTCTCCCTCGGGCGAGATGGCGTTGTCGCTCGGGCGGCACTTCTACCGCACGTTCGACACGACGGGGACGCTCGCTCAGGCGGCGCTCGCCGGGGGCGCCCCGAGGCCCGTCCTGGAAGACGTCCAGTGGGCCGACTGGTCGTCGGACGGAAAAGACCTCGCCGTCGTCCGCCAGGCGGGAGGCAAGAGCCGTCTCGAGTTCCCGATCGGCAAACAGCTGTACGAGACCACGGGCTGGATCTCGCATCCGCGGGTCTCGCCGCGCGGCGACCTCGTCGCGTTTTTGAACCATCCCGACTTCGTCGACCCGCGAAGCGCGGTCGCGGTCGTGGACCGCGCCGGCAAACTCCAATCCCTGACGCCCGTTGCGACGTACAGCGCGGGACTTGCCTGGCGCCCCGACGGCGGCGAAGTCTGGTACACCGCGTCCTCCGGCGGGATCAACCGCTCGATCGAAGCCGTGACGCTCTCCGGCCGGCGCCGGACGGTCCTGCGCGCGCCCGGCGTACTCACGATCCATGACATCGCCCGTGATGGGCGCGTCCTCCTGGCGCGCGACTCGGACCGCATGGGACTGATGGCGCTCCCCCCCGCGGCCGGCTCCGAGCGGGACGTCACGTGGTTCAACCACTCCTCGGTCCGCGACATCTCCCAGGACGGAAGATCGGTCCTTTTCTTCGAAGGCTCGATCGGAGGCCAGAACGCTCCCATCTATCTCGGCAGGACCGATGGGTCCGCGCCGGTCCGCATTGGAGAGGGATATCCGACAAGCCTCTCTCCCGACGGCGCCTGGGCCCTCGCGGTCGTGAGGGATCTCAACAAGCCTGCTCAGATCCGCGGCTATCCCACGGGGCCGGGCCAGCCGAAAACCCTGACCGACGATGCGATCAACCACTCCTGGGCAAACTGGCTCCCGGACGGGAAGAGCATCCTATTCGCGGGAACCGAGCCGGGGCACGGCACCCGTCTCTATATCCAGGATCTCCAGGGCGGGCCCCCGCGGGCGATCACGGTGGAGGGAGTCAGCCTGCAGTGGCATGGCGTCTCGCCGGACGGCCACGCGGTCGCCGCGCTCGGCCCGGACCGAAAGCCCGCGATCTATCCGGTGGACGGCGGCTCGCCCCGCCCGATTCCCGGAATCCAGGTCGCCGACGAGCCGATCCGGTGGTCCGCCGAAGGCAGCTCCCTCTTCGTGTACCAGCGAGGGTCGTTGCCGGCCCGCGTCGAGAAGGTGGATGTTTCGACCGGAGCCCGCGGCCTTTGGAAAGAGCTTTCTCCTCCAGATCTCGACGGCGTGACCAACCTCGTTCGCATCCGCATCACGCCCGACGGAAGCTCCTACGCCTACACCTATTTCCGGCTTCTCTCCGAGCTGTTCCTCGTAGACGGCCTTCGGTAGGCAGCGACGCCTCGGGCGAGGTCGAGGCGCATGGCATAATCACCGGTTCTTATGAAACGAATTGGTGTGCTTTTCGGGCAGGAGAGGACTTTTCCGCTGGCGTTGGTCGAAAGGATCAACGCGGCCAAGGCGGATGGGGTCGCTGCGGAGCCGGTCCAGGTGGGAGGGGTCTCTCTGGAGACGGCGCGGAACTACGACCTGATCCTCGACCGGATCAGCCAGGACATCCCGTTCTACCGGGCGATCCTGAAGAAGTTCGCTTCGGACGGGACGATCGTCGTCAACAACCCCTTCTGGTGGTCCGCCGATGACAAGTTCTTCAACAACGTGCTGGCGAAATCCATCGGGGTCGCCGTGCCGAAGACCGTGCTGCTCCCCTCCAATCAGCACCCGCCCGACACGACCGCCGCCTCGATGTCGAACCTCGTATATCCCCTGGACTGGGACGCGATCTTTTCCCACATCGGTTTCCCGGCGTACTTCAAGCCGTACTCCGGCGGCGGTTGGAAGAGCGTCTACCGCGTCGAGAACCCGCAGGAGTTCTTCGCGGCGTACACGGCGTCGGGCCAGAACGTCATGACGCTCCAGGAAGAGATCGTCTTCGAGGAGTACTTCCGCTGCTACGTCATTGGCGGCTCGGAAGTCCACATCATGCGGTACGACCCGCGGCAGCCGCACGTCAACCGCTACGTCCGCAACGGGCCGGCCATCGAGAAGGCGATGTACGACCGCGTCCGCGCCGACTGCCTGAAGCTGACCGAGGCGCTCGGCTACGAGTTCGACACGCTGGAGTTCGCGGTGCGCGACGGCGTGCCCTACGCGATCGATTTCCTGAATCCCGCCCCGGACGCGGACCCCGCCTCCGTCGGCGAAGAGAACTTCCGCTGGGTGCTCGAGCACTCTGCGAAGTGGCTGATCGAACGGGTCCAGCGTCCCGCAGGGCCCTCGCCCGTGCGCTGGCCCGCTTTCCTCTCCCCGTCCGGTGCGGAAGCGGCGGGCAAGGCAGCCGCGCCCGCGCCGCGCCCGGTCCGCCGTCCCGCGCCGCGGAAGACCAGCCGAACGGAGCCGACGCAGGTCCCATGACCGAACGACCCGCCTTCACCCTCGGGGTCGAGGAAGAGTTCCAAATCATCGATCCGGAGACCCGCCAGCTCAAGTCCCACGTTCAGCAGATCCTGGAGGAGGGAAAGCGGGTCTTGAAGGAGCGGGTCAAGCCCGAGATGCACCAGTCGGTCGTCGAGCTGGGGACCGGCATCTGCCGCGACATCTCCGAGGTCCGGCGCGACGTCACCGAGATGCGCGCCGAGATGATTCGCCTCGCGGCGCAGACCGGCATGCGCGTGGCCGCCGCCGGGACGCACCCCTTCTCCGACTGGGCCGACCAGCAGATCTTTCCCGACCCGCGCTACGACAGCGTCGTCGAGGAGATGCAGGTGCTCGCGCGCGCCAACCTGATTTTCGGCCTCCACGTCCACGTCGGCATCGAGGACCGGCGCACGGCGTTCCAGATCTTCAACGAGGTCTGCTACTTCCTCCCGCACCTGCTCGCCCTCTCGACGAACTCCCCCTTCTGGCTGGGGCGCAACAGCGGGTTGAAGAGCTTCCGGACGAAGGTCTTCGACCGCTTCCCCCGTACCTCCATCCCGGAGTCCTTCGACTCTCCCGAGCAGTTCGACAATTTCGTGCGGCTCCTGGTCAAGACCAACTGCATCGATAACGGCAAGAAGATCTGGTGGGACGTCCGCCCGCACCCCTTCTTCCAGACGATCGAGTTCCGCGTGTGCGACATCCCGATGCGGGCCGACGAGACGATTGCGCTGGCGGCCTTGATCCAGGCCATCTGCGTCAAGCTCTACAAGCTGCGCGCCCAGAACCTGGGCTGGCGGCGCTACCGCCGGGCGCTGATCCTCGAGAACAAGTGGCGGGCCAGCCGCTACGGCATCGACGGTAAGCTGATCGACTTCGGCAAGGAGATCGAGGTCCCCTTCCGCGAGCTCGCCCGGGAAATGCTCGAGTTCGTGGACGACGTCGTGGACGAGCTCGGCTCTCGCAACGAGGTCGAGCGGATAAACTGGATCCTGGACAACGGCACCGGCGCGGACCGCCAGCTTCGTGTTTACGAGGAAACCGGGGACCTGAAGAAGGTCGTCGACTACATCTGCGAAGAAACGAGCCATGGGCTCGACGAAAGGAGCCGGCCGAGCCTCGCCGCCTCGCGCTGACGCCGGACTCAACAACAGAATGCAGAACCTGACCGAGCTGCCATCCGTGTATGCCGAGGACCTCATTCCGGGCGCCCGGAACGCCGTGCGGACCTGCCTGAGGATCCAGCCGCGCGAGCGCGTCACGATCATCACGGACCTGGAGACCGAGGAGATCGGCGCGAGCCTCGCTGGCGAGGCGCGCCACGCCGGAGCGGAGATCGAAGTCCACGTCATGGAGGACTACGGCCCACGCCCGATGCTCACGCTCCCGGGCCCGATCGCGGCGTCGCTCGAGCGTGCGGACGTTTCGATCTACGCGGGTCAGCCCAAGACCGGGGAGCTGGCGTTCCGCCGGGCGCTGACGAAGATCATCGACCGCAAGCAGATCCGCCACGCCCACATGGTGTCCATCTCGCGGCGGATCATGTGCGAGGCGATGCGGGCCGACTTCAACGAGGTAGACGAGATCTCCCGGCGGGTCCGCGACCGCGCCGAGAAGGCCGGGCGGATCGTCGCGCGCTCCCGCGCGGGCTCCTACCTGCAGGCGACGTTCGATCCGCAGATCAAGTGGCTGAAGACCTCCGGGATCATCTCGAAGGCGAAGTGGGGCAACCTCCCGGGCGGCGAGGTGCTGACGGCGCCGGCGCGCGTGGACGGCGTCTACGTCGCGGATGGGGTCGTCGGCGAGTACCTGTGCGCGCGCTACGGCGACATCGAGAGGACGCCCCTCACGGTGACGATCGAGAACAGCCGGATCACGGAGATCCGCAGCGAGAACCAGGACCTCGTCAACGACTTCCGCGCCTACACCTCGACGGACGAAAACTCCAACCGCGTCGGGGAGTTCGCGATCGGGACCAACACCGCGATTTCCAACGTCATCGGCAACATCCTCCAGGACGAGAAGCTGCCGACCCTTCACATCGCCTTCGGCCATCCCTACTCCGAGCACACCGGCGCCAACTGGTCCTCGACGACCCATATCGACATCGTCGGCCGCCACTTCGACATCTGGTTCGACGAGGACCAGGTCATGGCCGACGGAAAATTCCTGATTTGATCCCCGAGCTGCGGCGCGCTTACAACGCCGCCTTCACCGACGAGAAATACCGCGCCTACCATCGGCGCCTCGAGGAAGAGGCGGGATGCGACATCCCGTTCCGGCTGGCGGAGACGCCGGTGTTCCTGCCGCCGGAGCTGCGCGACGAGATGGTCGAGGCATCGCTGCAGATCTGGCGGCAGCTCACGCAGCCCGGCCCGCTCGAGAGGTCCAAGGCCGCGGTCCCGGCGGAGTTCGACGTTCCGGACGCCGGCGAGCGGCCGGTCTTCGCGTGCACCGACTTCGCGGTCGTTCGGGGAAAGGACGGGCGGCTCGAGCCGAAGCTGATCGAGCTCCAGGGCTTCCCCTCTCTCTACGCGTTCCAGGTCTTCCAGTCCCGCGCGCTCGCCGAGATGGCCGCGGAGGAGGCTCCGCTCGGGTATTTCCTCTCCGGCCTCGACTGGGACGGATACCAGAAGGTCCTTGGCGACGCGATCCTCGACGGCCGGCCGGCGGAGAACGTCGTGCTCCTCGATCTCGATCCGCCGCACCAGAAGACGTATGTGGACTTCGCGTTCACCGAGAAGCTCTGGGGAGTGCGCCCCGCCGATCTGATGAAGGTCGAGAAGCGCGGCCGGGAGCTCTGGTATGACCGCGACGGCAAGCCGACGCGGATCCTCCGGATTTACAACCGGGTCATCTTCGACGAGCTCGCGCACAAGAAGGTCTCGCTCCCCTTCGACATCCGCGAGCCACTGGACGTCTCCTGGGCCGGGCATCCGAACTGGTATTTCCGCTGGTCCAAGCACGCGCTGCCGGCGCTTCGGCACCCGACGGTTCCCGAAGCGCACTTCCTCTCGGACCTGCCGTCGGTCCCGAAGGACCTGGAAAACTGGGTCCTGAAGCCGCTCTTCTCCTTTGCCGGAGGCGGAGTCCACGTGGAGGTCACGCCCGCCGACATCGACGCCATTCCCGCCCCGGAGCGCGCCCACACGCTCCTGATGCGGAAGGTCGCCTACGAGCCGGCGATCGAGACGACCGACGGCAACCGCTCGAAGGTCGAGGTCCGCATTCTCTTCGTCTGGAAAGACGGCCAGCCCTTGCCCGTGACGACGCTGGCCCGCCTCTCCCAGGGCAAGATGATGGGCGTCTCCTTCAACAAGGACCGCACCTGGGTCGGCTCCTCCGGCTGCCTCTGGCCTGAGGGATAGCTATCAGCCTCCGCCGGCTCTCCGAGGATGGCACTAAGGAGGCGGCCGGACCCCGACAAGGCGTGGCGGGCTCCGGCGAACCGGAGGTCGGGTCACCGTCTGAACCGTCATACGTCCGATTCTGTTTGAGAGTAGTTCGGTGAACCAGAGGGCCCCATCGGGTCCGACGGTAATGGCGAAAGGTCGGCTATCCGGCGTTGGGATGTCAAACTCGGTGAAGTCCCCGGCAGTCGTTATTCTTCCGATCTTGTTCCCAAGCTGTTCGGTGAACCAAAGGGCGCCATCCGGCCCCGCGACGATCCCACGCGGGACGGCAAAACCCCGCGGAAGAGGAAACTCCGTCACGGAGCCGCTCGTCGTGATCCTCCCGATCCTGTTCGCGTCAATCTCGGTAAACCAGAGATTCCCATCGGGGCCCGAGGTGATGTGGTCTGGAGTGCTGACGGCGCGAGGGAGCGGAAACAAGGCGACGGCGCCCGCTGTAGTGATCCGCCCGATGGCGTTGCCGACAGGGTCGGTGAACCAGATCGCACTATCGGGACCCGCTGCGACAAACCCAGAGGAACTGCCCGCCGGAAACTCGGTGAGCGCGCCTTCCGGTGTTATGCGGCCGATACCCGGCCCTTCCGAGAACCAGAGATTTCCGTCTGAGCCGAGCACGATGTCCAGAGGTTCGGTGAAAGGTGCCAGGGGAATCTGGATGATGACCCCAGCCGTCGTGATCTTGCCGATCTGATGTGCGGCTCCCTCCGCAAACCAGAGGTTTCCGTCCGGTCCCGCTGCTATTCCCCCAGGGTCGCTCACGAAGCTGGTGATGATCGGAATTGTGAACTCGGTAAAGACCCCGGAAGGGCTGATCCGACCGATCTTGCCGGCTAGATTTTCGGTGAACCAGATGTTGCCGTCCGGGCCCGATGCAATCCCAACCGGTCGGCTGTCGTTCGTGGGAATCGGGAACTCGGTGAACGTTTGAGACCGGCCAGCCCGGGCAAGGGTCGCGGCCAGTACCCCGGTCAGAAGCCAACGATACTTACACGCGCCCAAGTGATGCCCGCCTCGATCTCTCCGATCGCTCCGGGCGGATCGACGCGGCAGCCCCCATGGCGAACTATACGCGTTTGGTCCTCCGGGTACGCTCCTTCTCCCCCGTCGAGACCGAGCGTGGGGGAGCCCAGATCCGAGGGTCTTTTCGATCCGGGGACCGCGGCTTGCAGCGTATATGTTAACATATGCATATGCGTCGAACCACCATCTATCTGGAAACCGAAACGGACCTCCTACTCAAGCAGGAGGCGATCCGGCGTAAGCGGCCGGTCGCGGAGCTCATCCGGGAGGCTCTCGACGGATACGTCCACCGCACCCGAAGCCGGCTACCACCGGGCGTCGGAGCCTTCGATAGCGGATTCCGAGATACGGCGGAGCACGCCGAGGAAATCCTTCGTCAAACCGGATTCGGTGAGGAAGGCCGCAAGGATCGACGAAGCAAACCGACTCCGCGAAAGAGGCCCCGGGCCAAAGACTGATGGCCGTCCTGCTCGACTCGGGAATCCTGTATGCCCTTTACGACCGGCGCGACAGCTGGCACGACCGCGCGATCGCCATCCTGAGAGAGGAGAGGGGGCGCCTCGTTGTTCCCGCGCCCGTCATTCCGGAAGTTGACCATCTTCTCGGCGACCGGCTTGGAAAGAGCGCCCGGATCCGCTTCTACCAGGGACTCGCCGAGGGGGATTACCTTGTCGCCGATCTTGCGAAAGAACGTTACGGTCGCGTCCTGGAGCTGAACGAACGGTTCGCCGGCTTGTCTCTGGGCTTCGTCGACGCCGCCGTTGTCGCCATCGCCGAACAGCTTGGCCTGCGGCGGATCGCGACGTCGGACCGGCGAGACTTCGAACCCCTCGCCTCAGCTCTCGACCTCGTGTTGTTGCCAGAAAACTGAACCCCGGGACTCCTGGGGATCGGTTATTGTGAAGTGGTGCCAATCTACGAGTATCGGTGCCGGGAGTGCGACACGCGGTTCGAGCGGTTCGTGAGCGGGGAGACTCGGATCGAGTGCCCTGAGTGCGAGAGCCGGCGGGTGGACCGGCAGCTCTCGGTCTTCGCCGTTTCGAACGGCTCCCGCAGGCAAGCTGAGCGGAGCGGCTCTGCCTGCGGGTCTTGCGGCGATCCGCGCGGGCCCGGAGCCTGCTCCATCAACTGAGCGGGACATGACCCTCGCCTCGGGTTCGCGGCTCGGAGCCTATGAGATCCGCGGTCCCCTCGGGGCCGGCGGGATGGGAGAGGTCTATCGGGCGCGCGACACCCGGCTCGGGCGCGAGATCGCGATCAAGGTCCTCCCGGCCGAAGTGTCGGCGGATCCGGATCGGCGGCAGAGATTCGAGCAGGAGGCGCGGTCGGCGACGGCGCTCAACCACCCGAACATCCTGACGATCTACGACATCGGCGTCTCCGAGGGCACGACATGGATGGCGATGGAGCTCGTCGAGGGAAAGACGCTGCGCGACGTCATCGCCGCTGAGAGTCTTTCGATCCGCAAGGTGCTCGATTACGCCGTCCAGATCGCCGACGGGCTGGCGAAGGCGCATGCCGCGGGGATCGTCCACCGGGACCTGAAGCCCGAGAACGTGATGATCTCGAAGGACGGCTTCGTCAAGATCCTCGACTTCGGCCTGGCGAAGCTCACGCAACCCTCGGGCCGCGAAGGTTCCGAGCTGCCGACGGCGATCGAGGCCGCGACGCAGCCCGGAACGGTGATGGGGACCGCCGGGTACATGTCGCCGGAACAGGCGTCGGGGCAGCCGGTAGATTTCCGCTCGGACCAGTTCTCGCTCGGGTCGATCCTTTACGAAATGGCGGCCGGCAAGCGCGCCTTCCAGGGGAAGACGGGCGCTGAGACTCTCGTCGCCATCATTCGCGAGGAGCCCGAGCCGATCGGCCAGGTCAACCCGAAGGCGCCGGCGCCCGTGCGCTGGATCATCGAGCGCTGTCTCGCCAAGGACCCCGAGGAACGTTACGCCTCGACGAAGGACCTGGCGCGGGATCTCGCGGCGGCTCGCGGCCACCTCTCGGAAGCGTCGGCCTCGGGCGGAGTCGCTGCCGCCGAGCCGGTCCCGGCGAAACGGCGCGGATGGCTCCTGCCAGCCGCGGCGGCACTGCTCGCCGGCGCGGCGCTCGGAGCTCTCGGCCGCGGACTTCTTCCCAGCCGGACCCCCGCCCTACCCCGGTTCCAGCGCCTGACCTACCAGCGCGGGACGATCACCTCGGCGCGCTTCGCTCCGGACGGCCAGACGATCCTCTACGGCGCGGCGATCGAGGGCCGGCCAATGGAGGTCTTCTCGACCGTCGCCGAGGGCCACGTCTCGCGGTCCCTTTCGCTTCCGACGTCGGATGTTCTCGCGGTCTCCTCGACCGGCGAGCTCGCGCTGTCTCTCAATCGCCACTTCACGATCGGGTTCCAGACGATCGGGACGCTCGCGCGCGCCCCGCTTGCCGGCGGCGCTCCCCGCGAGATCCTGGAGAACGTCCAGGACGCGGACTGGTCGCCGGACGGCAAGGAGATGGCGGTCTCCCATTACGTCGGAGGGCGCTGCAAGCTGGAGTACCCGATCGGCCATGTCCTCTACGAGGCCTCGGGGTGGGCCAGCAGCGTCCGGGTCTCGCCGGATGGGCGGCTTGTCGCCTTCGTGGATCATCCTCAGCTCGGCGACAGCGACGGAACGATCCGTGTGGTGGACCGCGATGGAAAAACGCGGCTGACCGGGGCCGGAGCTACTCGGGGTCTCGCGTGGTCGCCGGCCGGCGACGAGATCTGGTCGAGCTCGCCTCTCCGGGTGACGTCGCTCTCGTCAGGCAAAACACGGTCTCCGTGGGCGCTCCTCGGGGAGCAGGACTCGATCTATGACATCTCGCGGACCGGCAAGGTCCTCTTTTCACGAAGCGCGACGCGCCGAGAAATCATCGTGTCCGCCTCCGGAGGCCCGGAGAAGAACCTGACATGGCTCAACTGGTCCTTCCCGGTGGACTTCTCCCGCGACGGAAAGCTCGTGCTGTTCGACGAACAGCAGATCGAGCCGACCGGGATCTTCGTCCGCAAGGTGGACGGATCCCCGGCGATCCAGTTGGGAGAAGGCAAGTCCTTCGAGTTCTCTCCCGACGGGCAATGGGCCCTCTCG
This sequence comes from Thermoanaerobaculia bacterium, assembly GCA_035263845.1. Lineage (GTDB taxonomy): Bacteria > Acidobacteriota > Thermoanaerobaculia > UBA5066 > Gp7-AA6 > JAWOLE01. The sequence goes on along the minus strand of DATFQY010000155.1, from coordinate 10,158 downwards.
ACTCCGAAGATCGGGACGCCGGACCTCGTCCTCCTGCCCACGGGGGCAGGCCTGCCGAGGAAGATCTCGCTGCCCGGCATCGCCTGCCAGTGGGCGAAGTTCTTTCTGGACGGGCAGCGCATCCTCGTCCTCGGCAACGAGCCCGGGCGCGCGCCCCGCCTCTTCGTCGCCGACCTCTCCGGCTCAAAGCCTCGCGCGATCACGCCGGAGGGAGTCGTGATCCTGAACCAGAATCCGTTTTCGCCCGACGGAAAGTCCATCGTCGCGATCGGCCCGGACCGCCGGATCGCGATCTACCCGACCGAGCCGGGCGAGCCACGCCCGGTGCCCGGCTTGTCTGCCGACGATTACGCCCAGCGTTTCGCCGCCGATGGGCGGTCGATCTACGTCTACAACATCGCATCGCACCCCGGCGTCGTGGACCTCGTGGACATCCAGACTGGGAAGCGCACCCCGTGGAAGGAGTTTCATCCGCCGGATCCGGCCGGAGTCATCCAGATCGCGCCCTTCCTCGTCACTTCCGACGGGAAGTCCTACGCATACTCTTACCGGCGGATGCTCGACGACCTTTACGTGGTCACCGGCCTGCGGTGATCCCGTGACGCTGGCGTCGGGAACGAGCTTGGGGACGTACCGGATCGTCGGCCCGCTCGGCGCGGGCGGGATGGGAGAGGTTTACCGGGCGAGAGACGCGAAGCTCCACCGGGAAGTCGCCATCAAGGTTCTCCCGCAGGCCTTCGTGGCCGACGCGAAAAGGCTCGCGCGTTTCCGGCGCGAGGCGCAGCTGCTGGCCGCGCTCAACCACTCGCACATCGCCGCGATCTACGGCGTCGAGGAGTCCGGGGGCGTCGAGGCGCTGGTGCTGGAGCTCGTCGAGGGCGAGACGCTCGCGGAGAAGCTCGCGGCCGGGCCGCTGCCCGTCGAGGAAGCGCTCGCTGTCGCGCGCCAGGTCGCCGAGGCGCTCGAGGCCGCGCACGAGCGCGGAATCATCCACCGCGACTTGAAGCCCGCCAACGTCAAGGTGACGCCGAGCGGGCAGGTCAAGGTGCTCGACTTCGGCCTCGCCAAGCTGATGGAGGCGGAGCGGCGCACCCCGGACGTCTCGCACTCGCCGACCGTGACCGCCGGGACGGAAGCCGGCGTAATCCTGGGGACCGCCGCGTACATGAGTCCCGAGCAGGCGCGCGGCAAGCCGGTGGACGCGCGGGCGGACATCTGGGCGTTCGGCGCCATCGTCTACGAGATGCTGACGGGCCGCCGCGCCTTCCCGGGCGAGACCGTCTCCGACACGCTCGCGGCGCTCCTGACGAGAGAGCCCGACTGGGCCGCGCTGCCGGCTGCCACGCCGGCCTCGGTGCGGCGGGCCCTGAAGCACTGCCTGGATCGCGACATCCACTCCCGGTTCCGGAGCATCGCCGACGTGCGCGTCGAGATGGCGGGGACCGCGGAAGATCACTCCGTCGCGCTGACGGAGCTGCGCCGCCGTTCGAGCTTCGCTCCCTGGATCGCCGCGGGCGTCCTCGCCGTGCTCGCCGGAGCTGGCTGGTGGCAAGCCCTCCGGAGGCCCGCCGCCGCGCCCGCGCGCGTGAGCCGGCTCGCCGTCGCAGTCTCGGAAACCGACCGGATTCCCTTCGACGACATCCCGGTGTTCGATTTCTCTTCCGACGGCCGAAAGCTCGTCTACGTCTCCGACCGGGGAGACGGCCGCCGGCTCTACGTGCGCTCCGTGGACCAGATCGAGGCGAAGCCGGTCGCCGGAACCGAGGGAGCGCTCTCTCCCTTCTTTTCGCCGGACGCGCGGTGGATCGGGTTCTTCGCGGAGGGGAAGCTCAAGAAGGTCGCGAGCGAAGGCGGCGTGTCCGCGGTCCTCTGCGACGCGCCCGCGGGCAGGGGCGCCGCCTGGCTCCCGGACGACACGATCGTCTTGTCTCCGGACTTCACCTCCGGGCTTCAGCGCGTCTCCGCCCGAGGCGGCGCGCCCGAGCTCCTCACGAAACCGGACGCGGGGAAAGGCGAGCGGACGCACCGCTGGCCCGCAATGCTTCCAGGAGGGTTGCTCCTCTTCACGATCGGAACGCTGGAGAACCCCGACAACTTCGACGACGCCCGGCTCGCCGTCCTCGACCCGAAGACGCGAAAGATCCGGCAGCTCCTGGAGAAAGCGAGCATGGGCCGCTACGTCGCTCCCGGCTGGCTGGTCTGCGTCCGAGCCGGATCGCTCGCCGCCGTCCCCTTCGACCCGGTCCGCGGAGAGCCGAAGGGAGAGCCCGCGAGCCTCCCGGAGCCGATCTCCGGCGACCGCTCGAGCGGCATCGCCTACTTCGCCGTCGCGGCCGACGGAACGCTCGCGTTCCTGTCCGGCTCGCCGGGCCTGGACGACCGAAGCCTCGTGCTCATGGACCGCAGCGGGGCGCCCACGACGCTCTCCCTGCCGGCCCGCCCGTACCACACGCCGCGTTTCTCCCCCGACGGCGGGAAGCTCGCTCTGACCATCGGCGACGGGCGGGGACACGAAGACGACGTCTGGATCTGCGATCTGGCGAGCGGGGCGCTGACCCGATTGACGGTGGGGAGCATCGGCGCGCATCCCGTCTGGTCCCCGGACGGGAAGAGGCTCGCCTTCGCGACCTCACGCCTGCGGCAAACCGTCTTCGCCCGCAACAGCGACGGCACCGGGACGGAGGAAGCCCTCGGAACACCCGGGCATCCCTTCATCCCCTCGAGTTGGGCGCCGGACGGCCGCACGCTCGCGGTTACCAGCGGCTTCCCGGCCACCGACATCTGGATGCTGACGGTCGAGGGCAAGAGAGAGGAACGGTCCTGGCAGCCGGCCGCATACGGCGCGGTCTTCTCCCCCGACGGGCGGTGGATCGCGTACACCGCGACGGCAGGCGGGATCGACCAGGTTGTGGTCCGGCCCGCGTCGGGAACAGGGGGCGCCGTGCAGGTGACCCCCGACGGCGGCGCCGCTCCGGCCTGGGCCGGCCACGAGCTCTTCTTCGTCCGGCGCGGATCCCTTCACGTCCTGGATGTCTCGACGGAGCCGGCGTTCCAGGCCGGTGCCTCGAAGGTCCTTTTCGAAGCCCCATTCGAGCTCGACACGGCGCCCCTGCGAAATTACGACGTGACCCGGGACGGAAAGCGGTTCGTCTTCGTCCGAAGCGCTTCCGCGCCGCACTGGGGGCAGATCCACCTGACGCTCAACTGGACGGAGGAGCTTTCACGCCTCGCGGCCGGCTCCGGGAAATAACGGCAGCCGGCGTCCGAGCCGGCCCTCGGGCCCGGCGGCTGGGAACTGAGGAGGAAGATCTTCGCCGTGGCGGGAGGCCAGGAGCCCAGCCCTTACCTCGACGCGGTCGTGAACTGGACTAACCCGCGCCCCGCGCACTGACCGCTTTCCGATCTCCGCGATATCCTGAGTCACCTTGTCGCTCGCGGCGGGCGCCCGGCTCGGTCCCTACTCCATCGTTTCTCCCCTGGGGTCGGGAGGCATGGGCGAGGTTTACCGGGCGCGCGACACCCGGCTCAACAGAGAAGTCGCCATCAAGGTCCTTCCCGCGGAGCTCTCGGCGGACTCCGAGAGGCTCAAACGCTTCGAGAAGGAAGCGCGCGCCGTTTCCTCCTTGAACCACCCCAACATCGTCACGATTCATGAGATCGGCGAAGCGAACGGAAAGAGCTTCCTCGTCATGGAGAAGATCGAGGGTCAAACGCTTCGCGAGCTGGTGCTGGAAGGCCCTCTTCCCGCGCGCCGTCTTTTGCCGATCGCCTGCCAGATCGCGGACGGCATCGCGCGCGCGCACGAGGCGGGGATCGTCCACCGCGATTTGAAGCCGGAAAACATCATGGTCACTCGCGACGGCCTCATCAAGATTCTCGACTTCGGTCTCGCAAAGCTCGCGCCGCCCGAAGTCGCCGCCTCCTCCCTGACGGAAGCCCCCACGGCCTCGGTGGGGACCGCCGAAGGCGTCATCCTGGGGACCGTCGGCTACATGTCCCCCGAGCAGGCGAGCGGGAAATCCGTGGATTACCGCTCCGACCAGTTCTCCCTCGGAGCGATCCTCTACGAGATCGCGACGGGCAATCGGGCGTTTCGGAGAGAGACCGCCGTCGAGACTCTCTCGGCCATCCTGCGCGACGAGCCCGAGCCCGTGGGCTCGGTGAACCCGCGGACGCCGACGCCGCTGCGATGGATCATCGAGCGTTGCCTGGCCAAGAGCCCGGAAGAGCGCTACGTCTCGACGCGGGACCTGGCCCGGGACCTCGCAAGCGTCCGGGATCACCTCTCCGAGGCCGCTCTTTCCGGCGAGGCAACCGCCGCGCCGGCGCGTCCCCGCCGCTCCCATCTCCTTCGGTTCCTGGCTGCGATCGCAGTCCTGGCCGGCGTCGCGGCGGCCGCTTTCGTGCTTGGCGAGCGTTCCGGCAAGGCTCCACTCCCGTCGTATCGAAGACTCACCTTCCGGCGGGGCCATATCTTTACCGCGCGTTTTGCACCCGATGGCCAGACGATCGTCCTCGGAGCTGCCTGGGACGGAAGGCCCGTCGCGTCCTTTTCGATGAGGCCGGGAAACCCGGAGTCTCTACCCCTCCCGGTTCCGAGCGCGGATGTTCTGTCGATTTCGCGGACGGGAGAGCTGGCCATCTGCCTTGGCCGTCATTTCATCGGGCCCTGGGAGAGCGTCGGTACTCTCGCGCGAACCTCGCTCTCGGGCGGCGCCGCTCGGGAGGTCCTCGAGGATGTCGCGGCGGCCGACTGGGGTCCGGATGGCGCTTCCCTCGCCGTCGTCCGCGCGCCTGGTTCCGTTTTTCGCCTGGAGTATCCCGTCGGAAGGCCCCTTTTCCAGAGCTCGGGGTGGATCAGCCATCCCCGCGTGTCACCCCAAGGCGACTCGGTTGCCTTCGTCGACCATCCCGTCCGGGGAGACGACACCGGCGATCTGGAGCTCGTGGACCGTTCGGGCCAGCGAAAGAAGCTCTCCGGACCATGGAGCAGCGTTCAGGGTCTGGCGTGGTCGGCGGACGGGCGAGAGATCTGGTTCACCGCGTCCAGCGTGGGTCTCCTTCGAGCCCTTTATGCGGTCACTCCAGGCGGCCGGCAGCGCCTGATCGCCGATTTCATTGGAACGCTCCAGGATGTCGCCCGTGATGGGCGGGTCCTCGCGACACGCGACAACGTCCGGGCGCGACTCTTCGGCTCGGGTCCCGGCGAGCAGAAAGAGCGCGACTTTTCCTGGCTCGATAACTCGATCGTCCAGGACCTCTCGGCCGACGGGACGGAGCTTCTTTTCTTCGAAGGAGCGGAAGGTTCGGGAGGAGAAGGCGCCGTCTATCTGCGCAAGACGGACGGTTCTCCGGCCGTGCGGCTGGGGAAAGGAGTCGCGCGGGCCCTCTCGCCGGACAAGAAATGGGCGCTCACGTCGCCGATGAACTTCTCCGAGTTAGTCCTGCTGCCGACCGGGGTCGGCGAGGCGCGGAGGCTCGAGCGCGGGTCGGTCGAGGTCTACCAGTGGGCGGGGTTTCTTCCCGACGGTCGGAGGATCCTCTTTGCCGGCGCCGAGCAGGGTCACCGAGCGCGGCTCCATGTCCAGGATCTGGCAGGAGGAAGCGCAAAGCCGATCACGCCGGAAGGCGTGGGGGCAGGCTTCGTAGGGCACGCGATTTCCCCCGATGGGAGGTTCGTGACCGGCCCCGCCCCGGAGAAAGGCTTTGCTCTCTATCCGGTGGAAGGAGGAACGCCCCGCCCGGTTTCGGGCCTGGCAGAGGGCGAAGTGCCTGTTCAGTGGAGCGCCGATGGCGGGTCGCTCTACCTGTGGCGGCCAATCGAAGTGCCGGCGCGGGTCTTCCGGCTGGACCTCGCGAGTGGACGTCGAGAGCTCTGGAAAGAGTTCCTGCCGGACGATCGGGCGGGTGTTGTCGACATCAACTTCGTCGTGCTGACGCCCGACGGCCGCTCCCACGCCTACACCTCCGGGCAGATGCTTTCGGACCTCTACCTCATCGAGGGGTTGAGGTAGGGAGAGACCGCTCGTCTTCGGCCCGCGCTGAAACCTCCGCTACGCGCGGACGGGGTCAACGGACCTTCGCCGGCGGTCCGACTCTGCGGCCCGGAGACGCGAAGGCTGCTTGCTTTCCGAGCGGCGCCGCCGGAGGGCCGACGCGGCGGCCTCGAGACTTGGCTGCCGGGCCGACCTTCCTCGGTCCTCGAACGGTGGGCGGACCCAGACGACGTCCCGGTCCGGTGCTCGACGGTCCGATCCTGCGGCCGGGCAGCATCGTGGGCGGGCGCGACGCCGGTGCATTCAAGCCCGGCGAACCCATGTTCATGGCCCTTCCGGGCGCTCTGCCGCCGCCGGGCGCCCTCTGGGAATAGCCGATCGCCGACATACCGAGAAATCCGGCGGCCGCGATGAGCACGATTCTCTTCATAGACACCTCCTCCGGTCCCCGAAATGCCGAAGCCAGAGACCGGATTACGTTCGTCTTTTCGAGTGATGAAGGATCCGTGCCATCCCGGCTCTTATTGAGTTGATTCTCAATTTGAGACTGGCGGCAAGGCCCTAAGTCCACTCCGCGATTCATCTTTAACCGAGCACCAAACCTTAGAAGGACCTAAGAAGGCGTCTCGCTGGTTCTGCCGCCGCCCGCACCCCGGCCGAGGCCTCACGGCTTGACTCGGGGCCCTGACTTCGGGCATGTAGAAGCCTTCCCGCCACTCTTCCTTGGCGGGATCGGAGGCTTCCGATCGGGTGATTGGATCATCCGATGACACTTTCGCCGGGTAGTCGGCTCGGACCCTATGAAATCGTCTCCCCGCTGGGCGCGGGCGGGATGGGCGAGGTCTATAAGGCGCGCGATACCCGGCTCGATCGCAGCGTCGCGATCAAGGTCCTGTCCCAGCATCTCTCCGTGTCGCCCGAGCTGCGGCAGCGCTTCGAACGGGAGGCCAGGACGATCTCCCAGCTCTCGCACCCGCACATTTGCGCTCTCTATGACGTCGGCAACCAGGACGGCGTCGAGTACCTCGTCATGGAGTACCTGGAAGGAGAGACGCTGGCGGAGAGGCTCGTCAAAGGCGCGCTGCCGCTCGATCAGGCGCTCCGGTTCGCGATCGAGATCGCCGACGCCCTGGATATGGCGCACCGGCGGGGCATCGTCCACCGCGACCTGAAACCCGCCAACGTGATGCTGACCAGGTCGAGCGTCAAGCTCCTCGATTTCGGATTGGCCAAGGTGATCGCGCCGGATCCGGGTCCGCCGTTGACCTCGCTTCCGACTCAGGCTTCTCCAGTGACTCATGCTGGCACGATCCTCGGGACCTTCCAGTACATGGCTCCGGAGCAACTCGAGGGCTGCGAGGCCGACGCCCGAACGGACATCTTCGCCTTCGGCGCTGTCCTTTACGAGATGGCTACGGGGAAGAAGGCGTTCTCCGGAAGGAGCCAGGCTTCGCTCGTCTCCGCGATCATGACGGCGGAGCCTCCGTCCATCGCCTCGCAGCAGCCGATGACACCGCCGGCGCTCGACCGCATCGTCAAAACCTGCCTCGCCAAGGACCCCGAGGAACGCTGGCAGTCCGCCCACGACATCCGTAGCGAGCTGCAATGGATCGCCCAGGCGGGGCCGGAAGCGGAGGCAGCCGCGGCCGTTTCGACGCGCCGGCGAAAGCGTTGGGGAAGGGAGCTGATCGCCGCGCTTTTCGGTGTCGCCGTGGGAGCGGCGGCGACGTGGGTGCTGGCCAAAGCGTCTCCGGAGCCTCCCCGGGTCGCAACGCATCTCGCGTTCGAGACTCCGGCCTTCACCTTCTCAAACTTTCGTTCCCTGGCAATCTCGCCGGATGGCCGCCGGGTTACATACGCGGCCGGCGAGCGTGCGGCGAGGCGTCTCTTCATGCGCCCTCTCGATCGTTCCGAAGCGATACCGGTCACGGGAACGGAGGACGCACTCATGCCGTTCTTTTCGCCGGACGGCAGCTGGATCGCTTTCATAGCCGCTGGAAAGCTTCAGAAGGTCTCGATTGCGGGAGGCCCGCCGGTCGCGCTTTGCGACCTGAGTCCGGGGCCTCCGCTCGGCGCAAGCTGGGGCCGGGACGACAACATCGTTCTGGCGCAGGGATGGCCGAGCGAGTTGGTTCGCGTACCTGCCTCGGGAGGGATTCCGCAGCCGCTCGCCAAACCGACTTTCAAAGGAGAGGACAGGGCCTACCTCTGGCCCGAGATCTTGCCGGATGGAAACGCGATTCTCTTCAACGTGTGGAAGGGCGGGAGGCTGGACGACAGCGCGATCGCGGTTCGTTCTCTCGGAACGGGGACGCAGAGAATCCTCCTGACCAGTGGAGCGTGTCCCCGCTACGCGCCGACCGGTCACATCGTCTTCGCGCGAAGAGGCTCGCTCTTCGCCGTTCCGTTCGACGCGAAGAGGCTCGAGGTCTCCGGTTCGACCTTTCCGCTCGTGATCGAGGCTTCGGAGAACACCAATGGCGGGGCCGAATTTGCCTTCTCGAAAAACGGCACGCTCGCTTATGTCGCGGGGGGCCTGCGGCAGAGGGACCTTCGAAACCTCGTCTGGGTAAATCGCAAGGGTGTCGCAAGTCCGGCGACCGCCGTCAAGCGGCCTTACAACAAGCCGAGCTTTTCGCCCGACGGCAAGCGGGTTGCCATGGTCCTCCAGGGCGAGACGTACGATGTCTGGGTCCTCGACCTCGACCGCGACAACCTGGCGCGACTCTCCTTCGGCAAGGATGACGGCAACCCGGTCTGGTCGCCGGACGGCCGGCAAATCGCATTTGCGTCGACCCGGGCGGGCCAGGGGAACGTCTACGTTCGCGCGGCGGATGGCAGCGGCTCGGAGAGGGCGTTGACGAGCGAACAGGTCAGCTCGTTTCCCCTTTCCTGGTCTCCCGACGGAAAGTACCTGGCGTTCTCGAAGCAGCTCGGGGGGCGCGAAACGGAGATCTGGCTCTACTCCTTTCCGGAGGCAGCGCAGCGGCCTCTCCTGCGCGGCGGGTTCAACTTCGGCGCGGCGGAGTTTTCCCCGGATGGGCGCTGGTTGGCCTATACAAGCAACGAGTCCGGCAGGTTCGAGGTCTACGTCACCACCTTCCCGGAGCCAGGCGGAAGGTGGCAGATCTCGAACGAAGGTGTCAGCCTTCTTTCACGTCCCCGCTGGAGCCGGGATGGCCGGGAAATCTTCTACTCGAACGACCGGAAACTCATGCGAGTTGCCGTCGCGAAGTCCCCGTCTTTCTCGGCTTCGCGCCCCGAGATCCTCTTCGAGGGGGACTACGGCGGCTTTTTTGACATCGCGCCTGACGGCCTGCGCTTTCTCATGGTCAAGACCGAGAGCATGGAAGAGCCAACCAGACAGGTCAGCGTGGTGCTCGACTGGTTCAGCGAGCTGAAGGCCCGCGAGCGGGGAACCGGAAACTGAGGTGAAGAGGGATCAGAGTGACGATTTCTCCGGGTAGCCGGCTCGGACCCTACGAGGTTCTCTCTCCCCTCGGCGCCGGCGGAATGGGAGAGGTGTACAGGGCGAGGGATACGCGCCTCGGGCGGACCGTGGCGATCAAGATCCTGCCCGAAGCCTTCGCCACCGATCGCGAGCGCCTCTCCCGTTTCGAGCAGGAGGCGCGGGCGGTCTCCTCGCTGAATCATCCCAACATCGTCGTGGTCTATGACGTCGGCCGCGACGGCGAGGCGTCCTATTTCGCAATGGAGCTCGTCGAGGGAAAGACCCTGCGCGAGCTGACCGCTTCCGGCCCGCTGCCGGTCAAGCGGATTCTTCCCCTGGCCTCGCAGATCGCGGACGGCCTCGCGAAGGCCCATGGCGCGGGGATCGTTCATCGAGACTTGAAGCCCGACAACGTCGTGGTGAACTCCGACGGTCACGTCAAGGTCCTCGACTTCGGCCTGGCTAAGTTCACCCGCCCTGAGGGCGGAAACCTGACGGCCGCTCCGACGGCGGCCCAGGAGGCGCCTCGCACCGACGCCGGAATCGTCCTCGGCACGGCCGGGTACATGTCGCCCGAGCAGGCCGCCGGGCGTCCCGTCGATTACCGATCGGACCAGTTTGCGTTCGGGTCGATCCTGTACGAAATGGTGACGGGCCGCCGGGCGTTTGCCGGCGCCTCCGCGGCCGAGTCGCTCGCCGCGATCATCCAGA
>DATFQY010000154.1:0-13886 GCA_035263845.1 Thermoanaerobaculia bacterium | reverse complement strand
GCGGGGGAGCGCGGATTCGTGACGGAAGTCTTCCACCGACGCGCGGCGCCCGGCCGCTACGCGCGGCTCTTCGCCTGCGGGCCCATGCCGATGTTCGCCGCCCTCGCCCGGATCGTGGCGGAGATCGGCCTGCCCTCGGAGTTCTCGACCGAGGCCGCCATGGGCTGCGGATTCGGCGCGTGCCTCGGATGCGTGATCCCGGGAAGGGAGAAGCCCTTCCTCGTCAGCTGCACGGAGGGGCCGATCCTCGCCCCCGAGAGGATCCGCTGGTGACGCCGCTCGCGGTCAAGCTCGGCCCGCTGGAGCTGAAGAACCCGATCCTCACGGCCTCCGGGACCTTCGGCTACGGCCTGGAGTTCACCGACTTCGTGGATCTCGGAAAGCTCGGCGGGATCTGCACGAAGGGGCTGTCGCTGCGTCCGCACGCCGGGAACATCCCGCCCCGCATCTGCGAGACGCCCTCCGGAATGCTGAACGCGATCGGCCTGCAGAACGTGGGCGTCAAGGCCTTCCTCGCCGAGAAGCTGCCGCGGCTGCGCGAGCTCGGCGCGACCGTGATTCCGAACGTCTGGGGAGACCTGGAGGAGGACTACGTCGCGGTGGTCCGCGCGCTCGAGGAGGCGCAAGGCCTCGCTGCGATCGAGCTCAACATCTCTTGCCCCAACGTCGAGAAGGGCGGGATGCTCTTCGGCAACTCCCCGCAGGCGACCGAGTCGCTCGTCGCAAAGGTCCGCGCCGCGACGCGCCGGCCCCTGATCGTCAAGCTCTCGCCCAACGCGCCGGACCTCGTCCAGTCGGCGCGAGCGGCCCGCGACGGCGGCGCCGACGTCCTCTCGCTCGTCAACACGTTCGTCGGAATGGCGATCGATCCGGAGACCGCGAAGCCGCGGCTCTCCTTCGGCACCGGCGGGCTCTCCGGGCCGGCGATCCGGCCGCTCGCCGTCCGCATGGTCTTCCAGGTCGCGCGGGCGCTGCCGGGAGTGCCGCTGATGGGGATCGGCGGGATCTCGGATCTCCCGGATGTCCTCGAGTTCCTAGCGGCGGGCGCGAGCGCGGTCCAGGTCGGCACCGCGAACTTCCGGGAGCCGGGAGTCTCCGGAAGGCTGGTCGAGGAGCTGGCCGCATACTGCGCCGGCCGCGGCGAACCGGTCTCGGAGCTCGTCGGACGGGCCCAGCGCGCCGCCGCGCCGGTGCTCAAATCGGGAGCGCAAGGATGAGCGCGCGGGAGAAGGTCTGCATCGCGCTCGACTACGCCACGCGCGCGGAAGTCCTCGCGGCGGCGAAGCGATTCGGTTCCCGGGCCGGTTGGCTGAAGGTCGGACTCGAAGCCTTCGTCGCCAACGGACCCTCGATCGTCGGCGAAGTCGCAGCCGAGGGCTCCCGCGTCTTCCTCGACCTGAAGCTCCACGACATCCCGGCGACGGTCGAGCGCGCCGTCTCCGCCGCGGCGACCTGCGGCGCGGCGATGATCAACGTCCACGCGCTTGGCGGCCGCGCGATGCTGGAAGCAGCGCAGCGCTCCGCCTCGAAGCACTCGACGGACCTGATCGCCGTGACGCTGCTGACTTCGCTCGACGCCCGCGCGCTGGCGGACCTGCCGGTCGCCGGCCATCCCGAGGGGATCGCCCGCCGGCTGGCGAAGCTCGCGAAGGATTGCGGCCTCGCGGGAGTCGTGTGCGCCGCGTCGGACCTGCCCTCCATCCGAAGCGTCTGCGGAGCGGATTTCCGCACCGTCGTCCCGGGGATCCGGCCGGCTTCCACCGCCGCCGGCGACCAGAAGCGAACGGCGACACCGGCCGAGGCGGTTCGCGCCGGAGCGGATATCCTCGTTGTCGGGCGGCCGGTGACCGGCGCGGCCGATCCGGACCGCGAGCTGGACGATCTCCTGGCCGAAATAGAATCCGCGTCGTGAGTGAGTGGAGGAATCCCCATCCCGTCTGGGTCGTCGGCCACCGCGGCGCGCCGCGGCGGGCCCGCGAGAACACCCTCGACAGCCTCGACTGGGCCGAGAGCCTCGGCGCGGACGCCGTCGAGTTCGACCTGCGCCAGACGCGCGACGGCGAGGCGGTCCTCTTCCACGACGAGGACATCGTGCTCGGGGGACAGCGGGTCCCGGTCCGCAGCTTCACCTCCCGCGAGATCGAGCGCCTGCAGCTTCCCTCGGAGTTCGGCGACTACCGCATCCCGCGCCTGGAGGACGTCTTCCACCGCTATGGCCACGACATGCGCTACGTCGTCGAGGTCAAGACGTCGGGCTCGACGCAGCTCGCCCTTATGGCCCGCCGCGTCGCCTCGCTGGCTGGAGCCTTCGGCGTCCGGGCGCGGTGCCTGGTCGTCTCTTTCGACGCGGAGTTCCTGCGCCGGATGCGCGAGGCCGACCCCGAGATCGCGACGAGCTTCACCTTCGACCACTCCGTCTCCCTTCCGGCGCCCGGAAAGCCCACTCCTCTGTTTCCTCCGGTGGACGGGATCTGCCCGCGCCGCGACCTGGTGACGCCGCAACTCCTCGAGCAGGCGGCCGCGGCCGGCCTGTCCGTCCACCCCTGGACGGTGGACGATGAGGCGGAGATCCGCCGCCTGATGGCCGGGGGCGTCTCCTCCGTGATCACGAACCTTCCCGACCTCGCCCTGTCGGTCCGGGGCGGGCCGGTCTCTCGGCTCAGGAGTGTGGCCGACTAAATCGGTTCGGACACACTCTTTTCTGAAGCGGAGACCCTGTGGTCCCCGAACCCCTACGGGTGAATCGTCAGGTGAGTCCCGCCCAGGACCTCCAGCGTCGTCCCGGTGATCGCCGCGGCATCGTCCGAGGCGAGGAAGAGGACGGCGCGGGCCACGTCGCGGGGCCAGAGCTTCTCGGCGAGCGGCGTCCGGCGGTCCTGCCCTTCCGACTCGTCGATCTTGTTCTCGACGGTTCCCGGGCAGACGGCGTTGACGGCGATGTTGTGGCTTCGGAACTCGCGGGCGAGACTCTGGGTCAGGCCCACGAGCCCGAACTTCGCGGCGCTATGGGCGGCCAGGTTCGCGTCCCCGCGCATCCCGTGGATCGAGGCGACGTTGACGATCCTCCCGCGGCCCCGCTCGACCATCCCCGGAAGCACCGCGCGGCAGAAGTTCGCCGCCCCCGTCAGGTTGGTCGAAACCACCGTGTTCCACTCCTCCGGCGTCATCTTCAAAAAGGCCTTCCAGAGGAAGACCCCGGCGTTGTTGACGAGGATGTCCACCGGCCCGAGCTCCTTCTCGACCTTCCCGACGCAGGCAACCGCGGCCTCGGGGTCCGTGATGTCGGTGGGGATGGCGAGGCCGGTCCCGCCCGCCTTCTGGATGCGCGCGGCCGTGTCGAGAAGGTCCTTCTCGCTGCGCGAGACGAGCCCGACCCGGGCCCCTTCCTCGGCGAACCGCTGCGCGACGGAACGGCCGATGCCGCGGCTGGCGCCCGTGACGATGACCGTCCGGCCCTTCAGCTTCATCCGCCGTAGTCTATTGGACTGCGGAGGAATAGGATTTCCTCGATGAGGAGAACAGGTATGCGGATCTCTCGAGTGTTCCTGGGGTTCCTGGCGGCGTCCCTGGCGGCGGCGGCGGTTTCGGCGGTGGACCGGGACCCGAAGGCGGACAAGGTCGGCAAGGAGATGATCGCGGCGCTCGGCGGCGAGCAGGCGTGGGAGAAAGCCCGCGAGTTCAAGTTCGATTTCGTCGTCGAGAACGAGGGCAAAGTCGCCGGGAAGAGATCGCACACGTGGGACCGGTACACGGGCGATTACAAGATGACCGGAACGGACCAGTCCGGCGCACCCTACACGGTCCTTTTCAACGTCAACACCAAGCAGGGCAAGGCGTGGGTCAACGGGCGGCCCGTCGAGGGAGAGGAGGCCGACAAGCTCGTCAAGGGCAGCTACGCCCGCTTCATCAACGACACCTACTGGCTGCTCGCTCCCTGGAAGGTCTTCGATCCCGGCGTCAACCTGGCCTACGAAGGCGAGAAGCCGTGCCCGGGAGGCGGGACGTGCGACGTGCTGAAGCTCTCCTTCGAGAACGTCGGCCTGACTCCCAAGGACGTCTACTGGATGTACGTCACGCGCGACGGGCACAACATGGTCCAGTGGCAGTACGTCCTCAAGGGGGCGGATGAGCCCCCGACGACGGTCCAGTGGAAGAACTGGCAGAAGGTCGGCGGGATCATGATCGCCATGGAAAAGCCGATGGAGGGCAAGCCCACGGTCATCCGCTTCGAGAACGTGTCGGTGACCCCGACGCGCAACGACGCGGACTTCCAGCCGCCGGCGCCGTAGTCGGAACTCGGAACTCGAGAGACCTCATGAGGCGATGGGCTCGCCTTCCTCTGCTTTTCCTCTTCGCGGCAGCCTCACCGGGTTGCGCGAGCTCCCGGATTCCGGGAGTCTCGGTCGAGCGGTTCTCGGCGGCGAGCCTTCCCGAGCCCGCGGACGTTCTCGTCCTGCTTCCTCCCTCGTACGCGTCGATGCCGCAAAAGCGTTATCCGGTCCTCTACTTCCTCCACGACGGGTACGGCGACGTGCGGACGCTTCTACGCCGCGGAGTCGCCGCCTCTCTCCACGAGCGGATGGCCGACGGCCGCCTTCCCGAGTTCCTCGTCGTCGCGCCGGGAGCGGAGGGCTCGTGGTTCTCCGACTTCGCCGACGGGTCCCGCCGGTACGAGCGCTTCCTGGCGGAGGACCTCCCGCGGGAAGTCGCCGCCCGTTACCGAGTCCGCGACTCGGCGCCGTCGCGGGGCATCACGGGGATCTCGATGGGAGGCTACGGCGCCTTCAAGCTCGCGCTGAAGCACCCGGGCCTCTACGGCGCGGTCTCCTCGCTGTCAGGCGCGCTCATTCCCTTCGAGCCCGAGGACCTGGCCCGCTACAACTGGTTCGCGCGCTGGACGCTCAAGCGCGTCTTCGGCCGGGACCCCCAAAAGAATTCCTTCGCCGAGAACGACGTCTGGAGGATCCTGGGCGGCCTGCGTTTCGACCGTCCTCCTTTTGCCGCGCACCTGCGGGCCGGGACGTCCGACTTTTACGGCCTCGACGGAGTCGCCGCGCAGTTCGGCTCGTTCCTGACCGACCACGGCGCCCCGGCGACGGTCGTGCTCGAGCCGGGCGGGCACGACTGGGACTACTGGCGAACGGCGTTGATCTCGATCGCGCGGTGGCATGGCGAGCGCTTTGAATATGATTCGAACTGAATGCGGGACCGGCGCTTCCTGGTGCTCTTCGACATTGACGGAACCTTGCTTTCGGCCGGGCGCGCGGCCCGGGAATCCGTTCTTGCCGCCCTCTCGGATGTTTATGGGTGGACCCATACCAACGGCAACTCCCACGACTTCTCGGGCAAGACCGATCCCCAGATCGTGCGCGAGCTGGTTGAAAAGGACGTCGGGAAACCGCGCTGCGAGGAGCTGCTGCAGCGCGCGCTCGATCGCTACCTCGAGGAGTTCTCCCGGCGCCTCACGTCCGAGGCCGTGGTCGCCAAGCCCGGCGCGGTCGAACTCGTCTCGAGGCTCTCGGAGACTCCAAGCGTGACGCTGGGTCTTTTAACGGGCAATCTCGAGAGGGGCGCGAGGATGAAGCTCGAGCCGCTCGCCCTGAATCCCCGCTTCCCCTTCGGCGCCTTCGGAAGCGACTCGGAGGACCGGTACCGGCTTCCGGCGATCGCCGTGGAGCGGGCGCGCGCCCACTGCGGGCGGGACTTCGCGGGGAAGGAAGTCGTCGTCGTCGGCGACTCGGTCCACGACGTCCTCTGCGGCCGGTCGCTCGGCGTTCGGTCCGTCGCCGTCGCAACGGGCCCGACCACGGCGGAGCGCCTGGCCGAGCAGGGCCCCGACGTGCTGCTTCCGAATTTCGCGGACACTTCGGCCGCGCTGGAGGCGATCCTCCGATGAAGGGCGCCGCTCTCGTTTCCGCGATCCTCCTGGGCGCCGCGTGCGCTTCGTCCTCCGGCGGCAAGTCCGGTCCCGCGGCGCCCGGCGCGCAGTCCTCGAAATCTCCCTACGACGCGCCGCCGGCCGCCGCGCACTCCATCGACATCCAGATCGACGCCACGGCCGCCAAAGAGATCCTCGGCACCCTCTCCCGCCTGAAGTTCGATCCCTCCGACGCGAAGGTCCTCGAGGACCTCCCGGCCGTTCACCTCGCGATCCAGGATTCCACGCGCGGGCCGGAGGTCTTCGAGCGCGACTTGAAGGCCGCCTTCGAGGAGACCTCCAAGGGCTCGGTCTTCGACTTCTGGAAGATCCGCTCGGAGAGAATCCGCTGGGAGACCCTGCTTTCCGCGGTGGTCTCGCGCCAGAAAGAAGTGACCGAGCTGGCCGCCCGCCGCGCGGCCGCGCTCCTGCCCGGCGACCGGCCGGTCTCGGCCGTCGTCCGCGTCTACCTTTCCTTCGGCATCTCGGGGCTGGCCGACCACCTGGTCCTCGCCGACGCCCGGGGCCAGGACACGATGGTCATCGACCTCTCGCGCGCTCTCGGCGATTCCCAGGGAGAGCCGCTCGACAGCCAGATCTCGCGGCTCGCCCGCCTGATGGCCGGCGAGGCATTTCGCCAGGCGTGGCTCCTCTATCGCCGGGCGAGCCCGGCCTGGGAGCGGTCGCGCCCGGAAACGTCCGCGCCGATCGAGCAGCTGATGTCGCTGGTCTCCGAGACCGGGCCGGCCGCGCTCTTTTCGGTGGACGAGAACTTCTTCCCGCTCGCCGTGTGGCTGAAGGCGCCGATGAAGCGGGCGATCGACGAGTTGAACCGCAGCGCGGAGCGTTTCGCGCAGGCGCAGGACAACCTCGAGGCCAGGGTCGAGCTGACCGCGGAGATGCGCCGGCCGACCTTCGCGCGCCAGACGGCGGCCCCGGCGGGAGCTTTTCTGGCCGACGTGGTCGTCCAATCCGCCGGCCTCGACGCGCTCCGCACAGCCCTGCAGAAGGGGCCTCACGGACTCTTCGAGGCCTACGACAAGGCCTACCAGGCCGACAAGAACCTCATTCCCCTGGCGCCGAAGATCAAAGAAAGGCTCAAGTAACCGCGTGACCGACCCGAAAGACCCTTTCCGGCTCGATCCGCTCCTTCGCGGGGTCCTCGACGCGGCCTGCGACGGGATCCTGGTCGTGGACAGCGACGGCCGGATCGTGACCTGGAACCGGCGCTTCATGGAAATGTGGAAGATCCCGAGCAACATCCTCCAGGCCGGAGACGACGCGAACGCGCTGGCCTTCGTCCTCGACCAGCTGAAGGACCCGGCCCACTTCGTGACGCGGACTATGGAGCTCTACGCCGACCCGCGCCGGGAGTGCTACGACGTTCTGGAGTTCAAGGATGGGCGGGTCTTCGAGCGGTACTCTCCGGCGGCGGCGCCCGGACGGGAGAAGACCTTCGGCAGGGTCTGGAGCTTCCGGGACGTGACGCCGCGCGAGAAGGACGCCGAGCGGGAGCGGACGCTCTCGCTCCTGCGCGCGACGATCGAATCCACCGCCGACGGCCTCCTCGTCGTGGACCGGGAGGGCCACATCGTCAGCTTCAACCGCCGGTTCGTCGAGATGTGGCGGATCCCGGAATCCGTCGTCTCGTCCCGGGACGACAACCAGGCGCTCGCGTTCGTCCTGGACCAGCTGAAGGACCCCGAGAGGTTCTTGAAGAAGGTCCGCGAGCTCTACGACCACCCCGAGTCGCAGAGCTACGACTGGCTCGAGTTCAAGGACGGTCGGATCTTCGAGCGCTACTCGCAGCCGCAGCGCGTCGGCGGGAGCGTCGTGGGCCGGGTATGGAGCTTTCGCGACGTGACGGACCGCGCCCGGATGGAGGAGATCCTCCGGCGGCAGGCGCGGACCTTCGACCACCTCTTCGACGCCGTCGTCGTGACGGACCTCTCGGGAGGGATTCTCGACTGGAACGCCGCCGCCGAGCGGATGTTCGGCTGCGAGAAGAGCGAGATGGTGGCGAGAAGCTCCGACCTGCTCCGGATGCCGGACGGAGCAACGCCCGCGATGCCCGCGATGCTTGAGGGGATGCGCCGCGCGGGGCGGTGGTCGGGCGAGGCCCGGTTCCGCCGGCGCAGCGGCGGCGAGGGGCTCTGCGACGCCGTCGTCGTGCCCCATGGCGACGAGTACGGCCGGACCGTCGCGGCGATCTTCATCCTTCACGAGCAGGGCCCGCGCCGGCGGACCGACGAGCGCGTCAAGCGCCCCGAGCGGGCGAGGCGATAGATGCCGTCCGAAGTCCTCATCGTCGAGGATGACGCGGCCCTCCGGGAGGCCCTGGCCCAGGTCCTCTCCGACGAGGGCTACGAACTGCTCTCGGCTCGCGACGGGCTCGAGGCGGTCAACTGCCTGAAGAAGGGGCACCGGCCCGACGTCATCCTGCTTGACCTGTCGATGCCGGTCGTCAACGGCTGGGAGTTCCGGATGTTCCAGAAGCGCGACCCGGAGATCGCCGACATCCCGGTCATCCTGATCACGGCCGGCGGTTACTCGAGGGAAGAGGTCGCGTGGCTGGAGCCCTCGGCCTTGATCCATAAGCCGCTGGACCTGCCCGTCCTCCTCTCGGTGGTCCGCAAGCACTGCGGCGCTTCCGAGGAGACCAGCGCCGACTAATCGCCGGAGTTCAGAAGCGGAGCAGCCGTCCGCCGCCCTGCACCGTCACCCAGAAGTAGACGCCGTCGCTGCACGCACCGAAGGGGATGTCGCCCAGGGAAACGTTGGTGATCGGGCTCAAGTCCGCCGCCTTCCAGATCGAGACCAGGTCGGAATTCTGGGCCGTGAAGAGGACCCGCTGTCCGTCGAAGGCGGCGACGGTCCCCCCGTTCTCGAGCCCATTGCCCGTCAGGATGGAGAGGATCGCGCCGGTGGAGGCACGGACGACCGTTGCGTTGGACGTTCCTCCCGGAACCCAGATGTTCGAGCCGTCGAAGACGGGATGGAGCGGCGTCGTTCCCGCGGTAACCGACATCAGCACTGCGCCATTGGCGTCGAGTTTGTCGAGCTTGCCGGGTGAAGCGACCTCGGTGACCCAGACACTGTTCCCGTCGAAGACGGCGCCGTTCAATTGCAGGCCGATCGTCACCGTCGTGACAGTCCACGGAATCGAGGGGCCGGGCGTGATGATCGAAACCGTTCCGTTGCCGTTGGCGGTCCAGATTCGGGCGCCGTCGAACGTGATCCCTTGCGCTCCGATCCCGACGTTGCTCGCGAGGATCGTGACCGCGCCGGCGGGCTGGCTTGGATCGATCCCGTAAAGGGAGCCGGGATTGGTACCGCCGGATACGAAGATCCGGCCCATGGCGACGAGAACTCCGAAGGCGAGATTCGCGCTGGTCGAGGTCTCGAGAACCTTCCCGTCGCTCGCCCGGACGCGGTTCACCGTCCCGGCGCCGGTGTTGGCGACCCAGATGTCCGCGCCGTCGCTCTTCAAGAGGCGGCAGGTTCCGCCAAGCGTCGTCGCCCCAAGGATCGTGCCGTTCGTCGAAGTCCAGAACTGGTCGAGCGCCGCGCGCCGGCTTCCGCGCTTCAACACCCCGTCCACGGTGCGGGAGAGAAACGCCGCCATCTGGAGGCGCGTGACGTTGGAGGCCGGGTCGTAGGTCGTCGCGGTCGTTCCAGTCGTGATCCCGAGGTAGAAGATCTCGAGCACGAAGGGGCAGAACACGTCCGCCGCCACGTCCGTGAACGGCCCGCAGTTTCCGAGCGCCTCTCCCAGGCCGCCTGCGACGAGAGAAAGGCCCGCGAGCGCGACAACGGCCAGGACGCCCGACGGTCGGAGCGTTTTCATGCTCGGATCATAGGCGGTCTTGTCGGCTTCCGAACCGCATATTCATGCGGGCCTGAGCCAGGGCTTTAGAAGCGGGCGAGCTTGTTTACGGGCGCCAGCACGATCCAGAAGTGGACTCCGTCGCTGGCGGCGCCGAAGGGTTTCGTCCCCGCTCCGGTGGAGAACGACCCGAGGGGAGTCAGGTCAGCGGCCTTCCAGAGCGAGACCCTGTCCGCACCCGTGAGGTTGTTGGTGACGAGGACTCGCTGGCCGTCGAAGGCCGCGACCTGGGGGGAGCTCAAGCCGTTGCCGGTGAGGGTCGCCAGGACTACGCCGCTCGATGCCCGCACAACCGAGACCGAGTCGTCACTGCTGTTGGGAACCCAGATGTTCGCGCCGTCGAAAATCGGAAAGCCGGCGTTGAGGCCGACCACGACCGTGTTGAGAACCGCTCCTGCCGGGTCGAGCTGGAGAAGCCTGCCCGGCACCTGGTTTGCGGCCCAGATGTTCGAGCCGTCGTAGAGCAGTCCTCGCAACGTGCTCAAGCCTGACGTGACGGTCGTGGCCGTCCAGGGAATCGCCGCTCCCGGCGTGACGATCGAGAGCGTTCCGTCGATATTCGCCATCCAGACCCGCGAGCCGTCGAAGGCGATCTCGAAAGGGCTATTGCCGAGGCTGCTCGCGACCGTCGAGACTGCGCCCGCCGGCTGGCTGGGATCGATCTCGTACAGGTTGCCCGGATTGGTGCCCCCTCCGACGAGAACCCTTCCCATCGCCGTGAGCACTCCGAAGCCCATCGTCGCCCCGGTCCAGGTCTCCAGCAGCTTCCCGTCGCTTCCGCGGACCCGCGAGACCATGCCGCCTCGATTGGCAACCCAGAGATCCGCACCGTCGGACCGGATCATCCCCGAAGGGGTCGTCGCGGTGTTCAGGGTGGTCAAGCCGAAGGCCGAATCGTTCTGTGAGGTCCAGAACTGGTCCAGCGCGGCGCGGCGGCTCCCGCGCCCGAGGGCTCCGTCAACGGTGCGCGAGAGAAACGCCGCCATCTGCAACCGGCTGACGTTGCTAGCGGGATCGTAAGTCGTGGACGTCGTCCCGGTCGTGATGCCGAGGTAGAAGATCTCAAGCACGAACGGACAGAAGACGTCGGCGGCGACGTCCGTGAAGGGCCCGCAAATTCCGAGGAGTCCGTCGCCCGCACCCGCCAGCAGTCCGATCAACAATGCCAGCGGGAGAACAAGGGCCCGTGACCGGTCGAGCTTCATGGAACACCCCCCGCGTTATGGTGATCCTATCCCGAGGCTTCTTTGACTCGGTCAGAACCGGGCGAGCTTGCCCACGCCTGACAGGGTGATCCAGAAGCTGGCTCCGTCGCTGCCGGCGCCGAAGGGGCTCGTTCCCGCGCCTGTGCCGAAGGATCCGAGCGGAGAGAAGTCTGCCGCCTTCCAGAGAGAGACGCTGTCGCCGCCGGAGTTCGTGACGAGGATGCGCTGCCCGTCAAACGCTGCCCCTTGTGGGGCGTTCAGTCCGTTGCCGGTCAGAGTCTCCAGCACCGCGCCGCTCGAAGCCCGAACGACCGAGACCGAGTTGGAGACATAGTTGGGCACCCAAATGCTCGTGCCATCGAAGATCGGCGCATACGGGCCCGCGCCAACCGTGACTGTCTGCAGGATGGCGCCGGCGTCATCGAGCTTGAGAAGAGTTCCAGGGCCGACGTCCGTGACCCAGACGTTCGCCCCGTCGTAAAGAGCGCCGTATGCAAAGGAGAACCCTAGCGTGACAGTCGTTACGGTCCAGGGCGGAGTCGCGCCGGGAGTCACAATCGAGACGGAACTGCCCTCATTTGGCGTCCAGATTCGTGAGCCGTCGAATGCAATCCCAAGCGGGGAACCCCCGAGGTTGGAGGCAACGGTCGTGACCGCTCCCGCCGCCTGGCTCGGGTCTATCCGGTAAAGCTGCCCGGGACTGGTACCTCCCGTGGCGAAAATGTATCCCGCTGCCACTAGCACGCTCGTGGCGGCAGTAGCGCCCGGCCAGGTCTCTAGCAGCCTCCCGTCGCTCCCTCGCACACGCGAGATGGAGGAACTCGCATGGTTCGCGACCCAAAGATCGGCACCGTCTGAGCGGACGGACCCAGGAAATTCGCCAACCGTCGTCAGCCGCAGGACCGTGTCGTTTCGGGTCGTCCAGAACTGGTCGAGAACGGCGCGGCGGCTCCCGCGCTTGAGGACTCCATCCACCGTGCGAGAGAGAAACGCCGCCATCTGTGTCCGGTTGACGTTTCCCGTCGGGTCGTAAGTCGTGGGCGTCGTCCCGGTCGTGATCCCAAGGTAGAAGACCTCCAGGATGAAGGCGCAAAACGGGTCAGAGGGCGTGTCGGTAAACGGACCGCAGACTCCCAGGAGCTCTTGGGCAAGCCCGGCGAAGAGGGCGAGCAGGGCGACCGGGAGGATGCCGGGAGCACGACGGCGAAGCTGTGAGAAGGCCATAGCACCTCCTTCAGATTTCCGGCATCATCCCTCACCCGAACCGCGCCAGGCGACCGCACCGCGAACCGCCAGCGAAAGCCTCGTCCGCACCCGGTCACGGACAAAAGACGGAGAGCCAGCCTTCTCTCGCTCCGGTCAGAACCGTGCGAGCGTGCCCGCACCGGTCAGCGTGACCCAGAAGCTGACACCGTCGCCGCAGGCACCGAAGGGTCCCGTGCCTGCGCCTGTGCCGAAGAACCCGAGCGGAGTCAAGTCCGCCGCTTTCCAGAGCGAGACACTGTCTCCGGAGAGGTTCGGCACCAGGATGCGCTGCCCGTCGAACGCGGCCGTAAAAGGGGCGTTCAGGCCATTGCCGGTCAGAGTAGCCAGAACCGTACCGCTCGACGCCCGAATGACCATGACGGAATTCGAAGTATTGCTGGGCACCCAAAGGCTCGTGCCGTCGAAGATCGGATTACGCGGGCTCGCGCCGACTGTGACCGTCTGCAGGATGGCGCCTGCGTTATCGAGCTTCAGAAGAGTTCCGGCGGTGATGTCCGTGACCCACAGGTTCGCCCCGTCGTAGAGAGCACCCCATGGTTGGGTGAACCCTGTTGTGATGGTCGTCACGGTCCAGGGCAGGGCCGCGCCGGGAGTCACAATCGAGACCGAACCTCCATTGCCGTTTGCCGTCCAGATCCGGGAGCCGTCGAAAGCAATCCCGGTCGGGCCGTTACCCAGGTTGGAGGCAACGGTCGCGACCGCTCCCGCCGGCTGGCTCGGGTCGATCTGGTAAAGCTGCCCTGGATTGGTTCGTCCCGTGACGAAGATGTACCCTGCCGCAACGAGCACGCCGGTGGCGCTCAGAGCGCTCGTCCAGGTCTCCAGCAGCCTGCCGTCGCTGCCGTGCACCCGCGAGACGGAAGCGCTCGTAAAGTTCGCCACCCAGAGGTCGGCGCCGTCTGAGCGGACGACCTGAGGATTGAGACCAACCGTCGTCAGCCGCAGGACTGCACCATTCTGAGTCGTCCAGAACTGGTCGAGAACGGCGCGGCGGCTCCCGCGCTTGAGGACTCCATCCACCGAGCGATAGAGAAACGCCGCCATCTGTGTCCGGTTGACGTTTCCCGTCGGGTCGTAGGTCGTGGGCGTCGTGCCGGTCGTGATCCCAAGGTAGAAGACCTCCAGGATGAAGGCGCAAAACGCGTCAGAGGGCGTATCGGTGAACGGACCGCAGACTCCCAGGAGCTCTTGGGCAAGCCCGGCGAAGAGGGCGAGCAGGGCGACCGGGATGAGGCCGGGAGCGCGACGGCGAAGCTGTGAGAAGGGCATAGCACCTCCTTCAGATTTCCGGCGAATCATCCCTCAGCCGAACCGCGCCAGGCGGCTTCGATGGCGGAGGGGGAGGGATTAGCGCCGGCGGACCAGGCGCTGCCTGCTGCTGAGGGTCTGCCTCTAGTGGCCGGCCACGAACCCCCGGCTGGCGGCTTCGAGTGGCGGAGGAGGAGGGATTCGAACCCCCGGTACCATCACTGGTACAGCGGTTTTCAAGACCGCCGCCTTAAACCACTCGGCCACTCCTCCGGGGATTCCAGTTTAGCCGAGGGGGCTAGTGTGCTCTCTTTTTGCCTGGGTCGCGTTTCTTCTGGAGTCGGCCGGCGGCGGCGGTGACGAG
>DATFQY010000153.1:0-28446 GCA_035263845.1 Thermoanaerobaculia bacterium | reverse complement strand
CAAGGCGCAAGCGGGTCGCGGCCGTGGGCTCGTCGGCGACCTGCCCGCGGAGGTCGTGGCGTTTCTGACGGGGGTGCCCGGGGTCGAGGGCGTTGATCCCTTCCGCGCCCGCGACGCGGTGGATGCGGCGGGACGTCCCTTCACCGTCGGCTCGGGGGACTTCCGGATCGTCGCGCGGGCGGGCGGGGTGCCGCTGCTGGACGGGCGTGATCCGCGCGAGGTCGCGCGCGAGGCACGTCGCGGCGGCGAGGTCCTCGTCTCGGAGCCCTACGCACGGCGCTTGGGCGCGTCGAAAGGAGGCGCCGTCGTCCTTTCGACACCGAAAGGGCCGCGTTCCTTCCGAGTCGCGGGCGTCTATCGCGACTACTCCAACGACCGGGGAACGGTGCTTCTCGACCGGGAGCTCTACCTCGCGCTCTTCGAGGACTCCCGCGTGACGAGCGCGGCCGTGCTCGCGGCGCCGGGCACCGACCCGGAGGAGCTGCGTCGAAGGATCCTCGCGCTCGCCCGGGGGCGCTTCGCGCTCTCGATCACGACCAACCGCGAGCTCCGGAGGGACATCCTCGCGATCTTCGACAGGACCTTCTCCGTCGCGCGCGGCCTGGAGGCGATCGCGATCGGCGTCGCGATCCTCGGGATCGCCAACGCGCTGACCGCCTCGGCCGTGGAGAGGAAACGCGCGTTCGGCCTGCTCGCGGCCGTCGGCGCCGCCCGCGGCCAGATCCGGCGGTCGGTGCTGATCGAAGCGGGCCTGACGGGCGCGACCGCGACACTGGCCGCCGTCGCGGCGGCGGCGGCGTTCGCCTGGCTGCTTCTCGAGGTCATCAACCCGCAGTCCTTCGGCTGGACCGTCGCCGTGAGCCTGCCGGCCGGCCGCCTCACCGCCGCGACCCTCGCCGTCTTCGGCGCCTCGGTCCTCGCGGGAGTCTTTCCTGGATACATCGCCTCCGGTGTCTCCCCGGGATCGGCGTTGCAAGAAGAGTAAAGACGTACCCACGAATTTGTGGTTTGTGAATGGTGATTTGTGATCAGGACTGAACAAGACCTTTCCGCCCTGTTCACAAATCACAAATCACAAATCACAAATCGTGCGCGCCTGCTCGTCATCGCCTCAACTCTGCTCCTCGCGGGACCGATGAATCGAAGCGACATCTCGTTCCCCAGGGACCATGGCGCGCACTCCGACGCGGCGATCGAGTGGTGGTACTACACGGGGCACCTCCGCGACTCCGCCAAACGCGAGTACGGGTTCGAGCTCACGTTCTTCCGCGTGCGCGACCTGGCGCTGGCGCACTTCGCCTGGACCGATGTCGCCAGGAAGAAGTTCCGTTACGAGGAAAAGGCGCACCTGGTTCTCCCGGGGATCGCGGACGCCGAAGCGGGTCGGCTCTCCGTTTCCAACGAGAACTGGTCGGCGCGCGAGTCCGACGGGATCCACCGGCTCCA
This sequence comes from Thermoanaerobaculia bacterium, assembly GCA_035263845.1. Taxonomy (GTDB): domain Bacteria; phylum Acidobacteriota; class Thermoanaerobaculia; order UBA5066; family Gp7-AA6; genus JAWOLE01. Next base: position 27,000 of record DATFQY010000153.1, on the reverse strand, counting down.
CGCGGCGGGGCGGGACTGGGAGCTGACGCTGACGCTGACCGCAGCCGCGCCTCCCGCGCTCCACGGCGAAGCGGGCATCTCGCGCAAGGGGCCGGGCGAGGCGGACTACTCACACTACGTCTCGATCCCGCGGCTGTCGGCGTCCGGAACGATGCGTACGGGCAAAGCGAGCGAGGCGCTGACCGGAACGGCCTGGTTCGATCACGAGTGGGGGCCCGGTGGGATGCCCGCGGGCGTCTCCGGCTGGGACTGGTTCGGCATCCAGCTCGACGACGGCTCGGAGCTGATGCTCTACCGGATGCGGGCGAAGGACGGAAACGCGACGCCGTTCTCCTCGGGAACGTGGATTCCGAAGGACGGCCCGCCGCGATTCCTCCGCTGGAGCGAGGTCTCCCTGAAAGAGACGGCGACGTGGAAGTCTCCGAAGACCGGAGCGCACTACCCGTCAGCCTGGAGAATCGGGGTCGCGCCAGCGGCGCTCGACATCGCGGTGGCGCCGGTGCTGCCGGACCAGGAGCTGGTGACGGAGCAGTCCACCGGCGTCATCTACTGGGAGGGAGCGTGCCGGGTCGAGGGAACACGGCAGGGACGTGCGGTGACCGGACGCGCGTATGCGGAGCTGACAGGATACGCTCGGCCCGACGTCCCCGGGTTCGCGCCCTGATTATTTCGTTGCGGCGGGAGTGGGCTTATAGCCCTTCTCCTGCGTCTCCAGCGTCACGATGAACGTTTTCGCCTTGTTGAAGTTCCGGTACACGGACGGGAACTTGATCGTGAACGTGTCCCGCTCCCCCTTGCCGAGAGAGCCCAGCTTCACACCGCCGCTCCCCGCGGCGACGATGTCTCCATCCTCGTCGAACAACACGACCGCGACGCCGACCTCGTAGGCGAGGAAGCCGTTGTTGTCCACGCGCGCCACGCACTTCGCCGTCGAGAACTGCGTCGGAGGGACCTGGCCGCCCAGGTCGAACTGGAGCGAGGAGACGACGATCCGGTCCACCTCGACGTGCACGTCCTGCGCTCCCTGGACCGGGTTCCAGTCGTACTTCTGGGTCGCCTGGCCCGCGCCGAGCGGGGCCGCGACGAGAAACACCGCGAGGAAGGAGAGCCGTTTGACCATCCACACACCTCCGGAATCGAGGGTAGCACGGGGATTTCTGATTTGTGATTTGTGATTTGTGAACAGGGCGGAAAGGTCTTCGTTCGTCGAATTACAAATCGGCCTTTCTCAGGCGGCTGTGGCGGAAGCCGTAGAGGAAGTACACGATCATTCCGACCACGAGCCACGCGGCGAACCTCCACCAGGAGGGCTGCGGCAGGTAGTAGATGATGCCGACGCAGCAGACGATCCCGGCGATCGGCAGCAGCCACGGGCCGAAGGGGACCCGGAAGGGCCTCTCGCGGTCCGGCTCGCGGTAGCGCAGGAGGATGATCCCGACCGAGATCAGGATGAACGCGAACGCCGTCCCGATGTTGGTCAGGTTGACCATCTCGTCGAGCGACGTGAACGCGGCCGTCACCCCGACGCCGACGCCGGTCAGGATCGTCGTGACGTGCGGCGTTCGGAAGCGCGGGTGGACCTTCGCGAAGACGGGCGGAAGAAGCCCGTCGCGCGCCATCGAGAAGAAGATCCGCGGCTGGCCGAGCTGGAAGACCAGCAGCACCGCCGTGTGTGCGACGACGGAGCCGAACGCGACGACGCCGACCATCCAGCTGGGCATCGCCGCGAACTTCATGGCCAGCGTCAGCGGCTCGGCCTGCTCGCTGGCGAGCGTGGACTTCAGCGCCGGGTACGGGATCATTCCCGTGAAGACGAGCGCGACGACGATGTACACGATCGTGCAGAGGATGAGCGACCCGATGATCCCGATCGGCATGTCGCGCTTGGGATTGCGGCACTCCTCCGCGACCGTCGAGACCGCGTCGAAGCCGATGTAGGAGAAAAAGATGATCGCCGCGCCCGAGGCGATCCCGCCGAACCCGTTGGGGGCGAACGGCGTCCAGTGCGCGGGCTTGACGTAGCGGAACGAGACGAACACGAAGAACCCCAGGACGAGCAGCTTGATCGCCACCATCCAGAAGTTGAAGCTCGCCGACTCGCGGATCCCCCAGACCAGCACGATCGTGATCGCCGCGACGATCCCCATCGCGAGGACGTTGAAGACGATCGGGATGCCGAGCACGTGCGGCGCGGCGGCGACGACCTGCGGCATCTTGTCGGCCGCGGTCGTGTAGTCGATCGTGAGCCACCTCGGCATGTGGATGCCGAGCCCGTCGAGCAGCGTGTTGAAGTAGTTCGCCCAGGAGATCGCCACCGCGACGTTGCCGATGGCGTACTCGATGATCAGGTCCCAGCCGATGATCCACGCCATCAGCTCGCCGAGCGTCCCGTAAGCGTAGGTGTAGGCCGAGCCCGAGACCGGCACCATCGAGGCGAACTCGGCATAGCAGAGGGCGATGAACCCGCAGGCGACCGCCGTCAGGACGAAGGAGACGACGAGGGCCGGGCCGGCGCCTGGCCTCGCGGAGTCGCCCGCGGCGGCGGTGCCGATCGTCGCGAAGATGCCCGCGCCGATGATCGCCCCCACGCCGAGCGCGACGATGTTCCACGGGCCGAGCGCGCGGCGCAGCTGGTGCTGCGGCTCCTCCGTCTCCGCGACCAGCTCGTCGAGCGGCTTGGTCCGGAACAGCCTTTGAAGCGGAGTCAAGGTGCGTGGAGGATAGAACAGCTCACGAGCCCGGCAGGAACTCCCAGACCTGGAGAGCCCGGCTGGACATCGGCAGGCGGTCGCCGAAGCGGGCGGCGTCCGGATAGACCAGGCGGAAGGAGCGGAACCGCGGAGACGCCGGCGGCGCGGCCGCCGCCTCTCCTTCCTGCCCAAGATAGGCGCGCCACCAGAAGGAGGCGCGGAGCAATCGCGTCGGCGCATAGTCGGGACGCTCGCCGGAGGCGGTGCCCTTCTCCGGGCGCAGGTAGAGGGAGACCGGGAGCCGAAGCATCTCCACGGTCTGCCCGGCGGCGGCCACGGGGTTCTCGAGCACGAGGAATCGGACCCCGTGCTCCCGGCAGTAGCGCGCGACGGTCTCTTCGCGGGGAGACAGGGGGAGGACGATCGCCTCGTCAAAGAGGTTCCGGCCTGCCGCCGCTCCGAAGTTGTCCACCACAGTCGGGCGGGAGCCAAGCACATCGAACGCGTTCCCCGCCCACCAGGGACCGAGGACTCGCCCGCGATCCTGCCGCCGGGAGCGAAGGAACTCGGCCGCCGAGATCATCGGACGCGCCGCCGGCGGCACGACCTTCCGGAATTCCGGAAGGCCGCGCAGGCAACCCGCCGCTCCCGGCAGCACGGCCAGCGCCGCCGCGGCGACGGCGGTTCCGACCCGCTCGCGGCGGGTCGCGTCCGAGATCACGATCGCCGAGCAGACGGCGAGGATCCCCGTCGCGGGAACGGTGAACCGCGCGGTCCCAATCGCCGCGCCGAGGAAGCCGATCGCGAAGACCGCCAGGACCTGCCGGACGGCCGAACTCCGGCGCCAGGCCCCGACGGCGAACGGGACCAGGAGGATCGCTCCCCCTCCCAGGCCAAGCAGGTCGCTGGCGGATTCGGCGAGGCTGCGCCGGAAGAGCGGCCGGAACTCCTGGATCTGCGAGAGCCACGGGTCCGCCCCGAAGAATCCAAGGCCCTCCGAGAAAGCCGTGAAGACTCCGGGGATCGCCGCCGCAGCAAGGCCGCCCAGCGCGAGCGCCCCGACGGTTCTCGTGGCCCGACTCCACCCGCGGGCGTCCGCGACACCCGTTCTCGCCGCGGCGGCGCAGGCGACCGCGGCGGCGAGAAGCGAGGCGACGTGGGACATCCCCAGGTACCAGGAGGAATCCGGATAGCCTTCAGGCCTCCCCATCCGGTACGCGAGAACGGTCGCCGCGGCCAGAGCGAAGCCGAGCGCGCAAGACTCGAACGCTTCGCGTCTCCGGCCGGCCGGGAAGACCGCGGCCAGGGCGAGGCCCGCGGCGACGATCAGGGCCGTCTGGACGAAGAGTGCGACGGCGATGGCCGCCCCGAGCAGGACGCCGCGCCACAGGTCGGAAGAAGGCCCGCGTGGCTCTCGGACCGCCGAGGCCGTGGCGGCCACGACACCCAGGACGAGTGCCGGCTCGAGAAAATGGTGATCGATGGTTCCGATCCGGGAGACGCCGCCCAGCGGCGGCGAGAGAGCGAGCATCAGGCCGCCCGCCAGTCCGGCCGCGATGCCAGCCCGCCGCGCGAGGACCGCGGCGGCGAACGCCGCGAACAGCGACGTGAACACGGGCGGGAACCACGCGGCGAGGCGAAGGACCTCGAGCGTGGAGCGCGCGCCAAGCAGCCGCGCCAGGCCTGCCGACGCCAGGTCGTAGAGAGGAGGCCACGGACAGAAGGACCCCTGGAGGCCTCGCTCCGCGTCGAAGTCCAGAACGCGGGGAAAGTGGGCCGCCGAATACAGGATCCGCTTGGCATGGTAGAGATCGTCGAGCGGGACGAGCTGCGGCTGGCCGTCTCGAAACGCGCCGGTCAGGCTCGATAAGCGCAGTGCCAGCGCGGCCATGAAGACGAGCAGGACCGACGCCGCGGTGCCGGCGCCGGCCGCCCGGATCTTCAAACCGCGCCCTGGAGCCTCGACGGCAGCTCCTCGAGGCTGCGGATGCACGCGGGCCGGTCGGTAAAGCGGCCAGGCCGATCGAGAAGGAGCGCCGACAGGCCGGCGGCGCGCGCTCCCTCGTAATCCTCGACGACCGAGTCTCCGACGTGGAGCGCCTCCGCCGGGGAGACGCCGAGCCTTGCGCACGTGCGGCGGAAGATCTCCGGGCCGGGCTTGCCCGACTCCTCGATCGCCGAAACGGAGATGGTCTTGAAGCGCGAAGCAAGGCCGAGGCTCTCGAGCAGCCGCGGAAGCTGGGAATCCCAGTTGGAGACGACCGCGAGGAGGTGGCCGGATTTCTCGAGCGCGTCGAGGGTCCCAACGACGTCCTCGTAGATCCGCCACGACCCCGGATTGGAGAAGTGCGAGGCCAGGCGGACGAAGACCTCCGGCGCGACCGTGCCGCCGTCCAGGTGCCCGCGCACGCGGTTCAGGAACGTCTTCCAGAAACCCGGCTCCCCGCGCACGCCGCCGTAGCGGTCGGAGGTTTGCTCGGCGTGGACCTGCTCCCACGCCCGCGTCAGGGCGCGCGTCAAGTCTTCGTCGGAGAACCGGACCTCCCCGTTGGAGAACTCCCGCGCGTAGACGACCTCGACCGGCGGATCCGGCTGGATGAGCGTCGCGCCCGCGTCGAAGAAGACCGCGCGGATCACGGCATCACCTGGCCGCCGTCGATCGTGATGGCCTGGCCGGTGACGGATTTCGCTTCGTCCGACGCCAGGTAGACCGCCAGGCCCGCGACCTCCTCGGGATCGAGGACGCGCCCGAGAGGCGCCATCTCCGCGGCCTTGCGCCTCCCCTCCTCCTCGTCGCCCCCGGCGATGCGGCGGAACCCGTCCCGCGCCATGTCGGTCTCCACCCATCCGGGAACGAGCGCGTTGACCGTGATTTGCCGCTGGGCGAGTTCGAGCGCGAAAGCCCTCGTCAACCCGATGAGGCCGTGCTTCGAGGCGACGTAGGCCCCCATCCCGGCCACGGCGAAACGGCCGAGCACCGAGGAGACCGTCAGAACCCGGCCACCACTGGAGAGAAACGGGAGCGCTTCCCGGGTCAGCCGGAAAACCGCCGTCAGGTTCGTCGCCAGCATCGCATTCCAGCGAGAATCGTCGGGGTCGGAGAGAGGAGTTGGAGCGCTCAGGCCCGCCGCGTGGACGAGGATGTCGATGCCGCGCCACTTCGCGACGGTCGAGGCGATCGCGTTGGAGACGGAGAACGCCAGCGTCACGTCGCAGCCGATCGAGAAAGCCTCGCCCCCCTGCCGGCCGATGTCCGCGGCAATGCGCCCGCAGGCGATCTCGTCCCGCGCAGCGAGGACCACCCGGGCGCCTTCCGTGGCGAAGCGGCGGGCGATGGCTTCTCCGATTCCCCGCGAGGCGCCGGTGACGAAGGCGACCTTCCCCTGGAGCCGCCCCGGCTCCCGCGCCTGCTCGTCCGCCATGACGGCGGATCTTACCGTCGGTTAAGAGAGTCCAAGCGCGCTGGCGGAGGGCGGCTGCGGGAGGCGCAGGGAATCCTCGCTTTCGGAGCGGACCTCGCGGTGGAAGAGGGTCCACTCGAGGATGCAGGAGTCGCAGAGCGAGCAGTCTTCCCCGGCGGGCCGGCCGCAGCCGGGATTGGCGCAAACCCTCGGATCCTCGTTTTCCTTCTTCATCGCTCTTTCCTCCTGGACGCCCGGGCCGAGCCGTCCGGCGATCCGGTCAGCGAACCCTTCAGATAGTGCAGCAGCTCGCTCTCGCAGCGGGCGCGATACTTTTCGAAGCTCGCCTCCGGGTCCTTCTCGGCCAGCCACTGGAGCATCAGGCCGTCGAAGATCGCGCGCAGAGTGGAGGCGGTCTCCCCGGGATCGCGCGCCAGGAACACGCCCCGGCGGATCCCCTCTTCGACGATGCCCGAGTCCACTTCCCGACACCCGGCGTAGAAGCGCTCGTCGATGACCCGGAACGCCTCGCGCCGCGCCGCCAGGCCACAGAAGTCCACGTACGCCCGGAAGAACGCCCGGTTCTTCGAGGGCGAGGGGAAGATCAGCGCCACGAGCGCCCGGACTTTCTCGACCGGATCGTCCGCGGCAGCGACCGCCTCGCGCATCCGCTCGTGGATGGAGTCGATCAGCCAGCCGAAGAGCTCTCGGAAAAGGTCTTCCTTGGAGGAGAAGTAGTAGAGGGTGACTCCCTTGGAGACTCCGGCGCGAGCCGCGATGTCTTCGAGCGTGACGTTGGAGAACCCCTTCTCGGCGACCTCCCGGAACGCGGCCTTCAGCAGGATCAGCCGCCTCTCGGATTCGTTTGCGGCGGCAAGTCGCGGCATGCCTTCAATCTAACTGACCGGTCGGTCAACTGTCAAGATGCAAGAACCCCGGGATTAGACTCGTTGGCCGTGCGCGTGAACCTCCTTTATTTCGCGAGTTTCCGGGACGTCGCCGGCCGCGCCGAGGAGGCCCGCGAAATCCCCGAGGGAACGCGGGTGGCCGACCTCTGGCGAGCGGTTTCGGGCGAGCACTCCCACTTCGCCGCCTTCCCCTCCATGCCCCCGGCCGCCGTGAACCACGAATACGTGGGCGGCGAAACGATCCTTCGTGATGGTGACGAAGTGGCGTTCCTTCCCCCCGTGGCGGGCGGATGAGAAAGAACTTGTGATTGGTGATTTGTGACTAGGACTGACAAAGATATTTCGGCCCCGATCGCGAAGCACAGGCTCCTTTCGGAGCGGTCCGTGATCCGGACTGGCGGAAACCTTTCCGCCCTGATCACAAATCACAAATCACAAATCACAAATCCTTCATGTACATAACGTTCAACTCCATCGATGTCGGTGCGCTGCTGAACGAAGCGAGGCCTTCGGATGGGGGCGTCTGCGTCTTCCTCGGCGTGGTCCGCAACGAGAACGAGGGGCGGGCGACCGTGTCGATCGAGTACCAGGCCTATGGCCCGATGGCCGAGGCGGAGATGGCGAGGATCGCCCGGCAGATCGAAAGGGAGTGGCCCCGGACGCGCGTGACCATGATCCATCGCGCGGGCAGCCTCGGCATCGGGGAGGTCTCCGTCGCGATCGTCGCCACGTCTCCGCACCGCGCCGAGGCCTTCGAGGCCTGCCGCGCCGCGATCGACCGGATCAAGACCCGGGTCCCGATCTGGAAGAAGGAGTTCCACCCGGACGGCTCCTCGGAGTGGATCGACCCCACCAGGAAGAATTGAGAATGATGAATTGTGAATGGTGAATGAGGCGAAGCACCCGGCCCTCCGCCAATTCACAACTCACAATTCACAATTCACAACTTCCTCCTCGAAGCCCACGATGAAACAATAGCGACAGATGTCGCTTGCAAAAGTCATTTCTCCTGACATCGAGGAGCTGATCCGCGAAAACCCGGAGCAGATTCCGGCTGCGGTCGCGGACATGCATCCCGCCGACATCGCGGAGCTGCTCGACGAGCTGCCCCAGGAGGACCGGCTCGTCCTCTTCGAGGCCCTCCCGCCGGACCAGGGCGCGGCGGTCCTCTCGGAGCTGAAAGGCGAGACGCTCCGGCTCGTCCTCCACCGAGCCTCCCCCGACAAGCTCGGTCCCCAGCTCGACCGCGTCCCCGGCGACGAGGTGACCTTCCTCCTCGAGAGGCTTTCCCAGCGCCAGCGCGAGGCGCTGGTGTCGAAGATGTCTCCCCGCGACGCGGCCGAGGCCAAGCGCCTCCTGCGCTACGAGCCGCGCACGGCGGGCCGTCTGATGACGGAGAAGTTCGCCACGATCCGCCCCGAGTGGACCGTCGCCGAGGCCCTCGAGCACCTGAGAAAAGTGGACCCCGAGGTCGAGACGATCCAGAGCCTCTACGCCGTGGACGCCGAGGGGCACCTGGCGGGCGCGGTCTCGTTGCGCAAGCTCTTCCCGGCGTCGCCCGACCGGAAGATCTCCGACCTGATGAACAAGAACGTCCTCACCGTGCGGCCCGACACGCCGCAGGAAGAGGTCGCGCGCCAGGTCTCCAAGTACGACATCCACTCGATTCCCGTCGTGGACGGAAGCAACAAGCCGCTCGGGATCGTCACCGTGGACGACGTTATCGACGTCCTCATCGAGGAGCAGACGGAGGACATGCTCCACCTCGCCGGCATGAGCGCGGAGGAGGAGGTCACCGAGGGGTACTTCGCCTCCAAGCCGTGGCGAAACATCCGTGCGCGGTTCAACTGGCTGCTGCTCCTCTTCGTCACGGAGACCCTGACCGGCACGGTGCTCCGGCACTTCGAGTCGGAGCTGGCGAAGGTCGTCGCGCTCTCCTTCTTCATTCCCCTCCTGATCGGGACCGGCGGCAACTCCGGCTCGCAAACGGTCACGACGATCGTGCGAGGCCTCGCGGTCGGGGAGATCAAGCTGCGCGACTTCTGGCGCGTGCTCCTGCGCGAGGGAGGCAGCGGTCTGACGCTGGGGATCCTCCTGGGGATCGTCGGCTTCGGCCGCGCGCTCCTCTGGGGGTCGACGATGCCGCTTGCGATCACCGTCGGCGTCTCGATCCTGGTCATCTGCACCTGGGCCAACACGGTGGGCGCGACGATCCCCATGCTCGCGACCGCCCTGAAGATCGATCCGACGATCATGTCGGCCCCGTTGATCGCCACCCTCGTGGACGCGACCGGCCTCTTCATCTACTTCATGATCGCGAGGGGCATCCTGGGCCTCTGACCGGGTCGCTTCTGGTAGCATCCGGGGTTCGTTCAAGGAGGGATTCATGAGCACCGTGACGAAAACGCGCGACTGGACCAGCCCCTCTCTCGATCAGCCGGTCATCCAGTACCGCGCGGAGAACGGGATCGCCGTCATCGAGATGGACGATCCCCCGGCCAACACCTACACCTACGCGATGATGCGGCAGCTGGACGACGCGGTCCTGCGCGCCCGCTTCGACGACGACGTCCACGTCATCCTCCTGCGCGGCAAAGGCGACCGGTTCTTCTCCGCCGGCGCCAACATCGGGATGCTCAACGCGGTCACGCCGGGCTTCAAGTACTTCTTCTGCCTCCACGCCAACGAGACCCTGCTGCGCCTCGAGCACACGCCCAAGCTCGTCATCGCCGCGTTGAACGGCCACACCGTCGGCGGCGGCCTCGAGATCGCGATGGCGTGCGACCTGCGCATCGCCCGCAAAGACGCCGGCAAGATCGGCCTGCCGGAGGTCACGCTCGGCGTGCTGCCGGGCACGGGCGGGACGACGCGCCTCGGGAAGATCGTCGGCAAGTCGAAAGCCATCGAGCTGATGGTGACCGGCAACACCTTCTCCTTCGAGGAAGCGCTGGAGATGGGGCTCGTCAACCAGGTCATCGACGCGACCGCCGAGGAGTGGTGGGAGCAGGTCCTCGACTATGCGCGCCAGTTCGTTCCGCCGCACAAGGCCGCGAAGGCCGTCGGCCGCATCAAGCGCTCGGTGCAGACAGGCTGGGACCTGCCGGTCGAGTCGGCGCTCGCCGTCGAGCGGGAGCTCCAGCAGCTTCTCTTCCAGAGCGAGGACGCCAAGGAAGGCATCGCCGCCAACCAGGAGAAGCGCGTCCCGAAGTTCAAAGGCAAGTAGGACGCGGCCCTGAACCTCCAGACCGATCTCTTCATCGGCGGGGACTTCGTCCCTTCCGCCTCGGGCAAGCGCTTCGCGACGACGAACCCGGCGACGGGCGATTCCATCGCCGAGGTGGCCGAGGCGGGGCGCGAGGACCTCGACCGCGCGGTCGCCGCGGCCAGGAAGGCCTTCGAGTCGGGCGCGTGGGCCGCCATGAAGCCTCGGCAGCGCGGCCGGATCCTCCAGAAGGCCGCGGAGCTGCTGCTCTCGCGAGCCGAGGATTTCGGCCGCGTCGAGACGCTCGACAACGGCAAGCCGATCTTCGAGGCGGCCAAGATCGACATGCCCGCGGCGGCGGAGTGCCTCGCCTACTTCGGGGAGTCCGCCGACAAGCTCTACGGGGATACCCACCCGGGACGGCCCGACGCGATGCTCCTGACCCTGCGCGAGCCCGTCGGCGTCGTCGGCGCGATCACGCCGTGGAACTTCCCGCTCCTCCAGGCGATGTGGAAGATCGCCCCCGCGCTGGCGCTCGGCAACACCGTCGTTTTGAAGCCCGCCTCGGTCACGCCGCTGACCTCGCTCCTCTTCGCCAACCTCCTCGCGGAGGCGGGCCTTCCGCCGGGCGCCTTCAACGTCGTGCCCGGACCGGGCGGCGTCGTCGGCGCGGCGATGGCCGAGCATCCCGGCATCGACAAGATCTCGTTCACCGGCGAGACCGCGACGGGCAAGGCCATCCTCCGGGCGGCGGCGGGCACCGTCAAGCGGGTCTCGATGGAGCTCGGCGGCAAGTCCCCCAACGTGGTCTTCGCCGACGCGGACCTGGAAGCGGCCGCCCGCGGCGCGATCAACGCGATCTTCTATGGCAAGGGAGAGCTCTGTTCGGCCGGCTCCCGGCTCCTGGTCGAAGAGTCGGTCCACGACGAGTTGATGGCGAAGGTCGTCGAGCGCGCGAAGAAGCTCGTCCCCGCCGATCCCCTGAACCCCAAGACGCGGCTGGGGTCGCTCGTCTCGGAGTCGCAGCGCGCGAACGTCGAGCGCTACGTCGAGAGCGGCAAGTCGGAGGGTGCAAAGCTCGTGGCTGGCGGCAACCGCGCCGCCGTGGACGGGAAGGGCGCGTTCTTCGAGGCGACCGTCTTCGACTCCGTCACGCCGGGGATGACGATCGCCCGCGAGGAGATCTTCGGCCCCGTCCTGGCGACTTTGACCTTCAAGGACGAGGCGGGAGCGGTCGAGGTCGGAAACAAGACGGTCTACGGCCTCGCGGCGGCGGTCTGGTCGCGGGACATCAAGAAGGCGCTCCGGGCGGCGAAGGCGCTCAAGGCCGGGACGGTCTGGATCAACGCGTACAACCTCTACGACCCGGGGCTCCCCTTCGGCGGTTACAAGGAGTCCGGGTTCGGCCGCGAGCGGGGCCACTACGCGCTCGAGGAGTACACGCAGGTCAAGAGCGTCTGGGTGGACCTGAGTTAGCGTGACCCGGGACTCGGGACGCGGGACTAGATAGACTCCCTCGAATGCGAAAGGCGACTGTCCGCGGGATCGCGGTCCTCGCGATCGCCGTCCTGGCCGCGGCGGCGCCGCCGGCCCGTAACTCCCTCGAGACCGTCCTCGACGCCCTCGAAGGCATCCGCAGCTTCAAGTCGGTGGCGATCTCGCAGGATGGGAACCGCGTCGCCTGGGTCGAGCGGGTGCGAAGCCGCGAGGGGTCCGAGACCCTGTCCGTCATCGACGCGGCCGACGTCGCGGCCGCAACTCCCCACCGGATCAGCGCCGCCTCGGACGCCCGGGCCCACCGAGAGCACAGCGCGGCCTGGTCTCCGGACGGCCGGCAGGTCGCCTTCCTCTCCGACGCGGCGAAGGAGCGGCAGCTCCAGCTCTACGTGTCGCCCGCGGCGGGAGGCTCCGTGCGCCGGCTGACCGGCGTGGCCGGCCAGCTCGCCCATCCGAAGTGGTCTCCCGACGGGCGGACGATCGCGTTCCTCTTCGTGGAGGGCTCCTCGCAGGAGACGGGAGCGCTCGTCGCGTACAAGCTCGACGCCGGGGTCGTCGCGGAGAAGCCCGAGATCCAGCGCATCGCCACGGTGGACGTGGCTTCCGGCCGGATCCGGACGGTGAGCCCCGCCAACCTCTACGTTTACGACTACGACTGGTCGCCCGACGGGAAGACCTTCGCCGCCGAAGCGGTGGAAGGGTCGGGAACGAACGACTACTGGATCGCCCAGCTCTACTCGGTCCGCGCCGCGACGGGAGAGGCAAGGTCTCTTTGGAAGCCCCCGCTCCAGATCGCGTGCCCGAGGTTCTCGCCCGACGGGAAGTTCATCGCGCTCATCCACGGCATCATGAGCGACGAAGGCTCGACCGGCGGCGACGTCTACCTCGTCCGCGCCGAAGGGGGCGAGGCGAAGAACCTCACGCCGGGATTCAAGGGATCGGCGGTCGAGCTCTTCTGGCGTTCCTCCGGGGAGATCGCCTTCACGGCCCACCTGGACGGGGAGTCGGGCCTGTTGGCCGTGGACCCGGCCGCCTCGCGGATCACGACGTTCTGGAAAGGGGCCAACGCGATCACGGGATTCGCGATGGCCCGGCGGGGCGACGCCGCGGCCGCGGCGCTCTCCTCCTTCGAGAAGCCCGCCGAGGTCTACGCGGGCCTGCCCGGCGGCTGGAAACAGTTGACCAGGGAGAACGAGGGGCACGTTCCCTTCTGGGGCCCGGCCCGCAGCCTCCACTGGGAGAGCGGCGGAACGACCGTGCAGGGCTGGCTCGTCCCGCCGCGGACCGTCGAGCCGGGCCGGCGCTATCCCATGGTTGTCAGCGTCCACGGCGGGCCCTCCGGCGTCAGCAGCCCCGGTTGGCCGATCCGATGGAACGCGATCCTCCCGTCGCAGGACTACTTCCTCTTCCTTCCCAACCCGCGCGGCAGCTACGGGCAGGGCGACGCCTTCACCCGGGGCAACGTCAAGGAGTTCGGGTACGGGGACTTCGACGACATCTTGAAGGGCGTGGACGAGGCGGTGCGATCCACGCCCGCGATCGACCCGGAGCGGATCGGTGTCGCGGGATGGAGCTACGGCGGATACATGGCGATGTGGGCGGTCACGCGCACCAACCGCTTCAAGGCCGCCGTCGCGGGCGCGGGGATCGTCAACTGGCAGAGCTACTACGGGCAGAACCGCATCGACCGCTGGATGATCCCCTTCTTCGGAGCCTCCGTCTACGAAGATCCCGAGGTCTACGCCCGATCCTCGCCGATCACCTTCATCAAGAAAGCGAAGACGCCGACGCTCGTCCTGCACGGCGACCGGGATTCCGAGGTCCCGACGCCGCAGGGCTACGAGTTCTGGCACGCGTTGAGGACGCTGGGCGTGCCGACGGAGCTCGTCATCTACGAGAACGAAGGGCACGGCATCGCGAAGCGCGAGCACATCCGCGACATCGAGCGGCGTATCGTCGGCTGGTTCGACAAGTACCTGAAGTCCGGCGGGGGGTAGGGCAACGATGGCATCCGAAAAGACACCGGCGGTGATCTTCCAGGCCCTGGTCGTCTGCGACGACATCCGGTTCGAGAACAACGGGAAGCTGCTGCTGATCGGCGTCTACTCCGACACCGTGCAAGTCTTCAAGCTCCCGCTGCAGCTTCGCTCGCTGGGGCTCGCGGTGCGCGCCAAGGTCATGTCCGCCGGACGGATTCGCTTCAGCGTTTCGGCGACCGACCCCCAGGGCAACAGCCTGCTCGAGGCGAATGGCGAGATGAACTACGACGGAGAGCCCGGCCGCACGATCTGGCTCCCCATCGTCATGGGGCCGGCGCTCCTGACGACGGAAGGCAACTACAGCGTCCGAGTTGCGCTGGGAGACGCTCCCGCGATTCACGAGTCCTTCGCGGTCAAGAAGGCCCCGACGCCCGAGCCGCCGGCGCCGCCGCTTCCGCCCAACTGAGCTTGTTCGATTCGAAAACCCTGACGGAGAAGTCCGTCATCGTCACGGGCGGCGGGTCGGGGCTGGGCCTCGCGATGGCGTCGGCGTTTGCCGCGCACGGGGCAAAGGTCACGATCGTCGGCCGGAGCCCGGAGAAGCTCGAGGCCGCCGTGCCGCAGATCGCCTCCGAGGCGAGGGAAGAAGGCGAGGCGGACTCCTTCGCGGCGGACGTGCGGGATCCCGTCCAGGTCGAAGGACTGGTCGCCCACGCCGTCGGGCGGTTCGGGAAGATCGACGCCCTCGTCAACAACGCGGCAGGCAACTTCCTGGCGTTCTCCGAGAACCTGACTCCGAACGGCTTCGATGCCGTCGTGCGGACGGTCCTGTACGGCTCGGTCAATTGCACGCTGGCCGTCGGAAAGCACCTGCTCGCGCGGCAGGCCCCGGGCTCGATCCTCTCGATCGTGACGAGCTACGCGTGGACGGGAACGGCGTACGCGCTTCCGTCGGCCTGCGCGAAGGCGGGAGTCCTCGCCATGACACGGTCGCTGGCAGTGGAGTGGGGTCACGCCGGGATCCGGCTGAACGCGATCGCGCCGGGGCCGATCCCGACCGAAGGCGCGTTCTCGCGGCTGATGGCCGGGCCCGGCGCGCAAAAGATCTCGCTGGACCGGATTCCTTTGGGGCGGTTCGGGACGAAGGAGGAGATCGCCAACCTCGCGATCTTCCTTCTCTCGGACCTCTGCCCCTGGCAGACCGGCGACTGCGTCACGATGGACGGCGGTGAGTGGCTCGCCGGAGCCGGAGAGTTCTCCGATTACCGAAAAATCCCCCGGACCCAGCTCCAGGCCGCCCTGGACGCCATTCGCCCGAAGAAAAAATGACCGACTTTGGCCATCACCCCTCGTCCTCCCCCGTACCCTCCGTGCCGTAGGCGACGAGAGGCTTGGTGTAACTTGACCACCATGAAGATCGGAATCCTAGGAACGGGCGAGGTCGGGCAGTCGCTGGGGCACGGCTTCATCCGGCGTGGAGACGAGGTGAAGATGGGTTCGCGCGAGGCAGGGGGTGAGAAGGCCCGCGCCTGGGTCGCGAAGGTGGGCAAGGGGGCATCCGAGGGGACCTTCGCGGACGCGGCGAAGTTCGGCGAGGTTGTCGTCGTGGCGACCCTCTGGACCGGCACGGAGAACGCCCTCCGGCTGGCGGGGGCGGACAACCTCGCCGGGAAGGTCGTGATCGACGCGACCAATCCGCTCCTGTTTTCGCCGAACAAGCCTCCGGCCCTCGCGCTCGGGCACACGGATTCCGGCGGCGAGCAGGTGCAGCGCTGGCTGCCGAAGAGCCGCGTCGTCAAGTGCTTCAACATCGTCGGCAACGCGCACTTCGTCCAGCCCGATTTCCCCAACGGCCCGCCGGACATGTTCGTCTGCGGGAACGATCCGGACGCCAAAGAGGCAGTGGCGAAGATCTGCAAGGACTTCGGATGGCCGGTCACCGACATCGGGGGGATCGAGGGGGCGAGGCTGCTCGAGCCGATCTGCATCCTCTGGGTGCTCTACGGCATCCAGACGAACACCTGGAACCACGCCTTCAAACTGCTGCGGAAATGACAGCGGCAGCGTGCCAGCGCCGGCGCTGTCATCCTGAGGAGCGAAGCGACGAAGGATCTCTGTAGTCCGGGTCATGCCCATGGGCCCCCCGGGGTAGATCCTTCGCTTCGCTCAGGATGACAAGGGGCGGCGCTACCGCAATGCCGCGCGGGAACCTTCGGTTCCTTCGCGTTCCTCAGGATGATAGAGACGGCGCCTGCGCTCTGCCGCTGTCAGCTCTTTTCGGGCCGGCCGCGCCGGCTTCGACGTCGCGGATCCAGCCGAGGAGGCCTCGGAAGTAAGCATCTTGGTCGTCCCACAGGCACATGTGGCTGCCGTTCTCGCAGAGGAGGACGCGCGAGTTGGGAATGAGTTTGCCCTCCCGCTTCATGTCGTCGGGGTTCATCTCGTCGTACTTGCCCGAGACGACGAAGGTCGGGACCTTGATCTGCGGCAGGTCCTTCCACCGGTCCCAGTCCTTGAAGTTGCCCGTGACGACGAACTCGTTGGGGCCCTGCATCGTGTTGTAGACCTTTTCGTTCAGGTGCTTGAAGGCGCGATCGAGGGGATCCGGCCACGGGTCGAGGCGGCAGACGTGCCGTGAGTACATCTGCTTGAACATCGTCTCCTGGTACTCCGGCGCCTGATAGTTGCCGGCCTTCTCGTACTTCTCGAGGATCGCCAGGACGTCCTTCGGCAGCTCGGCGCGCAGCTTCGCGGCGTACTCCATGTACGACGGGATCGACGCGGTCATCGAGGAGAGGACGAACCCGCGGAGGTACTTCTGGTACTTCAGGGCGTACTCGATCCCGAGCATTCCGCCCCAGGAGTGGCCGAGGAGGTAGAAATTTGTCAGCCCCAGCGCCGAGCGGACCTGCTCGACCTCCTCGCGGAAGCGGTCGATCGTCCAGAGACTCGTGTCGTCGGGCTGGTCGGAGTAGGCCGAGCCCAACTGGTCGTAGTAGTAGAACTCGATCCCGGCCCCCGGCAGGAAATCCTCGAAACACTCGAAGTACTCGTGGGTCACGCCCGGGCCGCCATGGAGCGTCAGCATCTTGATCCGGCCGGTCCCGACCTTCTTCGTCCAGACCTTGTACTTGCCGCCGTCGATTGGGATGAGCCGGATCCCGGCGGTCTTGATCTCTCCCGCCTTCGAGGGAGGCCTCGCCTGCCCCAGCCCGACCGCCGCCGACCCCGCCAGCGCCGCCGCACCGCAGAGAAACGTTCTCCGGTCCAGTGTCATTGGCCCTCCGAACGCAAGAAGCTTCGTCCTATCTTAGTCGGGTGATCCGAGGAGACAGCAAGCTGCTCGCGGTGGTGAACGCGTTGGCCGTTCGTTAACGCTGCTCCTCGACCTCTCCCGCGGCCTCCTCGAGCTGGCGGTTCCCGTCGATGTATTTGAGGTTGAAACGGAAGGCGTCGATTCGCCAGCGGCCGGACATTTTTCGGAGGCCGAGATCGTAGCTGCCGACGAAGACGCGGGTGTTCTGGCCCGAGGCGTTGGGCAGGTAGTGCGACGCGATGGCGTAGCAGAAGGCGGTCGCGCGGTCCCCGTCGAGCTCGACCAAGAAGTTGCCGGCCTGGTGGTGAATCGCCTTCAAGGCGCGCAGACCCTTCTCCCACCCTTCGACGATCGTCGTGGCGTCGGTCACGGCCGCCTCCGCGCCGCCGAGCGAGCTCATGTCGAACATCACCCGGTCCGCGAGGCAGTCGTGCACGGCTTCCCAGTCCCTCCCGTCCGTCGAGACGAAGAGCCGGGTGATCGTTTCGATGATCGCTTCCTTTTCGAGGAGTTCCGTGAGGTTCTCTTTCATCGCTCACCCATCATTTGTCCCATCCAGTAGGATTCCATCACCGAAAAGGAGGGACATCGATGAAGCGATGCAATCGGTTTGCCGGGACGTTCCTGTTGACTCTGGCCATGGCCGCCTTCGCCGCCGCGGCCGGGGCGGATGAGAAGGCCGACAAGGGGAAGAAGGGGGCCGCTCCGGCCGGGCCGCCGGACGAGAAGGCCGTGATGGAGATGATGGCGAAGGTGGCCACGCCGGGCGAGCAGCACAAGAAGCTCGACGTCTTCGCCGGCACCTTCGACACCAAGCTGAAGATGTGGATGGACCCGTCCAAGCCCCCCGAGGAGACGACCGGGAAGACCGAGACGAAGTGGGTCCTCGGCAACCGGTACCTGGAGCAGCACTACGACGGCACATTCATGGGCCAGCCCTTCTCGGGCATCGGGTTCACCGGTTACGACAACGTCACCAAGAAGTACTGGATGAACTGGATGGACACGGCCGCGACCGGCGCCATGTCCATGAGCGGGAAGTGGGATGCCGCGGGCAAGGTCATGACGTGGACCGGCACCATGGTCGATCCCATGACCAACAAGCCGCAGAAGTTCACCCAGAAGGTCACCGTCGCCGACAAGGACCACCACAGCTGGGAGATGTGGGGCCCGGACATGACCGGGAAGCAGTACAAGATGATGGAGGCGACCTACACGAGATCCAAATAGTCATTCCGGCGCGGGGACCGGAGCGTTTCACCGGCCTCCGCGCTTCATCCCCTTCCAGGACGCAACGATGAACCCGGCCGCGGTGAACGCGGCGAGCGCGATCTTGGTCCAGTCGAAGATCGGACGGACCTCCACTCCCTCCGGCGAGGCGACGATGACGGCGACGCTCCGCGCCAGCGTCTTCCCTCCGCCGCCTCCGCCTCCTCCGCTGCCGCGGCTCCTCTGACCCTGCTCGGCAATGAATCCCACGGCGCCTCCCGACCCCATCCCCACGCCCGCGATCGCGACGACCTCGGCCGCGGGGATCAGGAGCAGCTGCCCGTGGGCGACCGGCTCGCCGAAGACCTTCGAGACGTCGGCCGTGTCGAGCAGTTTCTCCATGGTCCGGCCGACTCTCTCGACCGGCGGGTTGGCGACCCTGACCTCCGGAGGACGGTCTTCGACGTTGCCCGGGCTCATCGCTCACCTCTTTCGCAGAAAACGCGACAGCAGGAAGACGGCCGCTCCGAGGCCGAGCAGCGCCCACTGGATCCCCCGCGTCCGATCGGGCACCGGGAGGAACCGCTGCTCGCCGGGGCCCTCGACTTCGACGCCGAGGGGGCGGTTCCACACGAAGGCAGCCCGACTCCAGGGGACCCGCAGGCCCCAGGTCCGGCCGACGGGGACCAGGACACGCCCGCCGTGGCGAACAGCAGGTCCGCGCTTCGTTTCGAAGAACATCGCCATCCATTCCCGAGTTTATCTCCCGGATTCCGAAATCTTCCGAAACGGCGCATAGGATTCGCCCCGCATGGTCCGCGTCCTTCCGCGCGTCGGATACGCCGCCGTCGGCCTCCTCTACGCCACGATCGGGTTCGTCGCGGCCCGCGTCGCCTTTCTCGGCGCGAAGGACCGGACGGCGGGGATGCACGGCGCGCTGACGGTCCTCTTCCGCCAGTCGGAGGGGCGCATCATCCTGACCGCGGTCGCCGCGGGCCTCGGCTGCTTCGCGGCGTGGAGGCTCATCCAGACGCTGACGGCGCGGGGCGATTTCATCACCCGCATCGGCTGGGCGATCACGGCGATCGGGTACGCCGCGCTGACCTGGACGGCGATCGGGCTCCTGCTTCAGTTTCCCCGGGGCGAGAACTTCGAGCGGATGGGGGTCGGCCTGCTCCTCGCCTCGCCCGCGGGACGCACGGCCCTCTGGCTGACGGGAGCGATTCTCATCGTCGCGGGCCTCATCGCGATCTTCCAGGGAATCACCGGCCGGCTCCCCCGCTGGCTCGCGGCCGTGGGACAGCGCCGCCCGTTGAGAAAAATGGTCCTCCGGATCGCTCGCTTCGGCCTGGGCGCGCGGGGCGTGGTCGGGATCGCCATGGGCTGGCTTCTCCTTCGTGCCGTCGCGACGTTCGACCCGCGACAGGCGAAAGAGATTGGCGGCGCGCTGCGCTTCCTCTCCCGAACGGTCGGCGGCCCGCTCCTGATGGGGGTCGTCGCGCTGGGACTCCTCTCCTACGGCGTCGCGATGTGGGCCGTCGCCTTTTCCCGCCGCCCAGCGTAAGCGCGAAGCGGGAACTTCGCGGTGGCTCCGGGTTCCCCTCCAGCGAAGGGGGGCGCTTGACCATGGCCGTGAGGGGTCTGGCACCTGAGAAATCGAAGCTTCGCAGCGACATCAACGTCACGCCGCTGATCGACGTTTGCCTGGTGCTGCTCATCGTGTTCATGTTGGTGACGCCGCTCCTGATGGAGCACCGGGAGGTCAAGCTGCCCCTGGCCGACGAACCGGAAAGGCAGCCGGAGGAACCCAGGCCTTTCCCCGTCTGGATCGTCTTCGCGGACCCGCCGGGGATCCTCGCCGGACCGGACGCCCGCCGGATGGACTCGCGGGAGTTCTTCGCCGCGCTGCAGGTGCTCCACGACTCCAGGCCCGCCACCCGCATTGCCGTCAGGGCCGACCACCGCCTCGACTACGGACAGGTCAAAGCCGTGATGCGCTCGATCCACGAGGCCGGTTTCGCCAACATCGGCCTCCTCGCCGAAAAGACCGACAAGTCCGAGAAGGCCGGGAAGACGAAACGCTGAGAATCGCGGGCCCGGCCGACGGCCCTACTTCAGCTCGAACTCGACGAGGATGCCCTTCTCCTTTCCCTCGTTGACGAGGGTGTGGGTGACCGGCGTCTCGATCCAGTGGAGGTCGCCGGCCTTGACCGGGTGGGACATGGACTGCCCGTCCGGCGCCGTCATGCCCAGGTTCATGTCGGTCGCGGCGACGATCAGGTAGGGGCGCGTGTGCGCGTGCTGCGGCGACTTGCCGCCCGGTTCCAGGTCGTACCGGTAGATCCGCATGCTCGGGTTCTCCGCCGCGGGCGGGGCGATCGGGGGCGCTTCCGGTCCGTCCGGCCGTTTCAACACCTGTACGTCCATCACCTCGAAGACGGTCGTGCCGACGTTGCGAACCCGGTGCGTCAGCGGCTTCTTCTCGATGTCCCTGGCCGAGACCATGCCCGGAGACGTGTTCTCGGGAGCGCCGGCCGGCTGGCCTGGACTCTCCGACACGATGGTCGCCGAGCTCAAGCGAACCGCACCGTCGTCGTGGGAATGGATGTGCATCCGCGAGACCTGGCCGGGCTCGACCCTCACCCGGAAGACCTGGATGAAGCTGTTCTTGAGGACCGTCTTGTGGCTCGGCTCCTCCTCCACGGGGACGGCCTTTTCCTGTGCGAAAGCCGAAGCAGCCAGAAGAGCGGACAGGACAATCGTCAGGATCTTCATCGGTCTCCAGCCCGGCTACTTCGCAGGCTTGGCCAGGGTGCCGGAGTAGTAGGCGGCGAGGGCGGCGATCTCGTCGTCGGTCAGGTTCTTCGCGATCTCGCGCATGACCCGGTAGACGTCGTTGCCGCGCTCTCCCGACCGATAGCCGGTGAGCTGGACGACGATGTCCTGGAACTTCTGGTCCTGCAGGACCGGCAGGCCGTAGTAGCCGGGGTTCCTCGAGCCGCGGTCGAAGTGGCAGGAGTCGCACGCGGGGATCAGGCGAGCTCCGTCGCCGATCGTCGCCATCCGGATCGCGGCCGCGCTCGAGGCCTTCTGCGGCGCGGCGGCACGGAACGGCTTCTGCGCCGCGTAAAAGGCGGCGAGGTCGGCGGCGTCCTTTTCCGAAAGGGACTTGACCGACTCGTTCATGATGGAATTTGCCCTCGAGCCGCCCTTGTAGTCGAGGATCTGCTTGTAGGTATAGAGCCGATCCTGGCCGCCGAGGTCGGGGACGTCCGGAATGTCGGTGTTGCCCGCGTCCCCGTGGCACTGCGCACAGTCCTCGTGGAGCTTCTTGCCCTTGACCGGGTCGCCCCCGTGGACGAGCTTCAGCGTCTCGACCGTCCACGCGACCTGCGATGAGGGCCCGCCGAGACCCGACGACGCAAGAAACGCGAAGGCGGCCGCCGCGGCCAGCGCGATGGCCGGGACGGCGCGCCTCACTTCGGCCCCCAGATCAACGCCTTGTGGACCTCCATGAAGAAGAACTGCCCGATCGGGTACGCCCACGAGATCGCCATCAGGACGACGAGGAGCCAGTTCCACACCGTGAAGCCGTTCAAGAGTTTCGGCACTGTGACCACGGGCTCCAGCGTGTCGGCGTACGCCATCGAGCGATCGGCCTCGAGCTCGCGGCTTCGGTGCGCCGCGATCAGGTTGATCAGGAGCAGGACCGCGGAGATCACCATCATGGCGCCGCCGACGATCATGATCGGCGTGTAGGGCTGCCACCGGGCCACGATCTGCGGGTCGTACGGCGAATACGCTGTCCGCCTCGGCATCCAGAGCAGCCCGACGTAGTGCCACGGGATCGTCAGCACGAGGACGCCAAGGAACCAGAGCCAGATCTGCGCCGCCGCCATCTTCCGCGACGCGAGACGGCGCCCGGTCAGGCGCGGCCAGAGGGCGTACGCGGCGGAAAAGTAGATCAGGACGACCGTCCCGCCGAAAATCAGGTGAAAGTGCGCGGTGATCCACATCGTGTTGTGGACCATCACATCCATCGCGTACGACGCGTTGATCAGGCCGCCGAACCCTCCGGGCAGAAGGATGAAGAGCCCGAGGATCCCGCCCAGCGCCGCCGGCTCGCCCCACGGAAGCGCGCGGATCCACCCGAAGAGCCCCTTGCCTCCGCGCAGGCGCCCCGCGCTCTCGAGGGACGCCGCGATCGTGAACCCGGTCAGAAGAGTCGGCAGCGCCACCAGGAACGTGCCGAAGGCGTGCATGAGCTTCCATCCCGCCGCCTGCTCCGGGTCCACGAAGACGTGGTGGAGGCCGATCGGCAGCGAGAACACCAGCAGCATCACGAACACGACCCGCCCCATCTCGTCGGAGAAGAGGTAGCCGCCGGCCGCCTTGGGAACCATCGTGTACAGCGCGACGTAGGCCGGGATCAGCCAGAAGTAGACGATCGGGTGGAGCGTCCAGGAGAAGAGCGTCCTCGCGAGGCCGACGTCGACCGTCTGCGTCATGCCGAGCGAGGCGGGCAGGAGCTGGAAGACGACCTCGATCACCACGCCGACCATCGTCCAGGCCCAGAGGACCGCGTTGGCGGTCATCCCGAACTGCGGAAGCGGGACCGGCCGGCCCTGGTTCTCCTTCTTCCAGTCGAGCGTCATCGCGATCGTGATGACGATCCACGGGATCGAGCCCACGATCAGAAGCGCGGCGCCGATGTAGAACGCGGCGTGGGCGATCATCGGGGGATAGAAGGTGTAGAGGATCGTCGCGCTGCCGGCGGCGATCGAGACCGCGGCGATGAGAGTCCCGCCGAGCATCGTGAAGAACCCCGCCCACGCGAGCCGAGGCCACTTGAGCGGCCTTCCCAGGCTCGTCGAGCTGACGAAGAACCCGAAGCCCACGATGAAGAAGGTCGTCAGAACGAACGCCATCACGACGCCGTGGAGCGTCACCGCCTGGTAGTACGTCGCCGCCGAGGCCGGCACGAGACCGTTTCTCTCCAGCAGCTGGTAGAGGCCCAGCAGCGCCGCGACTCCGAAGAGCCCGAACGCCACCCAGAAGTGGGCGAGCGTGAGCCCGTCCGCCCTCCGGAACCCGCCCGCCCGCGGCGCCGCGGCGCTCATTTCGGCGTCACCCGGACCCGGGCCCACATGGACTGGTGGCCCAGGCCGCAGTACTCGTTGCAGTAGAGCGGGACGGTCACGCTCCCGTCGGCGTTGGCGACTCCGACTCTGGAGACGGCGTCGAAGGAGATCGTCGTGTGGACCTCGGAGACGTAGCCCGGGACGACCTGAGTCCCGATGTTGGTGCCGGCCACGTGCAGGCCGTGGAGCACGTCGGCGCTCGCGGCGCGCAGGACGATCGGAGTGCCGGCCGGCAGCGTGATCTCCGGCGGCTCGACGTGGTAGCGCGCCATCACGATCCGCGCCACGACCGTGTCCCCTTCGCGCTTGACGCCCAGGTTGTCCTCGGCGAACTCCTTCGTCAGGTGGAGCCGCGCCGTCTCGATCGCCTCGATGTGGCTCGGCGGATGGATGCTCATCGCGACGGCCGTGTAGACGACGAGGCCGATCATGACGGCCACCATCGCGACCGCGATCCAGGCCCAGCGCTTCTCGAGCGGATGGACGTGCATCGCCGCCTCAGCGCACCGGGCCGAGCGGGAGGAACCGCCCGAAGTAGAGGAGGATCCAGCCGGCGAGCAGAAGCAGGCCGATGATTCCCATCAGGGCCCAGGTGCCGCGCGGCACGTCGGCCATCCGCGCTCTCTCTTCCGGCGTCGGCTGCGCCATGCCCACCTCCCGACTTCCGTTCGCCCGGACTCGATGGATTCTGAGACTATTACCACAATGGTCGGCCTCCTGGTAACCGCGTTCCTGGTGGGCCTCGCCGGAGGGATCCACTGCGTGGCGATGTGCGGGGGGTTCGTGGCGGCCTTGAGCCTGCGGGACTCCAGGCCCGCCGCGAGATCCCTCGACCTGCCCCGCCAGCTCGGCTACAGCCTCGGCCGCGTCGTCTCGTATTCGATCGCCGGCGCTGCCGCCGGCGCGCTCGGGGGATTGGGCATTCTCTACGGCGGGATCCTGCCCGCGCGCATGATCTTCCTGATCGTCGCGAACCTCCTCGTCATCCTGCTCGGCCTCTACCTCGCGGGCTTCGCGACGTCGGTCCTGGCGCTGGAGAAGGCGGGCAGCTTCCTCTGGCGCGGACTGACCCGGCTCGGCGCGAGACTCGCGCCCGCCGAGACGCCGGGGCGCGCCGTTCTCGTCGGCCTGGCGTGGGGATGGGTTCCCTGCGGCCTCGTTTACGGAGTTCTCGCGACCGCGCTCGTCGCCGGAAGCGCGCTTCGGGGCGCCGCGGTCATGGCGGCCTTCGGCCTCGGCACGCTGCCGAACCTGCTCGCCGCCGGCCTCGCCGCGGAGAAGCTCCGGTCGTGGACGCGCCGTCCGCGGTGGCGCCTGGCGGCGGGGCTCGCGGTCGTGGTCCTCGGCGTCGCCGGCCTCGCGCGCATCCCGTTTCTCGTCGAGCACCTCACTTCCGGTCACCCGGGCCACTGAGGAGACGCATCGCGTTGGCGACGACCGCGATGGAGCTGGCCGACATCCCGAGAGCGGCGGCCCAGGGCGCGAGCCGGCCGGAAGCGGCCAGGGGCACCGCGAGGACGTTGTAGGCGAGCGCCCAGGCGACGTTCTGAAGGAGCAGCCGCCGGGACCGCCTGGCGATGCGGCGCGCGGCGGGGAGCGCGGAGAGCCCGCCGCCGAGGATCACGAAGTCGCTCACCAGGCGCGAGAGCTGCGGCGCCTCGCCGAAGGAGACCGAGACGTCCGCCGCGGCGAGCGTCGGAGCGTCGTTCAACCCGTCCCCGACGAACAGGACACCGGAGACGTCCTCGCGCCGGGAGCGGATCCAGTCGAGCTTGGCTTGCGGAGTCATCGCGCCGCGAACCTCGTCGAACCCCATCTCGCTGCCCAGGCGCTCGGCGTTTCGCCGTGAGTCGCCCGAAAGAAGCGCGGTGCACCGGATCCCTTCGCGCCGCAGTCCGTCGAGAAGGAGATCCGCTCCCGGACGAAGAGCCTCGCGGAACGTGAGGAGGGCCCATCCTTCCCGGCGGTCGGTCAGGACGACCGTGTTCGAGCCCTCCCCCGACGAGACCTCGAGATTCGCGGCGATCTCGTCAGGAACCGCCGCAGGACCGGCCGCAAACTCCGGCGCGCCCAGCCACCACCGCCGGCCGCCGTGCGTCCCCGAGACGCCCGCTCCGGAGTGGTGAGCGACCCCGCTCGCCTTCGCCGCCAGGAATTCGCCGCAGGCTGCGGCGATCGCCCTCGCGAGCGGATGAGGGGAATCGGCCTCCAGCGCGGCGGCAACCTGCAGCGCGGTCGGCGGATCCAGGTCTCCCACCGCGGCGAGATCCGTCAGTGTCATCGCCGCCGACGTCAGCGTTCCCGTCTTGTCGAATGCCGCGGTCCGCGCCGTGGCGAGCGGCTCGATCGCCGCCATGCGAGCCGGCAGGACCCCGATCGAGGTCAGCTTCCCCGCGCACAGCGCGAGCGCCAGCGGAGCGGCGAGGGCCAGCGCGCACGGGCAGGTCACGATCAGGACCGCCACCGTCGCCGGCAAGGCCCGCGCGGAATCCCGCACGATCCACCACGCCGCGGTCGCGGCCGATGCCGCGAGGACGCCGGCCACGAGCCACGCCGCGAGCCGGTCGGCGAGCTGCGCCGGGGCGGGCCGGCTGGCCAGCCCTCGCTCCAGCATCCGGCGCACCTCTCCGAGCGTCGAGGCCTCGCCGGTTCGCGTGACGCGCGCGATCACGGGCTGGTCGCGGTTGACGCTGCCCGCGCGGATGGGATCTCCCGCGCCGCGCGGCCGCGGCCACGGCTCGCCGGAGAGGACCGCTTCGTCGAAGGCGGATTCGCCTTCGAGGATCACGGCGTCGGCGGGAGCCGCCTCTCCCGGGCGAATCCGGATGGCGTCGCCCGGCGACAGGTCCAGCGCCGCGATCTCCTCCTCCCCGCCGCCTCGCTCCACCCGCCGCGCCGTCGCGGGCCGCACGACCGCGAAACGGTCGAGGACCGCCGCGGCTTTCAGCCGCGCCTTCGTCTCGAAAGCCCGCGCCAGCAGAACGAAGAAGACGAGCATCGCGATCGCGTCGAAGTACACAGTGCCGGTTCCACGGACCGTGGCCCAGGCGCTCCCGATCCAGGCGGCCGCGAGGCCGAGCGCGATCGGCACGTCCATCCCGAGACGTCGCCGCCGAAGGTCTCGCCATGCGCCGGCGAAGAAGTCCTGTCCCGGGTACGCGAGCAGGACGGCGGAACCGGCGAGCTCGCACCACCGCGCGAACGTCTCCCAGAGGGCGAACCGTCCCGCCGCTTCGGTTCCCCCCGCGAAGTACCGAGCGAGCGCCAGGTTCATGACCACCATGCCGACGGCGCCCGCGAAAACGAGCCGGCCCGAGTCGCGCCTCGTGGCGTCCCGCTCGACGTCTCGCCGGTGCGAGGGATCGAAGGGGCGCGCCGCGTAACCGATCTCGCGAACCGCCGCGAGGATCGCGCTCACGAGGATCCGCGAGGAATCCCAGCGCACGCGCGCCGTCTGATCGGCGTAGCTCACGCTCGCCTCGACGACGCCCGGCAGCGACCTCAACTTCTGTTCATTCAGCCAGAGACATGCCGGACACCGGATCCCGTCGAGGACGAAGGACGCCTCTGAGATTCCGTCCTCCCGCCGAACGAAGTCCTTTTGCAGGTCTTCGCGATCGAAGAGAAAGTCTTTCCCCTCCTCCCGCGCGGGGGGGT
>DATFQY010000152.1:0-26138 GCA_035263845.1 Thermoanaerobaculia bacterium | reverse complement strand
CAGACGTTCGCGAAGCGGCACTTCCCCGGCGAGGACCCGGTCGGCAGGAGGCTCGTCTTTGGATTCAAGGAGCCCGTCTCGCGGGAGATCGTGGGCGTGGTGGCCGACGTCAGGCGCGACGGGCTCGGGGTCGTCTCGCGGCCCGAGATGTACGTGCCGTTCGTCCAGGAGCCCTTCTGGGCGGCCTACGTCGTCATCCGGAGCACGGGCGATCCGATGCGGCTCGCGGCGACGCTCCGAAACGAGGTCTCCGCGCTCGACCCGGCGATGCCGATCGAGGGCGTTCAGCCGATGTCGCGGATCGTGTCGGAGTCGGTGGCCCAGCCGCGGTTTCGAACGACGCTGCTGGGACTGTTCAGCGGGCTCGCGCTGGCGCTCTCTGTCATCGGGATCTACGGCGTCATCTCCTACAGTGTCGGCCGGCGCAAGCGGGAGGTCGGCATCCGGATGGCGCTCGGGGCCGGACGCGGCGACGTGATCCGGCTCATCCTGGGCGAAGGGCTCGCGCTGACGGGAGCGGGGCTCGCCGTGGGCGCGGTGGGAGCGGCTCTCCTGACACGATTCCTGGCGAGTCTTCTCTTCGACGTCGGCCGCCTCGACGCGCCGACCTGGGTCGCGGCCGCGCTCACGCTCGCCGCGGCGGGCCTGCTCGCCTCGTGGCTGCCGGCGCGCCGCGCGATGCGCGTGGACCCGGTCAGAGCGCTGCGGGAGGAGTGACCTTCGCGCGGATGGCTCTCCACGGAAGCGCCGTGGACGGCGCGCCGATGGCCGCGGAAGCTTTCTCCAGGAGCTGACGCCCGGCGGCGGAGCGCAACGGCTCGATTCCGACGCGCCGCGCCCATGCCGACCAGGGCTCGATCCGGGTCTCGTGCCGGCCCGACTCGGTATGGACCTGCTCGGAGTGGACGAGGAGCTTCCTCTCGAGTTCCTTGACGGGCGCTCCGGCGACGCGAACCTCACCGGAGCGGTCGACTTTTCCGAGCAACCGCCTGGCCGCGGCCGACAGGCCGTCCAGCTGCCAGGGTTCCCGCGCGGAACCGACCGCCGCGAGGGCCGGCCAGAGCCGGCGATGCACGAGCGTGACCTTGCCGTTGACGAGCTTCGTGAAAACGACGTCGGGGTGATCCTCGAGGCGGGAGACGACGGCAAAGACGAGGCGGCCCTTTGGATGGGACCACCAGGAGCCCGCCACGCGATCCCCGGTCACGATCGTGACAACGTTGGGGAGGGTTTTGTCCTGGACGAGGAGCAACCCGAGGTTCGCGAGGACGTCTAGTGGCGCGGACAAGAGATCTGCCATGGCTGACTGATGCAGATCACGACCGGGCGGGAGGAGCAAGCCCCTCCCCTACGGCACCACCGGGCGCGCGAAGCGCGCCGTTGTCCTGGTTCGCGGCCGCGCGGCGCTCGAGGTGGTAGAAGCAGCGGCCGTTGACGCGTTCGAGGAGCCAGAGGCGGAAGCCGAGCTTTTCGAGGATGTGGGCGGAGGCCATGTTTCCCGCCTGGACGCTGGCCACGATGCGGCGAAGGCGCAGCTCGCGGAATCCGAAATCCAGGAAGGCGCGGGCGGCTTCCGTCGCCAGGCCGCGGTTCCAATAGTCGCGGGCGAGCGTGAATCCCAGGGTCCCTTCGCCGGGGATCGCGCCGGCCTTTCCGAAATGCGGATAGACGCCGCAGTAGCCGATGTAGCGATCGCTCTCCTTGAGAACGGCGGCCCAGAGGCGCAGTCGGCCGTCGCGCCGTGAGAGGTGCGTGCGGAACCTGCGCCGCGCCGCCTCGCGCGTTCGGGGCTGGCCTCCCACGAAGCGGCGGGCGATCGGGTCCGTCTCGATCGCGCAGTAGGCCTCGAAATCCTCGGGAAGATGGTCTCGGAAGAGAAGCCGCTCAGTTTCCAGGACGCTCACCGGGGGTCAGGTTACTCCAAGTCTCCCGTTTCCAGCGAGTTGTGAAGTGGCACCCGTGTTGCTCTCTTGAGGGATGTGAGGCGATGGAGGTATGCCATGAAGATCAAAATCGCGGCCGCGGTCCTCTTCGCGGCCCTGTTGTCAGCGGTGCCGCGCCCCGCCGAAGGCGCGTGGAGCGTCAGCATCTCGTTCTTCCACGACGAGCTCGCGCCGTACGGACGTTGGGTCTCCACGCCGGCGTACGGAGAAATCTGGTACCCGACGGTCGTTCACCGGGGATGGGCGCCGTACGTGGACGGCGAGTGGGTGTACTCGGATTGCGGATGGACCTGGGTTTCCTATGACCCGTTCAGCGACCCGTTCCACTACGGGACGTGGGTCTGGGTAGACCCGTACGGCTGGTCCTGGGTGCCCGGATACGTCTGGGGTCCGGCGTGGGTCACGTGGGCGTGGACGGACAGCTACGTCGGATGGGCTCCTCTGCCCCCGTCGTTCGTGATCGCCACCGGAGGGTACTCTGGAGCGGCCGTGACCGTGGCCGCGAGCGGTTACGTTTTCGCTCCGGTCGCGCAGTTCGCGGGGACCAACATCTCGACGGTCCGCGTCGCTTCGGCCCAGAACTCGACGTTTCTCGCGCACGCTCAGCGGGCGACCAGCTTCTCGGTCTCGAGCGGGTTGGTCCGGGCGAACGGCCCGCCGGCCACGCTCGTGGAACACGCGACGGGCAGGACACTGCACCAGGTGAATGTCACCTCGCTGAAGGGGGTCCGGCCCACGACGGTCACGACGGCGCGCGCGGGAAGAATCGCGATCACCGCGCCCGCGCATGAGCGCGCGGCAGCGATCAAGGAATCAAGCGCGGCGAAGACGGCGCGAACGGCGCCTTCGACGGCCGCTCGCCACGAGACGAAGTCCACGAAGGGTGCCTCCCAGAGGGCGGCCGCCAGCGCGCCGGTCCACAAGGAGAAGGAGACCGCGCACGTCTCCCGGACGGAACACCACGCTCCGGCGGCGCCGCATCCCGAGCGGCACGCCGCGAAGCCGGCTCCCCGCCAGGAAACGGCCCACCGACAGGAGAAGCCTGCGAGCGGACCGCCTCCGGCGAAGTCCGTCGAGAAGAGGCACGAGCCCGCTCCCGCTCCGCAGCCCAGGGTCCACGAGGAACACCGGGCGGCGATGAACAGGCCGGCCGAGCAGCCTCACCCGGCGCGAGCCCAGGCGCCTCCGCCGCAGCGAGTCGAGCAGCCGCATCCGGCGCAACCGCCCCCGGCGGCCGCGCAACCGCCGCAGCAACACCCTCAGCCGCAGGGCCAGGGCAAGGGACCCAAGAAGGAGAAGGGGCAGTAGAGGCGTCTCCGCCGCGGCGGAGGGCCGAAGGGACCTTCGCCGCGGTCAAGGGTCAGGGCTTGCTGGGCGGCCGTATGCTTCCTTCCGCCGCGGTCCTCGCGGCGTACCGGAAGGAGGTTTTATGGAACCGGTCCGCTCTCGCAGCCCCGTTCTGCTCATTTTCGCCGCAACTGTCGCGGTCCTGATCGGCGGCGCCGCCGGCCAGCTCCTGGCGGTCTGCGGTCCCTTCACCGACGTCACCGACCCGACGTTCTGCCCGTTCGTGCTCGAGATCTTCTATCTCGGGATCACCACCGGCACGACGCCGACGACCTATGACCCGGCGAGCAGCGTCAGCCGTCTCCAGATGTCCGCTTTCCTCTCGCGGACCGTGGACGCGATTCGTCGCGGGGGCCGCCGGACGTCGCTCCGGACGCTGTGGATCCCGAAGAACGCCGGAGTTCTCGGGCTGACGAGCGTTGGAAGCGGGCCGGACCACCTGGAGAGTGATGGCGTGGACATCTGGGTCGCCAACCATTTCGATGCGTCGGTCTCGCGGGTGCGCGCCAGCGACGGCGCCCTTCTGCAGACCTGGACGGCGGCCCAGTCCGCGCGGCGGCCCCTGATCATGATGGGGCGAGTTCTCGTCCTCGGAGAGACGACTCCCGGCAAGATCTACCAAATCGATCCGACCGGGACCCCGGGCGTGGTCTCGACCGTCGTCAGTAATCTCCCTAATGGGCCCCGCGGGATCGCGTTCGACGGCGAGTTGATCTACACGGCCAACGCCAGCGTCTCGGGATCCGTTTCGATCGTGACCCCCGGCCCGACGCTCCCCTGGCCGGTCTCCACGGTGACCGCCGGGTTCACGACGCCCTTCGCCGCGATCTACGACGGCGCGAGCGTCTGGGTGACCGACGACAGCGCCGACAAGCTGTTCCAGATCGACCCCGCCGGCAGCATCAAGGGGATCGTTACGGTCGGCACCACTCCCGGAAGTCCCGGGTTCGACGGAGCCAACATCTGGGTCCCCAACTCCGCTTCCAATTCGATCACCGTCGTTCGGGCTTCCTCGGCCGTGGTCCTGGACACCTTGACGGGAAACGGACTGAACTTTCCCGAGGAGATCGCATTCGATGGCGAGCGCGTGCTCGTGACGAACGAGGGAGGAAATTCGGTCTCGCTCTGGAAGGCCGCGGATCTGAGCCCTCTCGGGTCGTTCCCCACGGGGACCGCCACGTCGCCTCGCGGAGCCTGCAGCGACGGCGTCCACTTCTGGATCACCCTCAACGGCGTGGACCAGATCGCGCGGTTCTGAGGACCTTCGAAATGTCCCGGAGGTGGTGGCGGGCGTGCTCGCACTCCTCCTCGAGGATCTGGCGGACGGTCCGCCGGAGCGGGCGGGCCGCGGTCCCCTGAAGCCGAACGCGGCGTGACATGGCGCCCGGCGCGTTTCGCACGACGCGGGCGACATGCCCGCAGAGGGCTTCGAAGAGGCCCAGCGCCGGTTCGAGGGGAGCGGTGTCGTAGCCCATCCGCTTCATCCAGCCCTCGTCGGGATAGAGCCACGACCAGTCGAAGCGGCATCCCGGCTTGCCGACCGCGGCCACGATGATCGTGGACGCCACGAGATTCGCCTCGACTAAGTGGTGCGCGTACTGCCGGACGGTCCAGCCCTCGGAGCCGCCCCGAAGGGCGAGCTGCCGCGCCGGGAGACCCGAGACGGCGCGCCGCAGTTTTCGCGGGATCGAGACCCACGCGTCGAGAGGGCTCATGGGATCTTGCGCATCGGGGCCGCCGGCTGGGGTAGTATGCGCCCACCAAACCCCGGCTCGGAAAAACTGAAAGAGGAGGAGAAATGAAGGCGAGAACTGTCCTGGCGTCCCTGGCTGTCTTTCTCACGGGTGTCGCTCTGTCTCTGGCGGCGGATGCCAACCTGGGAACCTGGAAATTGAACGAGGCCAAGTCGAAGATCCCTGCGGGCGCGACGAAGAACAACACGGTCGTCTACGCCGCCGCGGGGGACAGCGTGAAGATCACGGTGGACTCGGTGACGGGCGACGGGAAGGCCACTCACGGCGAGTGGACCGGAAAGTACGATGGCAAGGACTACCCGGTCACCGGGGAGGCGAGCCACGATTCGCGCTGGTACAAGAAGGTGGACGACCACACGCTCGAGTTCGGCGCGAAGAAGGACGGCAAGTCCATCGGAACCGGCAAGGTCGTCGTCGCCGCCGACGGCAAGAGCCGTACGGTCACCTCGACCATCAACGACGCCGGCGGCAAGCCGCTGACCACCGTCGCGGTCTACGACAAGCAGTAGCCTGGAGACGGAACCGTCACTCGGGGGAGGGCGCGGAGCCCTCCCCTATTCTTTTGGAAGCCGGCCCTGGAGGCTCGCCGCCGTGAAGGGACCGGGCTCGGCGATCAGCGCCCTGGCGTTGTCCACCTGGTTCCAGGTGTTCCACAGGAGAACCCCGCGCACCCGGCCGGCGGAGAGGTAATAGACCACTCCTTCGCGGAACTTCTCCTTCCAGTCGGAGACCGTCTCTCCTCGCGGATCGAGCTCGCCGACGGCCTCGTAGCCCAGGTCGAAGAGATCCGAGTAGAAGAGCGGCAGGTGGCGGTAGGGCGATTCGTCGCCGGCCATGGACCGGCCGGCGGCCTTTCCCATCGTGACCGCGTTGTCCTCGTGCTCGACCCGGATCCGCTTGCCCAGCGACGGCGGGACGAACGAGGCGACGTCGCCCGCGGCGAAGACGGCCGGGTCGCTGGTGCGCAGGCGCTCGTCCACGGGGATGCCGTTCTCGACCGCGATCCCGGCCGCGGCGGCGAGCTCCGTGTTCGGGACCGTCCCGACGCCGGCGACGACACCGTCCACGGAGAAGGAAGAGCCGCTCTCCGTCTTCACCGCGATACGCGAGCCGCTGCGCTCGACGTCGATCACATGCTGCCCCGGATGCACCTCGACCCCCTTCTCCCGGTAGTAATCCACCAGAGACCATGCGAGGTCGTGGGGAAACAGGCGGGCGCCGATCCCGTCTTCCGGAAAGAGCAGGATGACCTTGCACCGCTGGACAGCCAGCGACGCCGCGATCTCCGAGCCGATGAAGCCGCCGCCGATGACGGCGAAGGTCGCGCCGGGGTTCGCTAGTGCGCGCAGACGGCGGTAATCCTCGAGCGTCCGGAAGTAGACGATCGGAGAATCGCCCGGCAGCGGCAGCCGGCGCGGGGAGACACCGGTGGCCAGGAGGAGCTTGTCGAAGGTGTAGTCGGATCCGCGGTCGTCGGTCACTCGCCTCGCCCGGGGATCGAGCGCCATCGCCCGGCGGCCCAGGTGGAGATCGATCCCGGCCTCCCTCGTGTTGCGCCAGACACCCTCGAAAGGAGCGCCCTTCCAGAGGCCCTTGGTGAGCGGGGGACGCGCGTAGGGAGCGTCCGGCTCCGCTCCGATCAGGCCGATGGGGCTCTTCGCGTCGAGCTCGCGAATGCCCCGGGCGGCCGCGTCCGCGGTCATCCCGCCGCCGACGATCAGGTACGGGTAGTGCGTCATGACCGGCCTCCCCCATCGAAGAAGCGCTTCTGGAGCCTCTGGTCTGCGAGCGCGCCGCGCACGGCGGTCGTCCGCGTGAGGAGGCCGGAGCGGGAGACGCCGCGCATCTCCATGCAGAGGTGCCTCGCCTCGATCGAGACGATGAGCCCGGCCGGAGCGAGCTTCTCCTCCAGAAGCGAAGCGACCTGCTCGGTCAAGTCCTCCTGGAGCTGGGGCCGGCGCGCGAAGTGGTCTACGGCGCGGGTCAGCTTCGAGAGGCCGACGAGGCGGTCCTTGGGGACGTACGCGATCCGGGCCGTCCCGAAGAACGGAAGGAAGTGGTGGGCGCAGATCGAATAAAAGGGGATGTCGCCCACCGCGACCAGGTCGGAATATCGGTTGGTATTGGGGAAGGTCGAGAGCCGCGGCGGCGCGGAGCGGAGGCCCCGGAGCATCTCCCGGTAGGCCCGGGCGACCCGCCGGTCCGTCCCGGCGAGGTTGGGGTCGGACAGGTCGAGGCCCAGGGATTCCAGGAAGGCCCGGAAGGCGTCCGTGGTGGTCGAGAGAGAGGAAGCGCTCCGCGACGGGGCTTCCGAGCGCCGGGAGGGCGTCAGGACAGCGAGATTGGAGGGCATGAAGGTCTCCTTTGCGGTTTCATTCTAAACACAATATAGACTATTATAGAGACGGCAAGCGATGCGGTGCGAACTAAAAAAGTCTTAATGTGTTTTAGAATGGAGGATCGTGGAACGTCGCGTTGAGAGTCGGATCGCCGGGCTCGCCCGTCTTGCGGAGCCCGTCCGGAGGGCCCTCTACCTCTACGTCGCGGGGCGAAGGGAGGAGGTCAGCCGGCACGAGGCCGCTCGGGCGGCGAAGATCTCTCGCGGGCTGGCGGGGTTTCACCTGGACCGGCTGGTCGAGGAGGGGCTACTGGAGGCGTCGTTCAAGCGGCTCTCGGGACGCGCGGGGCCGGGGGCGGGAAGGCCGGCCAAGGTGTACCGGAGGTCGGGACGGGAGATCGAGGTCAGCGTCCCGCCGAGAAGCTACGACCTGGCGGCGCGGGTCCTCGTCACCGCCGTCGAAGCGAGCGATTCGCCGAAGACACGGAAGGCGCTGTCGAGGGCGGCGCGGGGAATCGGGGAAGGAATCGGGGCGCAGGCGCGGGCGTGCGCGGGAGCGAAGCCGGGGCGAAAGAAGCTCCTCGCCGGGATGGTCGCGGCGCTCGAGGAGAACGGGTTCGAGCCGCAGGCCGACCGCGCGGCCGGAGAGATCCGGCTGCGCAACTGCCCGTTCCAGTCGCTCGCGCGCGATCACGCGGAGACGGTGTGCGGGATGAACCTCGCGCTGATCGAGGGGGTTGTCGCCGGGCTTCAGCTTCCGAGTGTCAAACCCGTGCTCGACTCGGCGCCCGGGATGTGTTGCGTACGCCTGGATATCAAGGCGGATTCCTAGAGAGCACGACCGGGCGGGAGGGGCAAGCCCCTCCCCTACGACACCGAGTGTGTCATCCCGAGGGAAGCGAAGCGACCGAGGGACCTACGTGCCTAGATCCAGGGTTCGTCGGCGCTGGGACCGTAGATCGAAGGCACCCTGCCGCCGGCCATCCGGACGTAGACGGAAAGCTGGCCGCGGTGGTGAATGGCGTCCAGGAGCATCAGCCACAGGAGGCTCGCGACCGGAATGTGGCCCGTCTGGCGCGGTCCGGTGAAGAACTCCACGGTCTCGGAGAGCCGCGACTCGGGCATTCTCTCCAGCGCCTCCAATAGCTCGGTTGCTCCGCGCTCGTAGCTCTCGACGGCTTCGGCGTAGGTGGCCGGCGCCGGCGGGAACTCGGGAGGCATGTGCAGCTCCCCGGTGATCGCCTTGACCGCGACGCCGTTCGACATGGCGAACGTGTGGGCGAGGCGGACGGCGGGGGCGGAACGCTCGTGCGGCGTGAAGGAGTCCTGTCCCGGCGGGTACGCCTTCATGAGCCTCAGGGTGATCGGTACCTCCTGCGCGAACATGGCGATGATCTGGCGCTTGCGCTCTCCGCCGGGGGAGGTTCGCGCGGAGCGCGGCTTCGCCGCCCGTTTCGGGCGGGATTTGGCGGCCGGACGGCGATGGGACGCAACCGCCTTCCTCTTTTTCGGTCCGGTCGCGCGGGAGGCGGGACGTTTCGTCTTCTTCATGGGTTCTCCTTCAACTTCATCGGGCGTCGAAGTCTACACGCGGATGCTCTCATCAACCCGCCCGGGCGCCGTTGGGCAGCGGATGCTCGGGGAGGGCGAGTGCGGGGCGCAGGCCGTCGGCATAGCCCAGGTCGAGGAGCATCCCCTCGGAGACGCGGCCCGCCATCCTGCGGGGCTCGAGGTTGACGACGAAGAGCGTCTGGATCCCGACGAGGGCCTGGAGGTCTTCGCGCTCGCCCTTCATGCCGGAGAGGATCTTCCGGACGTGGTCGCCGAAGTCCACGGTGAGCTCGACGAGCTTGCGGGAATCGGCAAGCTCCTCCACGGCGAGGATCGAGCCGAGGCGGATGTCCAGCTTCTCGAGGACGGAGAACGGGACAGGCGGTTTGACGGCCGCGGGAGTCATGGCCGCAGTCTAGCCGCGGCGGTGTATGCTGGCGGGCAGAAACCACAAGAAGGAGGAGATTCATGAGGACTCGTCACGTCCTGGCGGTTGCCCTTGCGTTCCTGGCCTCGACCGCGATGCTGGCGCAAGCCGGCGAGAAGAAGATGAAGGCGGGGGCCGAGTCGCCCGTCGCCATGCCTTCGGGAGATCTGAAGTGGACGGACCTCGACCCGAAGGGCGCTCCCGGAGTCAAGATCGCGGACCTGTGGGGCGATCACGCGAAGGGCGCCTACGGCGCGTTCATCAAGTTCCCGGCCGGATTCGCGGCGCCTCTCCACACCCACACGAACAGCGCCAAGATCGTGGTCATCTCGGGCACCTTCGTTCAGGCGCCCGAGGGGAAGCCCGAGTTCCGGCTGGGGCCGG
Organism: Thermoanaerobaculia bacterium; assembly: GCA_035263845.1. Lineage (GTDB taxonomy): Bacteria > Acidobacteriota > Thermoanaerobaculia > UBA5066 > Gp7-AA6 > JAWOLE01. The sequence continues at coordinate 16,394 of DATFQY010000152.1, read as the reverse complement.
GCTCCTACCTGATGCAGCCGGGCGACGGCTACAAGCACACGACCGCCTGCGACAAGGCGTCGGACTGCGAGATCTTCGTGCAAGGCACCGGGAAGTTCGACCTCAAGGTCGTGGAGGCTGCCAAGAAGTAGAACGGGCGGGCCACAACGGCCCGCTCCAACATCGAAGGAGGAGGATTTCGTGAAGGTTAGAAACATCCTGGCGGTAGCCCTGTCATTCCTGGCGGCGGTCGCGGTCCTGGCTCAGGCCGAGAAGAAGATGAGCGCTTCGAAGGGCGGAGGAAGCGCAGCGGTCATCATGCCGGCGGCGGACCTGAAGTGGACGGACCTGGACGGCGCGCCCGGCGTCAAGACCGTGGACGTCTGGGGAGACCACAACAAGGGCGCCTACAAGGGGTTCACGAAGTTCCCGGCCGGATTCACGACGCCCCTTCACACCCACACCAGCACCATGAGGATCGCGATCATCTCGGGGACGTTCATTCACACGCCGGAGGGAAAGCCCGAGGCGAGGCTGGGGCCGGGCTCCTACCTGTTGCAGCCGGGCGGCACCTACAGGCACACGACGGCCTGCGACAAGGCCTCCGAGTGCCTGTTCTACATCGAAGGCGACGGGAAGTTCGACCTGATCCCGGTGGAAGCCGGGAAAGCCCCGGCGAAGAAGTAGCTAGCGCGTCATCAACTCGTTGAACGCCGAGTGGGGTGAGGCCCCCTCGAGGGCGGTGTACGTACCTCTCTCGAGGACCTCCCCCGCCAGCCGTTCCACGAGCGTCATCGCGGCGCGCATCGGTCCCGATCCCAGCGAGACGCGGGCGACGCCCAGCTTCGCGAGCTCGGCGATGGACGGGCCGCGCGCGGCGGCCAGGATGTTGACCGGGCACGCGAGACGCTCGACGAGCGTGCCGATGACGGAAGGGTCGGTCACGCCGGGAACGAAGACGCAGGCCGCTCCCGCCTCGCGGTAGGCGAGCCCCCTCCGGATCGTCTCCTCAAGGCGGCCGGACTCGGGGCCGACGCGGTCGAGATAGACGTCCACCCGCGAGTTGACGACGACCGCGACGCCGCGGCGGCTCCCCGCCTCCACGACGGCCCGGATCTTTCCGGCGTGAACCTGGGGCTCGAGAAGCGGCGACTCGGGTCTCCCCGTTCCATCCTCCAGGTTCAGGCCGACGGCGCCCGCTTCGAGAAGGCCCTCGACCGTGCGGTCCATGTCCTCCGCCGTGTCGCCGTAGCCGGCTTCCATGTCCGCCGTGACCGGGACCGAAACGGCGGCCGCGATCGCGGCGACGGTCTGCAGCATCCGCTCGCGAGAGATCTCCTGGCCGTCCGGGAACCCGCTGGAGAAGGCGACGCCGGCGCTCGTCGTGGCGATCGCCTTCGAGCCGGCCTTCTCGATGATCCGCGCCGACGCGACGTCCCACGCGTTGACCAGGACGAGAGGTTGGCCCGGCCGGTGCAGGCTTCGGAGGGTCTCGGCTTTCGAGGCGAGGCCGGAGGGAATCGGATCTATCTCCCTCTTCCGCCGCCTCTGGCTCCGCCGCCTCCGCCGAAGGACCTGCCGCCGCCTCCGCTGAAGGACCGGCCGCCACCTCCGCCGAAGGATCCGCCGGAGCGCGCGATCGGGGCGCGACCCATGCCGCCGCCCCCAAACCCGCCGCTCGAGAAACCGGGACGGCCGACGACGCCGGGGCTCCTCCCCCCGCGGCCGACCATGCCGCGGCTCATCGCCGAAGCGGAGCCGCCGCCGGAGAAGCCGGGACGGCCCACGACGCGCGGACCGCTGAAGTTGCCGCGGGATGCCATGTTCGAGCCCCGCGACGGGACCATCGAACGAGCCTGGCCTCGGGCCGGGAAGTCGGTTCGCGGCTGCCGCGAGCCCTGCGTGAATTCGTTGCGAGCCATCACGGGGCGGTTGCGCCAGCTCTGGCCGGTCGTCCCGTTTCCGCCGCCGCCGCGATCCCAGCCGCCGGATCCGCCGTTGTGGCCGTCGCCCCAGTGGCCGCCGCTTCCGTGATGGCCATCATGTCCGTGCCCGTGTCCGTGCCCGTGTCCGTGTCCGTGTCCGGAATGGAAGCGGCCGAAGAAGCCGCTCACGTCCACGAAGAAATACGACGGCCACCACGCGTACCCGTAGCCGGGATAGCCCCAGCCACCGTAGTAGGAGAGGTAGTCGCTGGCCGGATAGTAGTCGCCGCCGTAAGAGTTCATGCCGGAGTAGCCCGCGTCGTAGGCGCCGCCGCCGTCGTAACCGACGTCGGGCCAATCGTCCGCGGGAGCAGGCTCCTGCGCCGGCGCAGGCGCGGGCTCCTGCGGGGGAGGCGCGGTCTGAGGCTCCCCTTCGCCCTCGGCGTAAACCGTGTCCTCGGCAGTGCCCTCTCCGGAAGCCCGAACATCGATCGCCGTCAGGTAGAGGATCACGTTGCGGCTCACTCCCGAGTCACGCAGCCAGTTGAGCCGGTCGTTCGGGAGGACCGCGGGAAGCTCGGCGCGATGAGCCTTCGCGTACGCGAGCACCGTCTCGTCGCCCATGCCGGCCTTCGTCAGCTTGACGATCTCGTCGAGGACTTCCGCCGGGGTGCGCGACGGGACGCCGGCGTCCGCCGGAGCGCTGCGGGCGGATACGGAGTCGCGCGGGGCGGCGGAAGACCGCGAGGCCTTCGGCGCGGGCTGCGCCGCCGGCGCTCCGGGTCGGTCCTGCGCGGGGGCCGGCCGCGACAACATCTCGCGGATGACGCTCTCCGAGACGCCCTCTTTGCGGAGCCGGCTCGCGTCGTCGGCTTTCAGCGCGAAGCGGGAATCGGTGAGCTGGATGATCCGGACGATATCCCGGTCGGGGTATTTCTCCTGGGTCAGCCGGATCACGTCAAAGACGGAGATCGCAAAGGCCGACGCGGGAAAGAGAACGAGGAGCAGAAGGAGGAAGGGGATCGCGCGGACCTTGAAAGGTTTCATGGGATACCCCCGAAAGAGCCAACAGGATATCAGGCTGCGGCATTTCTTCGATCGGATTCGCCGGCTCTGCACCTTGGTACGGGTGTCCTCTTTCAGCCGCCCAGGATCGCTCGGACCTGCCGCGTGTGGTTGATGTCGTGGCCGGCCATGAGCGACTGGATCTTTTTGATCGTCAGCTCGCCGAACTGGGAGTGGAGGCCGCGCCGATTGACCTCGCGCGGCGACAGTTTCGCGAAGAGATCCAGGTTGGCTCCGCGGACCGCGCGGAACGTGTCGAGCGCGCGCTTCGGATCGAGCTTCTCGTAGCGGGAGTTCTTCGCCCAGGTGTCCTGGTCCATGCCGAGGAGCTGGACGCCGTCCGTCTCGAGGATGATGCGGATCCGGTAGCCCCAGAGCATCTCGGTCTCCGAGAGATGACCGAGGATCTGCCCGACGGACCACTTGCCGGGAGCGGGCGGCCTGGTGAGCCTGCGTTTCGTCTTGCCCGAGATGAGCTTCGAGAGCTTGACAGGAGTGGACCGCAGGACACCTCGAACGTCCTTCCCTCTCGCGTACCCCAGGATCCGCGCGGTGTATTCCTCAAACGTCTCTGCCATCCCCTTAGCCTACGTCGGACCCGGCGGAGCTGTTGATCCGAAGGAATCGGACCTGGGGTCCCAGAACGGACCGGTCAGGCCGATGGATGCGAAGACCGAGACCATCTCGTCGGGGGCGGGGCGGCGGGATTCGACGGTCAGCCGGTTCGCGTACCACGCGACGGAGAGCTGCCAGAGCTGGTCCAGGGTGATGAGAGGGCGCCGGGGGACTCCATTGGATTCGCACCAGAGGTCCACGGTCTCTTCCGACCGGAAGAGGAGCATGGTCGCTCAGGTGTAGACGATGTCCTCCCACCAGCGGGCGGCCGGAACGGCGAAGTGGGCGAGGTACGGAAGCGGGACCGGCTCTCCGCCCCGGACCTCGAGCGTCAACAGCTCGCCCGTCACCGCGTCGGAGGCCGGAATGACGGCGTCCGCGTGGAGAGCGGCCGGAATGCCGTAGGCGTCCCAGACACAGTTGGCGTAGTAACGCTTGCCCATCGCGTCCACGGGGAACGCGGTCGGGATCCCGGAGAAGGGCGGCGCCATCCGGATGCGCCGGGGGTCTCCCGGCTCGGGGACGAGCAGCCGCCTCGCGTGAAGGCGCGTGAAGGACGAAAGCACGTCGGCTTCCGAAAACCTCGAGGCGGCGGCCACCTCGCCGGCGTCCGGCACCCTGCCCGTCTCCGCGATGAGGCGGTAGAGGGTCATCTTGATCGTCGTGTCGGCGTCGGCGGACATCTTGTGAGCGGAGCCTTCGAGGATGGTACAGGACGCCATCCGCCCGGCGAAGGCGGACCAAGGGCTCGGAGGAACTCAGTACACCGCGCGGTTCTGGACCTTCTCCTTCGTGGAGAGGGAAAAGCGGGGCTCCACTTTTCCTCCTTCGAGGATGCGCGCGGCGACGTACTCGCCGACGGCGGGGCCGTGCTTGAAGCCGTGGCCGGAACCGCCGCCCACGAGCCAGACGTTCTCGCGGTCGGGATGGCGGTCGATCAGGAAGTCGCCGTTGGAGGTGTTCTCGTACTGGCAGACCTCGCTCAAGACGAGCGGCGCGTCCTTCAAGGCCGGGAAGCGCCGGCCCACGAATTCCCGGACGGTCGCGAGCGTCTCGGCGGTGACGATTCGCGTCCCGGTGTCCGGGTCGAACGCCGGGCCGTGGCGGTCCGGCGCCACCTTGAAGCCGCGGCTCTCGAAGTCCGGGATGCCGTAGATCTCCTCGCCAAAGTCCACCCACACGGGCATCGCCGGAGCCTTGAAGCGGGAGTCGCCCGGCGGCGGACCGAAATAGAAGACTTCCTGCCGCGTGGGGAAGATGCGGTCGCCGAGGGGGTCCGGAAAAACTTTCGGCAGCCACGGCCCGCAGGCGAAGACGAACGTTCCCGCGCGAATGGTTTTTCCCGAGCGCGTCACCGCCGCGTCCAGCCGCCCTTTTCCCGAGACGGGCGCGATGGAATCCTGGACGTATTCGACACCCTTGCCGATTGAGGCCGCGACGACGGTTTGGACGCACTGGAAGGCCGCTAGGAAACCGCTGTCGGGCTCGTGGATCGCCCAGGTGACCGGGCCGAAGTCGATCTGCGGCCACCGTTTCTCCAGCTCCGGCCGGTTGACGCGCTCGTGCCGGACCTTCAGGCGGCCGAGCGTGGCGAGCGTCTTCGTCGTCAAGGGGTCCTCTCCGCGCGCCATCCAGAGCACGCCGGACTGCTGGAAGAGAGAAGGGCGCCCGGCCTCCTTGAGGAGGGCTTTCCAGAGCTCCAGCGAGCGCATGGACCACCGCGTGTAGATCTCCTGGTCGCCGTATCCCATCCGGATGACACGCGTCTGACCGCCGGAGCTCGCCCGCGCGTTGCCCGGGCCGTACGCATCGACGAGAACGACACGCTTTCCGGCGAGCGCCAGCCGATTCGCGGTCCAGGCGCCGAAGTCTCCCGCCCCGATGACCGCGACGTCGTAGTTCTTTCCGGAGGAGACGCCGGGCGCCTGTCCGCGCAGGAGAGACGGAGCCACCGCCGCGCCGAGCGCTCCGGCCCCCGCGCTTTTCATGAGATCGCGGCGCGAGATCCCCATGGCCTGCCCCTCCTCTTCAAGGATTTCGGGCCGATCCTAACCCCTGTCGAAGGCGACCCCGGACCAAAGTCGGAAGACCAAAGTCGGGCGACGAACGTCCAATGGAACTCGATCACGTTGCGTGTTTCCATAGTGCGCAAGCCATGACACTCGAAGTGACACTCTGGGCGATCCCGGCGGCGAGCCTCCTGGCCGCGTCGGTCCTGATCGTTCTGCGCGCCTGGCGCCTCACGCGCGAGTCGGCGGTGCGCAGGGCGATCCTCGCGCGGGCCGCGGCGCTTTCGGTGCCACGGGAGCCGCTGGAGTCTCCCGTGGAGATCTCCATCGCCGCGACGGCGCGCCCGAGCAAGATCCGCCAGTCCGTTTCGCCGCCCGCTCCCCCTGGCGCCGCCGGGAATCCCCGGTTGTGCCCGGTTCCGATCATCGTCTGCCGGCCGCGACGCCAGGGCATGGCGCTGGCCAGCTGAGAAGCGCACTCAACGGCGCCGGGTCTCTCCCATGTCGAGGTACTTCGCCTCGAAGGCGGTGACCTTCCATCCTTCGGGCGTCCTGTGGAGCGTTGCGGAGTGGTGGATGGTCGTCCACATCGCTCCGCCGATCCCGGTCGTGGCGCCCGGTGGATCGAAGAGGATCGTCTGCTTGACCTCGAGCCGGACGCCGCCATCGGGCTGCGCGGTCTTCGACTCGATCTCGTAGCGCTCGCCGTGGAAGGCCTCCATGATCGAGCCGCTCCGCATGCCGCGGAGGTTCTGGCTCTGGATGGCGTTTTCCGCGACCTGTTTCTCGCCGTGCCTGGCCGCCTCGTCCGTGTCGCCGCGGCTCCAGGCGTGGGCGAACTTCTCGTAGGCCTGGATGGCCTCGCGATCGGCGAACCACTTCGTGTAGCCGAACCACGCGGCCGCGGCTAGCACGGCGAGGAGGAGCAGCTTCTTCATCGGGCGTTGGCGGCGCCATTATGCTCGCATTCCCTTCCAAAGACGGCGCTTCGCGGAGGGACACCAGTTGTCCCGGCGAGGGCGGGAACCTCCAGCCATACCCGAAGGGAGCGCGGGCCATGGTTTTCGAAACGATCACGCCGATTCCGAGCGAAGGGGACGAGCATGCCGGGGGGCTCGACTGCGAAGATCCCGAGTACCTCAAGTGCATCCGCGACGGGGTCTGTCCCCTGTGCGATTCGCCGCTGGAGAAGTCGGAGGAGCTGCTCGCGAACCTTGTCATCCCGTGCGCTTCGCCGGTGTGCGACTTCGTGCTGAGGCCGCACGGGAAACTCTCTCGGACGAACCACTAGAGCGTTCGACGTGCGACGTCGAACCTATTTCAAGAGTCGCTTGACGTCGTCGGGCTGGCGGCCGGTCAGCTCCCAGCGCAGGAGGGGGGCGGGGATCAGGCCGGCGGAGTTGAATTCCTCCATGAAGCGGCTCATTCGGAAGGAGTCGCCGTCCTTCTCCCGGCGCTCGGCGAGGAGCTTTTCGATCTCGATCTTGCCGATCAGGTAGCTCGTGCCATATCCGGGCTGCTGCAGGTAGAGGTGCTGCTCGGAGCGGACGAGCTGCCCGTCCATGCGCAGCCACCCCCGCGGAGTGTTGGCGCAGGCGAACGCGGAGGCCTCCTCCAGGGACGCCGCGTTGGCGTGCATCTTCAGCTCCCCCAGGGCCCGCGCGGCGCGCTCGGCCACGAGGATGTAGACGAGCTCGCGCGACCGCGGCCTCGCGTCGAACATGCCGGCCTGCATCATCAGCTCTTCCCAGCCGGTCGCGTGACCTTCCGTCCGGGTGTTGAAGATGTTGTAGAGGAGCGGCCCGCGGCGGATCTCGCTCGCGTGAGGGAGCTTCTCCATCCACGCCTTGTCGAACCAGTGGTAGCCGTGCGTGCGCATGACCTCGGGGTCGCGGTAGTCCACCTCGGTGAAGAACTCCCGCGGGCCGGGATGGAAGGTCCCGATCCTCGCGCGCAGGGCCGGCTCCATGAAGTCGCGGAGCTCCAGGATCCCGTGGTCGCGCAGGTAGGCCATGTACTCGGAAACGGCCGGGGGGAACCTTCGGTCATGCTCTTCGGCGCTCGCGATCGGGACCTGCGGCGGGAGCTTCGCGTTGCGGACCTCTTCCATGGCGAGGAGGGCGTGGGAGCGCGCGAGCTCGCGCTCCATCAATGCGACCTCGTCCCTCCAGGTGTAGGGCACGAGCTGGACGTTCTTCAGGTACCAGTCGTAGTTCTCAACGCCGATTCCGGACGGCCCGGTCCTCGACGGCGCCTGCGCTTTCAGCCACGAGACGAAATCGACGGTGGCGCGCCGGGCGCGCTCGACGCCGGCCGGCAAACCGCCCGGCGCTCCCTGGACGCGCGGCCCGAGCTCCGCGAGAGCGGCGCCCTGCGCATCCAGGCTCTTCGTTCCATGGATCCAGAGGTCCCGGCCGCGGCCGGTCAGGTTCGTCTTCGCCTGCTCGAGGAGCCCCGGGATGGCCCGGATGCCGGCGTCCATCTTCGCCGCCGACTCCACCGAGAGCGGGAAGTTGTAGGACCAGACGTCCACGCCACCCAGCGCGAAGGGTCCCTCGCGGGCGGGCTGGTCGCTCTCGTCCGTGTGCACGGTGACGTAGAAGGCCGGGTTGTTCGCCCACGGCTGCAGGACCCGGTGGTCGAAGTCGAGGCCGGCGAGCTCCGCCCGAACGATGTAGTAGTCCACCTGCTGAGGAATCGGCCACCCGCTCGGGTCGATCGCCGCGAGCCTCGCTTTCCAGGATTCGAGCTCGCGGCGCTGCGCGGCCATGGCGGCGGCGCCGTAATCGGGGACGCCGCCGACGAGCTTGGGTTTCTGGAACGCCCGCCACTCCCGGAAGAAGGCGACGAGGTCGTCGTAGCTCCCGCGGGGGGCGGCAAGCGCGCCGGCAACCGCCAGGCAGGAGGCGCACGCGAGGGCGGCGGAGATCGCGACTCGAATCATCGGCGCCGCTCTTTCACCTGCGGGGGAAGGTGAACTCCGCCGAGGGGTCGCGCTGCTTCAGGGCCTTGACCTGGCCGTTTTCCATGACGAATTCCCAGGTCACGTCGGAGAACTCGGGGATCCGGAATTTCAGGCCCTTGTACGGGATCAACTTCCTCTCGGGCTGGCCGACGAAGGCCAGGAACAGGCTCCCGTCCTCCTTCAGGACGACCTGGAACTTCGCTCCCGTTTGCGTCTCGTACGTTCCCGCTAGCTGCTTCAACACCGCCGCGTCGAGCTTCTCCGGCCGGCGGACGAACGTCGCCTCCGCCTCGTCGAGCGACATGACCGCCCTGTCCACGTCTCCCTGCGGGTTGGTCAGGAAGTTCACCGAGGACTTCCCATAGTGCTCGTCGTCGGGCGTGTCGAAGCGGTCGTAGTGGAAGTGCGACATCGGAAGGACGACCTTGTGAAAGTCGTACTGAAGCGCCCCGTCCTTCATTCCGATCCTCAGGAGCCCGTACGCCGGGTGTTCATAGTCGCCGACGTAGTCGGAGAGCGGGTGAGACGGCTTCGTGTTCTTGACCTGGTCGAGGCCGGCCTTGCCGCGAGCCTCCGTCGCCGCCTTCTTCCCTTTCAGCCGGATGTCGAGGTACCGCTTGATCCAGGGCGTCTGATCCATGCCGAGGAGCCGCTCGTAGACGTTGTAGCTGACGAGGTTGTAGAGGATCGACGCGTGGTTGCCGATGACGGCCACCAGCACGCCGACCTTCTCCTGCGGCATGAAGGAGACCTGCGAGTGGAAGCCGTCGAGGTCACCGCCATGGTAGGCGAGCAGGCGGCCGCGGTAGGAGGTCGTCCATCGCCCCATGCCGTAATACGTGTTCAGGATCTCCCACCACCCGCGCAGCTCCCCCTGGGTGTTGGGCAGGGCGATCGCCGGCTGCAGCGTCGCCTTCAGGACCGGGCTGGGAATGACCTGTCTTCCCTTGTACTTGCCCTCGTTCATCAACGCGATCAGCCAGTGAGACATGTCCTCGAGGTTCGAGATGATCGCGCCGGCCGGAGCCATCCCCGCCGTGTCCTCGTAGTAGGGGATCTTGTAGATCTCGAAGCTGTCGCGCTTCTCGGTGTAAGCGACGCCGTAGTCGGGCTGCTTGACCATATCGGCGATGGAGTAGAGCGTGTGGTCCATTTCGAGCGGCTTGAAGATCCGGTCGCGGACGAAGTCCTCCCAGGTCTTCCCCGACTGCAGCTCGATCAAGTAACCGACGGCCGCGTACATCATGTTGTTGTAGAGGAAGACGGTGCGCGGGGCCTCCTTGGGCTCCATGAACTTCAGCTTCGCGAAGAGCTCCTTGCGGGAGTCCGGCGCCATGTACCAGATCGAGTCGTGGCGGGTGATGCCGGTGCGGTGCGCGAGCATGTCGCGCAGCGTGATCGTCTGGTCAAGGTAGTCGTCGTAGAAGTGGATCGACGGGACGGACTCGCGGACGGGCTTGTCCCACGCCAGCTTGCCTTCCTCGACGAGGAGCCCGGCGGCGACGGCCGTGAAGAGCTTCGAGTTCGAGGCGATCTGGTAGAGCGTGTTTGGCGTGAAGGGAAGCTTGGCGCCGTAGTCGCGGTAGCCGTATCCCTTCGCGAAAACGAGCTTGTCGCCCACGACGATCCCGACGGCGATGCCCGGGACGTTCCAGTCCTTGATCGTCTGGTTCATCCAGGCGTCGAAGTCCTTGAGCTTCGCGGCCGTGGCGGCTTGGGGTGCCTCCGCGGCGAACAAGGCACCGGAGAGCGCCAGGGCCACCAGGGCGAGAACGAGAACGCGCTTGGAAACCGGCGTCATGTTGGGTCCTCCCTTCGACCGCCTTCGCCTCATTTCTTCCGGACCGTCGCCCGCAGGCCCTCGCGGGGCGCGGGCGGCAAGCGGCTCCAGTCCCTCTCGAGGTCCTGGGGCCTTGCGAGTTCTACGTCGTAACCGCGGGCGAGTTCCGCAAGGAAGACCTGCAGGAAGAGCGGCGCGAACTCGTAGCCCGCGCACTTGTGGCCCGTCGCCGGCCCGGCCCCGTTGGGGACGAACGCGCAGGCGTGCTTTCGCTGCTCCGCCCGCGGCGGGGCGAAGCGGGGCGGGTCGAACTCCTCGGGCTTCGCATAGATCTCGGGGCGAATGTGCGAGGAGCGAAGCCCCCACAGGACCGCCCAGCCCTTCGGCACCGTATAGCCGGCGAACTCGAAGGTCTCCCGCGCCTTGCCGAAGGAGACGAAGACGACCGGGGCGAGCCGGCGGACCTCCATCGAGACCATTTCCAGGACCGGCATGCCGGCGAGCGTCTCCAGGGTCAGCGGGCCGGACGGCGCCCGCGACGCGGCCTCGGCGGCCAGGGCCGCGCGGGCCTCGGGGTGCCGGGCGAGCTGCAGGATCGCCTCGACGAACCAGGACCAGACGATCAGGCCGGCGACGATGATGTGGTGGATCTCCCCCTTCGCCTCTTCGACCGCGATCCCGCGGCCGCTCTCGGTCTTCGCGGCGAGCATGCGGGAGAGCCCGTCGTCCTTTGGCGAGGCCTGGTGTTCGCGGATGATCCCCTCGAAGACGGCGAGGATCCGGTCGAGGGCCTTCCTCGCCCGCGTGAAGGTGGAACCGGGCAGCGGGTTGGGCATCGCCGCGAATCCGGCCCCGACCACCTCGTAGTCCGCGAGAACCTTCTCCAGGAGAGGCCCGCGCTGCAGGCCGAGGATGGTCGCGGCGATCGTCTCGATCGCGAGCTGCTTGAGCTCGGGGACCAGCCGCAGCTCTCCCCGCTCCGACCAGCCCTGGAAAGACGATCCCACCAGTTTCTGCACGACCGGCAGGTAGGAGGCGAGGGCCTCGCGGGTGAAGGCGGCCATGACGAGGCGCTTGCGGTCGCGATGCTCGTCTCCATCGAGCGCCGGCAGCGTCATTCCGGCGAAAAGGGTCTGGATGTGCGGAGGCATCGCGCCGGAGCGCTGGACGCGGGAGGAGTCGATGAAGAGCGCGCTCGCCTCGGGCCCCGTGATGACCGCGGTCTTCCTCCCGAAGAGGCTCGTCTTGAAGATCGGGCCATGGCGTTGCGCTCCGGCTTCGACGAACGCGAAACCGTTCTTGAGAGCGCCGAGCGTTTCGCCCAGGAGGGGAAGACCCATCTTCCCGGGCGGCAAGGGAGCGGTGGAACTGGGCTCTTTTGACACAGTGGAACCTCCAGCTGTTGGATCGAGGATCAGTCAATAGAATCATCCCATGAAGACCACACTCTTTCTGATCGCGATCGTTCTCGGGTCCTCCGTCGCCGTGAAGTCCGCGCCGCCCGCGGCCACGGCGCCCCCACGCGGAGTGGACCTCGCCGGAATCGACAAGTCCGTCGCGCCGGGGGACAACTTCTTCGCCTACGCCAACGGGACCTGGATCAAGTCGACCGAGATCCCGCCCGACCGAAGCGCCTACGGGACCTCCTCGATGCTCGACGAGCTGACGACGGAGAGGACGGCGGAGCTGATCCGCGAGGCGGACAAGAGCGGCGCGCCGGGCTCCGAGGCCCGAAAGGTCGGCGACTACTACGCGACCTTCCTGGACGAGGAGTCGATCGAGAAGAAGGGCATGGAGCCGTTAAAGCCGGCGCTCTCGGCCGCCGCCGCGATCGCCGACAAGAAGGCGCTGGCCGCCGCGCTCGGAAAGTCCGTCCGCGCCGACGTGGACGTCTTCAACGCCACGAACCTCCAGACGCCCAACATCCTCGGCCTCTGGGTCGCGCAGGACCTGGACGAACCGACCCGCTACTCCCCTTTCCTCATCCAGGGCGGCCTGCAGATGCCCGACCGCGAGTACTACCTGGCTGGCTCGCCGAGGATGGAAGAGATCCGCAAGAAGTACCAGGCGCACATCGCGGCGGCCCTGAAGCTCGCCGGCATCCCGAACGAGGAGGCGAAGGCGGCGCGGATCTTCGAGCTGGAGAAGAAGATCGCGCAGGCCCACACGAGCCGCGAGGACTCCATCGACGTCGTCAAGGGAAACAACCACTGGCCCCGCGCGGAGTTCGCGACGCGCGCCCCCGGGCTCGACTGGGAAACGTTCTTCGCGGCGGCAGGCCTGGACAAGGCGACGGTCTTCGTCGTCTGGCAGCCCGGCGCGGTGACGGGCATCGCGAAACTCGTCGGCTCCGAGCCGCTCGAGACGTGGAAGGACTACCTCGCATTCCACGCGATCGACCAGGCCTCCACGTATCTTCCGAAGCGGTTCGTCGACGAGAGCTTCGATTTCTACGGGCGCGTCCTGACGGGAACGCCGAAACAGCGCGACCGCTGGAAGCGCGCCGTCACCGCCACCGACGGCGCGCTCGGAGAAGCGGTCGGGAAGTTGTACGTGAAGAAGTACTTCCCGCCGGAGGAGAAGGCCCGCGCCGAGGAGATGGTCCGCAACCTGATCACGGCCTTCGGCCGGAGGATCGACAAGCTCGACTGGATGGCCCCGGAGACCAAGGCGAAGGCCAAGGCGAAGCTGGCGACGCTGAAGATCGGCGTCGGCTACCCGGACAAGTGGCGCGACTACGCCGGGCTCGAGGTCGTGCGCGGCGACGCCCTCGGCAACGCTCGCCGGGCGGCCCTCTTCGAGCTGCGCCGCAACCTGGACAAGCTCGGCAAGCCGAGCGATCGCGGCGAGTGGGTCATGAACCCGCAGACGGTCAACGCCGTGAACATGCCGGTGATGAACGCGATGAACTTCCCGGCCGCGATCCTCCAGCCGCCGCGGTTCGACTCGAAGGGGACGGCAGCGGCCAACTACGGCGCGACCGGAACCGTGATCGGCCACGAGGTCTCCCACAGCTTCGACGACCAGGGAGCGCTCTTCGACTCGACCGGAAAGCTCTCCAACTGGTGGACCCAGGAGGACCTCGCGCACTTCGAGGCGGCGGCGGCGAAGCTCGTCGAACAGTACAACGGGTACAAGCCCTTCCCGGACCTCGCGGTCAACGGGAAGCTGACGCTGTCGGAGAACATCGCGGACGTGGCTGGGATCGCCGCGGCGTACGACGCATACCGGATCTCCCTGAACGGGAAGGAGGCGCCGGTCGTGGACGGGATGAGCGGCGACCAGCAGTTCTTCGTCGCATTCGCACAGAGCTGGAGGACGAAGATCCGGGAGGCCGCGGCGCGGCAGCGGATCGTGACGGATTCGCACGCGCCCGCCGAGTACCGGGCCGACACGGTGAGGAATCTCGACGCGTGGTACCCCGCCTTCGACGTGAAGCCGGGACAGGCGCTGTTCCTGGCGCCGGGGGAGCGCGTCCGCATCTGGTAGCCGCCGAAAAAGCACACAAGGCGGGGCCGCGCGTGCCGTACGGCGGGCCCGCCGCCCGCCCGCCTCCGGTCGTCAGATAATCCGCCCATGACCGGCGGGGAGGGTCCCCGAACCACCGGCGGAGAGGGCAGCCGGCTCACCGGGCGCCGCGTACGCTCGGCGATCTCGCTGTGGAGAGGCTCGATCCGCGGAACGGACATCCTCGCCGCGGGGGTCTTCGCGGCGCTCGCCCTCGGGCTCGGCGCCTTCGTCTTCGCCCGCCACCAGGCAACCGCGCGGCTGGAGTTCTCCGAGCGCGCGCAGCACCTCCACAAGGCGGTCGCGGAGACGCTGCTGCTTCCGCAGGAGGACTTGACCGCGATCTCCAACTTCCTCCAGGCCTCCGAGGTCGTCACCCGCAAGCAGTTTCGCATGCTGACCAACCCGATGCTGATCCGCCACAAGCTCCTGGTTTACGCCTTCGAGTGGCTCCCGCTGGTCCGCGACCCCGACCGCGGCGTATACGAAGCGGAGGCGCGAGAGGCCGGCCTCACCGGGTACCGGTTCTGGGACATGGGATCCGACGGGAAGGCGCGGGAGGCGAGCCGGCGCGAGTCGTACCTGCCGATCCACTTCATGGAGCCGCCGAGCGCGCTTGCCCTCGGGTTCGACGTCGCGGCCGAGCCCGGGCGCTGGAAGAACGCCGAGAAGGCGCTCAACACCGGCGAGCCGACAGCATCCGAGCCGTTCCTGCTCCTGGAGGAGGCAAGCAAGCCCGGCGCCCAGCCGGTCGTCGGCCTCTACGCTCCCGTGTTCCGCGAGGCGAACCCGGATTCGAGTGCGGAGCGGCGCGAGAGGATCCTGGGATTTGCAATGGCCGTCTTCCGGGTCTCGCCGATCGTGGACAACGCGGCGACCGCGGTAGAAGCCTCGGACCTCGGACTCATCCTGACCGACCCGGAGGCGACGCAAGCGCCGATCCTGGCGCAGAGGCCGCGCAACGCGACGAGCCTGCCCCGCCGCGCCGGGTTCACGCTGGACCTGCCCATCAACCTCGCGGACCGCCGGTGGTCCCTGACCGTGTTCGTGGCGCCCGGAGGTTTCACCGACGCCTGGGCGCCGGCGATCTGGACGGCGGCGATCGGCCTGTTTGTGGTCCTCGTCGCGTTCGTCGCGCTGACGTCGCTGCGAACGATCACGCGGCTGCGTCGCCAGGTCGAGAAGGTCGGCCCCTACCGCTTGATCGCCCGGTTGGGGCACGGAGCGATGGGCGTCGTCTGGGAGGCGCGCCACGCGCTGCTTCGAAGGCCGACGGCCGTCAAGCTGATGCCTCCGGGCATCGCGAGCGAGCGCTCGCTCGCCCGCTTCGAGCGCGAGGTGCAGCTGACCGCTGGGCTCAACCATCCGAGCACGATCGCGATCTTCGACTACGGGCGGACGGCTGAAGGGGTCTTCTATTACGCGATGGAGCTGATCCCCGGGATCAACCTGCTGCAGTTGATCGAGCTCGACGGCCCACAGCCGGCCGGGCGAGTCGTCGCGCTCCTGCGCCAGGCCTGCGGCGCCCTCTCGGAAGCGCACGCCGCAGGCCTGATCCACCGCGACATCAAGCCGGCCAACATCATGATCTGCGTGTGGGGCGGGATCCCGGACTTCGTCAAAGTGCTCGACTTCGGGCTGGTCAAGGACATCGGCGCGGCGGAGCTGCCGCGAGTCGGCGACGGACCAAGCCCGGCCGGCGCGACGGACGCGGCGCTCTCGCAGGACGGGTCGCTGCTCGGCACGCCTCTCTACATGGCGCCCGAAGGAATGAGCAACCCCGCCACGGTGGACGCCCGCGCGGACATCTTCGCCCTCGGGGCCGTCGGGTACTTCCTCCTCGCCGGCAAGTCTCCCTATCCCGGCCGCACCGCGATCGAAGTCTTCCGGGCGGAGCGGCAGGGGCCTCCCCCGCCTCTCTGCAAGGTGGCTCCCCACCCGGTCCCGGAGAGCCTGGAAGAGCTCCTGTACCAGTGCCTCTCCTATCGGCGGGACGACCGGCCGCCCACGGCGATGGACCTGGACGCGCGCCTGGAGGCCTGCGCGGTCCCCGGCTGGACGGCCCGGGATGCCCAGGCGTGGTGGCAGGACCGCGGCCCCGCGGCACGGGAGCTGGCGCGGGCGCAGCGGGAAGAGCGGACCCAGCTCATGGTCCTGGCGTCGGAGAGCGGAGGCGGGCGCCGGGCGGGTTGATTCGGTCCTCAGCTCTCGCCATAGAATGAGGCCTTTCCAAGCGAGGCCGATATGTTGACGCTCGACGCCGCCTTCGACCGCATTTCCACGGCTCTCCGCCAGCGCGGGTACTCCCTGGAAAGCGAGAAGAAGGCGCCCGACAGCTCCGGCGACCGGTCCGCGACGTTTCGATCGCCCGCAATGTCGGTGCAGATCTCGTGGAGCAGCCGGGCGAGGATGATGGCGCTGCTCGTGGACGCCGACGGAGGCTGGGTGGAGTTCGCGCGCCGCAACTTCGGCCCGAAGGGCTTGGAAGACACCGCCGTGGACGCGTTAGTCCGCGCCATCCGCAACGAGGTCGCCGAAACCTCCACCGA
>DATFQY010000151.1:0-10532 GCA_035263845.1 Thermoanaerobaculia bacterium | reverse complement strand
GACGGGCAGAGGGATACGACGCGGCGCGGCGGCATCCTCGAAGTCTACGCGCGGGCGTCGGAATCAGAACAGACGGCTGCCGCGGAAGAGGATCAGGTACCCGTGCAGGAGCATCGGGATCGCGCCGAGCGCCGCCGCCGTCCAGACGACCGGCGGCCGCACGCCCGCTTCACGGGAGATCGCGCGGAGGGTCAGCAAGCCCGCCGGCAGGTAGAGGAGCGTCGCGGTGACGGCTCCGGGGCTGTAACGCGAATGCGCCACGGTTCCGACGATGTGGAAGATCGCGTTGGCGAGCATCAGGAATCCCACCCACGCCGAGAGCAGGACGCCCGCCGGCGCCTCGGGCGCGGCCGCGATCGTCAACGCCAGAGCGAGCGTGATCACGAACGCGACGGTGTTGACCGTCAGGAAGAGCGGCTGCGTGATGCCGCGGGCAACGAGGCTGTTGAACCAGGCCACGAAACGCGGCGCCTCCTCGGCGACGTGGAGGAGGAAGATGACGGGAAGCGAAAACGCGAGCCGGCGAAGCGAGAAGAAGGAAGGCGCCCTCCCCGGCGGGCCGCTCATCAACGGTCCGGGCTTTTCCCGACCGATTCGAGGAGGAGCGCCGTCCAGTCATCGTCCAGGCCGGGCCGCGTCGCGGCGCGAACGTCCTCGAAGAGCCGGTCGAGCATCGCCCCGGGAGGTCCTCCGTCGAGTCGGGAGAGGAGACCGGCGAGGGCCTCGTAGCCGAGAGGATCCCCGGCGGCGGTCGGCGCCTCGGGCAACCCGTCGGTGAAGAGAAGAAGGCGCGATCCGGAATCGAGCCGGGCCGCCAGCGCCTGGTACTCGACGCTCGGCCGTGCTCCCAGCGGCAGCCGCGGGCCGGGCACGGAGAGGGCCTCCGGCGCCGCGCCGCCCCGGAGGACGTAGGGATCGGGAAGTCCCGCGTTGGCGATCTCGAGGTCGCGTCGAACCGGGTCGAACCGCGCGTAGCCCATCGCCACGAACTCCCTCGGGGCGAGCTCGCGGGAGAGGCGGCGGTTCAACTCAGTCAGCGTCGCCGCGGCGCCGCGCCCCTCGGCGATCAGAGGCAGGACCGCCTTGACCGACGCCATGATCAAGCTCGCGCCCATCCCTTTTCCCGAGACGTCGGCGACCGCGAGTCCGAGCGAACCATCGGGAAGGCGAAAGACGTCGTAGAAGTCGCCGGCCACGAACCTCGCCGCGAGGTTGCGAGCGGCGACGCGGTACCCCTCGCCGGAGAGCTCCCCGGGAGGGAGCAGCCGGCTCTGGATCGAGCGGGCCAGCTCCAGCTCCTTCTCGGCGAACTCCTGTTCCTTGATCCGCGCGACGGATGCCTCGAGCCTCCGGCCCAGCATGTGGAACGAGTAGAAGAGAACTCCGATGAAGATCGAGACTCCGCCGCTGATGGCGAGGGAGAACCGCAGGTCGCCGGGAGTGAGCGTGAAGGGCATGAGGCCGATCGCCTCGAGCAGGGCCGTCGTGGCGAGGAAGCCGGCCGTTCCTCCGAGGAAGTAGAGCGGGACGCCGACCACCGGATCGGGAACGATCTTCCACCGGCGGATCCGATCGCCGACCGCGAAATCGAGAAAGTGGCAGAAGGCGTAGATGGTCAGCCCGCCGGCCGCGCCCCACAGCGCAAGCCGCCAGCTCCAGAGCTGCGGCCGGCTCGCGCAGACGAGAAAAACGAAGGCGACGCCGATCGCCGCCGAGATCGCCGCGTTTCTCGCGATGCCGGAAACGCTCCGCCGAGGGGGGCAGGCCGCGTCCGCCATGACCTTACCTACGAGAGGACGACCTCCTGGTTGCGGCCGGGGCGCTACCGCTTCGCCATGTATTTCCACATCCGGGGCTTGCCCTCGGCCATCCATTCGATCGCGGTGCCCAGCCGCTTGCTGCGGGTCGCGTCGGTCCTGGCCTCGGTGATCCACTCGATGTACTCGCGCCGGTGGCTGGGCGAGAAACCCTCGAACGTCGCCTTCGCCTTCGCGTTCTTCCTCAGCGCCGAAGCCAGGTCCGGCGGAGTCGCGAGCGGCTTCTTCGGCGCCTTCGGCTGCTTCGGGACCTTGACCCCCTCGGCGTTCAGCCGCGCCGCTTCGCGGACGTAGCCGACGAGAACGGAGTCCTTCGGCAGGTCGGAGAGCGAGGTGATCCGGCCGAACTGCCCCATGGCGTCCTGGTTGCTCTGCCCGAGCATAGAGCCCTTCCACAGGTTGAAGGCGCAATGCGCCTTGAAGGCCGCCATGCCTCCCAGAAAACCCTTGTAATCGAAGGCCGGCATTCCCCACTTGATCGTCTCTTCGGCGTCGGGGCATCCCTTGTGGACGAGCTCCCGCAGGCGCGTGAGGATCGGCTTCGCGAAATCCGCCGACTTCGCGATGTAGGCGTCCACGCGCGGATCCTTCTTTGCCATCTTCGCCTCCTACCTGGTGATGCTGTAAGCGGTCTCGAGGGCCTTCGGGTCGGCCTCGGCGCCGCCCAGGTAACGGTGCAGCCAGTCCACGATCGTGTTGTGCCAGAGCCGGGAGTTGCCGGGCTTCAAGACCCAATGCCCCTCGTCGGGAAACATCAGGAGCTTCGAAGGAACGCCGCGCAGCTGGAGGGCGGTGAAGAACTGCAGGCCCTGGCCGAACGGCACACGAAAATCCTTCTCGCTATGGATCACCAGCGTCGGCGTCGAGAACTTGTCGGCATAGAGCATCGGGTTCCACTTCTCGTAGACCGAGCCCTTCTCCCAGGGCATGCCCTTGAACTCCCAGTTCGAGAACCAGATCTCCTCGGTCTCGATCGACGAGGAGACCGTGTCGAAGGTTCCGTCGTGCGAGACGAGGCACTTGAACCGGTTGGTATGGCCGGCGATCCAGTCGATCATGTAGCCGCCGTACGAAGCTCCGGCCGCCCCGATCCGGTTCTTGTCCACGAAAGGCAGCGACTCCAGGTCGTCGGCGGCGCGCATCAGGTCGTCGTAGACTTTTCCGCCCCAGTCGCCGGAGATCTCGTCCAGGAACTGCTGGCCGAAGCCGGTCGAGCCGCGCGGGTTGGCGGCGTAGATAACGTAGCCGTACGCGGCCCAGACCTGCGGGTTCCACCGGTACGACCAGCCGTCCGACCAGGCGCCCTGCGGGCCGCCGTGGATGTAGAAGACCGCCGGGTACTTCTTCGAGGGATCGAAACCGGGCGGCTTGACGAGCCAGGCCTGGAGGTTGCGTCCGTCGGCGGACTTCGTCGTCCGCTCGGAGACCTCGCCCATCTCGACCTGTCCCATCAGCGGGTCGTTGGCGTGGGTGACGGCGGCCGCGCCCTTCCCGTCGGCGCCGGCGGACCAGATCTCCGCGGGGCGCGACAGCGTCGAGTCGGAGAAGAAGAGGCGCCGCCCGTCCTTCGAGACGGTCAGCCCGGTCGCCGACCCGCCCCGCCAGATCTCGGAGGACTTCCCATCGAGGCCGACGCGCAGGATCACGCCGCGCCCCCCGACGTGCGACAGGACGTAGAGAGACTGCGAATCGGCGGCCCAGGCGAAGGATTCCGCCCACTGGTCGATCGAGTCCGTCAGCGCGCGCGACTGCCCGGTGGCCGGGTTCATCACCGTCAGCGTGAACTTGTCCGCCTCGAACCCCGGCCGCTTCTGGGAACGGTAGGCGATCCACTTGCCGTCGGGGGAGAACTTGGGCGTCCCGTCGTAGGCCTTGTTGGCCGCCGTCAGGTCGCGAGCCTTCCCCTTCCCGTCGAAGGAAGTGATCCAGATGTCGCCGTTGGTCGAGGCGGCCTCGATCTTGTCGGGGTTGGACGCGAAGACGAGGTCCTTTCCGCCCGGCGAGACGTCGTAGTCGTCGCCGCCGCCGACGGAGAAGGGAGGCGCGTCGCGGTCTCCGGGCGTCAGGTCCACCGCCGTGGACGTCGCGCCCGAGACAGGGATCCTCCAGACGTGGGTCCGCAGCCCGTCCTTCCAGGAATCCCAGTGCCGGAAGAGGAGCCGCTCGGCGACCCGCGCCTTCGTCTTGGACTTCTCCCGCTCCTTGAACTTCTTCTCGTCGCAGTCCGCGTCCGGACAGTCCGGGAAGACGTCGGTCGTGAAAACGAATGCGCTCCCGTCCGGCGACCACCGGAACCCGTTGATCTCCGCGGGGAACGACGTCGTCTTGACCGGCTCTCCTCCCGAAAGATCGAGCAGGTAGATTTGCGACGACCCGTCGCGGTTGGAGAGAAACGCGAGCCGCTTGCCGTCGGGCGAGAACTTCGGATCCGAGTCCCGCTTCTCTCCCGCCGTCAGCTTCCGGGGCTCTCCGCCGGAGACCGCCTGGAGCCACAAACCGCTCTTGACGCGGTTCTCGTCCACGTCGGCAATCCCGAGCGAATAGACGACCCACTGCCCGTCCGGCGAGACAGTGAAGCCGCCGACCCGCTTGACGCTCGCCAACTCGTCGAACCGGAACGGCCGCCCGCCCGCCGGCGCCGCCGCGGCCGCCGCCGCTCCCAGGACAGACAGGGCGCCAGCCGCCGCCAGACCTCTGAAATGCATTCTTCGAACCTCCCCTTGAATTCTAAGCGCTGCGATGACGCGGCGCGGAACCGCTGTTTCCCGGCCCATTTGGTATGATCCGCGGTTCCGGCTGACGGGATTCGAACACACGCTAAAGGAGTGATCTGGTGAGCACGGTTCTCGAAGAGAAGGACCTCGAGCAGGACAGCCGCTCGAGCGTCGTCAACGACTTCTCGATCCACGTGGCCACGGCCAACGGGTCGGGCAGCATGTCGTCCAACAACATCCTGATGCGGGCGATCTTCCAGATGGGGATCCCCGTCTCGGGCAAGAACCTCTTTCCCTCCAACATCCAGGGCCTTCCGACCTGGTTCACGGTCCGGGCCTCGAAGGAGGGATTCATCGCGCGGCGGCGGGACATCGGCGTGCTGATCTGCATGAACCCGGAGACCGCCCACGAGGACATCCGGACGGTCCACCCGGGCGCCGCGGTCATCTACGAGGAGAACCTGAAGCTCAACACGATGCGGGATGACGTCCACTTCTACCCCGTCCCGTTTTCCAAGCTCGTCCTGGACTTGGTCCACGACGGAAAGCTTCGCCGCCTCGCGGTCAACATGATCTACGTCGGCGTGGCCGCGTGGCTCCTCGACATCGAGATGGAGGAGATCCACAAGGCCGTCGCCCGCCAGTTCAAGAACAAGGAGAAGGCGGTCGAGATCAACTGGAAGGCGATCCAGGGAGGGTTCGACTGGGCCAAGGCAAACCTGAAGAAGACCGATCCCTACCGCCTCGAGCGGATGAACAAGACGGCCGGGAAGATCATCATCGAGGGCAACGCGGCGACCGCCATCGGCTGCGTCATGGCGGGCGTCAACGTTCTCGCCTGGTACCCGATCACGCCCTCCTCGTCGCTGGCCGAGGCCGTCATCGAGTACTGCCACCGTTTCCGCCAGGACCCGGTCACGGGCAAACCGACGTACGCCATCGTCCAGGCCGAGGACGAGCTCGCCGCGTGCGGCATGGTCATGGGAGCCGGATGGGCGGGCGCGCGCTCGATGACGACGACCTCCGGCCCCGGCATCTCCCTGATGGCCGAGTTCGTGGGGCTGGGCTACTACGCCGAGGTCCCCGCGGTCATCGTGGACGTCCAGCGGGTCGGGCCCTCCACCGGTCTTCCGACCCGGACGATGCAAGGCGACATCCTTTCGACGTACTTCCTGTCGCACGGCGACGCCAAGCACATCCTGCTCATACCGGGCTCCGTCGAGGAGTGCTACTCGCTCGCGATCGAGGCCTTCGACCTCGCCGAGCGGTTCCAGACGCCGGTCTTCCTGATGACCGACCTCGACCTCGGCATGAACAACTGGATGGCGGACCCCTTCCCCTACCCCCAGAACGGGATCGACCGCGGCAAGGTGATCCGCAACGAAGAGGAGCTGAAGGCGCACATCGCGAAGTTCAAGGAGTTCGCCCGCTACCGGGACGTGGACGGAGACGGGATCCCGTACCGGACGCTTCCCGGAGAGATCGACAACATCGCGGCGACCTACTTCACCCGCGGCTCCGGCCATTCCGAGCGGGCGACCTACACGGAGAAACCCGAGGACTACAAGGCCAACATGGAGCGGCTGGCCCGCAAGTTCGAGACCGCCCGGCGCTTCGTGACGAAGCCGGTCGTCTCCAACGGCTCCGGCTCGCGGATCGGGATCGTGGCGTACGGCTCCTCGGACTTCGCCGTCGAGGAGGCGCGCGAGCTGCTTCGCCGCCGCGGGTTCGCGACCGACTACCTGCGGTTACGCGCGCTTCCCTTCGGCGAAGAGGTCGCTCAGTTCGTAGACTCGCACGACCGCGTCTACGTCGTGGACCAGAACCGCGACCGCCAGATGTTCGACATCCTGAGGCTGGAGCTGCCGGCGCAGGCCGCCAAGCTCCGTTCCATCCGCCATTTCGACGGCTTCCCGCTCGACGCCGAGACCGTGATCGAGGGGATCCAAGCCAGGGAGAAGTAAGCCATGTCCTCCGTCGCCGAGCCCAAGGCCCCGCCCACCAACCGCATCGGCCTGACCGTCAAGGAGTACGGCGGGTTGAAGTCCACGCTCTGCGTCGGCTGCGGCCACGACGTCATCACGCGCCAGATCACGCAGGCGCTCTACGACATGGGAGTGGCGCCGTACAAGACCGCCAAGATGTCGGGCATCGGCTGCTCGTCCAAGACGACGGCGTACTTCGCCGACCGGGGTCACGGATTCAACGCGGTCCACGGCCGGATGCCCGCCGTGGCGACGGGCGCGATGCTCGCCAACACGACGCTCCTGACGATCGGGGTCTCGGGCGACGGCGACACGGCGTCCATCGGCGCCGGCCAGTTCGTCCACATGCTGCGCCGCAACGTCCCGATGATCTACATCGTCGAGAACAACGGCGTGTACGGCCTGACCAAGGGGCAGTTCTCGGCCACGGCGGACCTGGGATCGAAGCTGAAGACCGGCGTCGTCAACGACCTGCCGGCCATCGACCTTTGCGCCATGGCGATCGAGCTCGGTTGCGCCTACGTGGCCCGCTCCTTCTCCGGGGACATGAAGCAGCTCGTCGCGCTGCTCAAGGGAGCGATCGCGCACCGGGGCACCGCGCTCCTCGACGTGATCTCCCCGTGCGTCACGTTCAACAACCACGAGGACTCAACCAAGTCCTACAAGTGGGCCAAGGACCACGAGATCCCGATCCAGGAGATCGGCTTCATCCCCTACTTCGAGGAGATCGCCGTCGACTACGACCCGGGCACGACGCAGGACGTCGCGCTCCACGACGGCTCGCACATCCGGCTGAAGAAGCTCCGCGAGGACTACGACCCCACCGACAAGAACGCGGCCTTCGACCTGCTCCACGACGCGCAGGCCAAGGGCGAGTTCCTGACCGGCCTGATCTACGTCGAGCCCTCCAAGAAGGACTTCCTCTCGCTCCTCGACCTTCCCGAGGAGCCGCTGGCGACCCTCCCCCTGGAGCGGGTCCGCCCGCCGCGGGAAGCCCTCCAGAAGATGATGGAGGAGCTCATGTAGGGGAGGGGCTTGCCCCCTCCCGCCTCTCGTCCGTTCTCAGGAATGTCTCGCCGCTCACATCGCGTCTCGTGGATTCCCTTCGGCCTCGAAGAGATGGGGCCGCGGCACTACCGCGAGATGGCGAAGATCCTCTGGGAAAACCGAAAGGAGATCCCCTTCGCCTGGCGGATCCTGAACCAGGGCGTGTGCGACGGCTGCGCCCTCGGCACGACCGGCATGCGCGACTGGACGATCGAGGGGACGCACCTCTGCATGGTCCGCCTCGAGCTTCTCTCGCTCAACACGATGCCGGCGCTGGACCTCGAGCGGCTCTCCGACGTCGAGGCCCTGCGCGGGAAGTCGTCCCAGGACCTGCGCGAGATGGGCCGCCTCCCCGAGCCCATGGTCCGGCGGCGGGACGACCGCGGGTTTCGGCGGATCTCCTGGGACGAGGCGCTCGACCTCGCCGCGTCCCGCCTTCGCTCGACCGATCCGGACCGCGTCGCGTTCTACCTGACCTCCCGGGGAATCCCCAACGAGACGTACTACGCCGCCCAGAAGGCCGCGCGCTTTCTCGGCACCAACAACGTGGACAACTCCGCCCGCCTCTGTCACGCCGCCTCGACGGCCGCGATGAAGGGAATGCTCGGCCACGGAGCGATGACCGGCAGCTACCGCGACTGGCTCGAAGCGGACCTGATCGTCTTCCTCGGCTCCAACGTCCCCAACAACCAGCCGGTCACGACGAAGTACCTCTACTACGCGAAGAAGAACGGCGCGCAGATCGCCGTCGTCAACCCGTATCGCGAGCCGGGGCTCGAGCGGTACTGGATCCCGTCGGTCCCCGAGAGCGCTCTCTTCGGGACGAAGCTCGCCGACCACTGGTTCGACCTGGACACCGGCGGCGATCTCGCGTTCTTGAACGGCGTCTTCAAGGTTCTCCTCGAGGAAGCCGGAGGTCTCGACGAAGGGTTCCTCAGAGAGCACACCGAAGGCTTCGAGGCGGCGGCCGCGGCGGTTCGGGGGCAAAGCTGGGAAGAGCTTGCGCGCGCCAGCGGCTCCCCGGGGGCGGAGATGCGCCGGTTCGCGCACCTCCTGATCGCGAACCCGCGGGCACAGTTCGTGTGGGCGATGGGGTTGACGCAACACGCCCACGGGGTGAACACGATCCGCGCGCTCGTCAACGTCGGCCTCGCCCGCGGCCTGCCCGCCCGGCGCGGCGCGGGGTTAACGCCGATCCGCGGCCACTCGGGGGTCCAGGGCGGCGCGGAAGTCGGATGCATCCCGAGCCTCGACGCGGCGACGCTCGAACGCTGGCAGGAAGTCTGGGGATTCGCGACGCCGCGCTCCCACGGGATGGCGACCCTCGAGCAGATCGACGCCGCGGCGGAAGGCCGGCTCGACGTCTTCTGGATGATCGGCGGGAATTTCCTCGAGACGCTGCCCGACGAGGACCGGTGCCGAAGGGCGCTCGAGCAGACCGCGCTTCGAATCCACCAGGACATCGTTCTCTCTTCGGCGATGCTGGCCGATCCCTCCGACACCGTCCTGCTCTTCCCCGCCGCCACGCGCTACGAGACGCCGGGCGGGGTCACCGAGACTTCGACGGAGCGCCGCGTCATCTTCTCGCCGGAGGTTTCGGGCCGCCGCATCGCCGGAGCGAGGCCCGAGTGGGAGGTCCTCTGCGAAACGGCCGCGCGCGCCCGGCCGGAGTCGGCCGCGAAGATCCGCTTCGCTTCGACGGCGGCGATCCGCGAGGAGATCGCGAGAGCCGTTCCGCTCTACAGCGGGATCGAGACCCTGGCAAAGCAGGGCGACTCGTTCCAGTGGGGCGGGCCGCGCCTTTACGCCGACGGCCGCTTCGCCACGCCCGGCGGGAAGGCGCGCTTCGCCGAGGTGCCCCTCCCCTCCCGCCCCGCCCGGGACAGGCTCTTCCACGTCTCGACCCGCCGCGGCAAGCAATTCAACTCCATGGTCCAGCGGGAGACCGATCCCCTGACGGGCGCCGGCCGCCGCGACATCCTCGTCAGCGAAGAAGACGCCCGGTCCCTCTCGCTCTCCGACGGCGAGGCGATCCGCCTGGTCTCCGACGGCGGCGAATTCCTCGGCACCGCCTTCATCGCCCCGATCAAGGCCGGCAACCTCGAAGTCCACTGGCCCGAAGGGATGCCTCTCCTTTCCGCCTGCCACGTCGATCCCAATTCCGGCGAGCCGGACTACAACGCCCTGGCCCGGATCGAGAAGATCCAGCCCGGTTGATCCCAAAGGGCCCGTTCCTGCGCGTTCCTTGCGAAGGGAAACGCCGATGCCGCTCTTCCAACCCTGCCCCCGCGCCCTCGCGGGCGTCTGTGTCCTGTCCATCGCCCTGCTCGCGGGCGCGGCGGGCGCGCTCCTGGGCGTCTGCGGTCCCTTCACCGATGTCACCAGCTTCTGCCCCGAGGTCCTGGAGATCTTCACCCTGGGGATTACCACGGGGACGACGGCGACGACCTACGATCCGGCTTCCAACGTATCGCGGCTCCAGATGGCGATCTTCCTCTCGCGATCGGCGGACAGGCTCCTGCAGCGGGGCAGCCGAAGGGCGGCGTTGAAGCAGTTCTGGACTCCGCAGAACGGCTCGGTCCTCAAGCTCACCACGGTCGGAAGCGCCCCCGAGTGCGTCGAGTCCGACGGGGCGGATCTCTGGGTGACCAGTCCCGGCGACGACTCGGTCTCGCGCGTGCGCGGAAGCGACGGCAGGCTGCTGGAGACCTGGACCGGGGCGACCGGCGCCAATGGCGTGCTCGTGGCGATCGGGAGCATTTTCGTGACGGGGCCAACCGCTCCTGGCCGGCTCTACCGGATCGACCCGAGCCAGCCGGCGGGAGCCGTCGCGACGGTCGCGAGCAACCTCGGCGGCGCTCCCCTGGGGATCGCTTTTGACGGGTCGCGGATCTGGACGGCCAACAACGATCCCGGCTCCGTTTCCATCGTGACTCCCGGCGCGACGGTCCCCTGGACCGTGACGACGG
>DATFQY010000150.1:0-19952 GCA_035263845.1 Thermoanaerobaculia bacterium | reverse complement strand
CCGCCGAAGCTTCCCGCGTGCATCTGCGGCGCGCGCCGAGTGCTGAAGATCCTGACGCGCCGCCCCCTCGTGCCCTCGGAATCCGAGGTCCGTCTCAACCCCCGTTCTCGCAGCGCCCGGATGCGGGCCGCGGAGAGGCTCGAAGCGGCCCCATGAGCTCCCTGGCGTACTCGCAGGCCAAGCGCGTCGAGAACCTCCACCTGACGCGCGAGCGGGACCGGCGCCGCGGCCGGCAGCTCGCGACGTGGCTTCTCGCGATCGTTCCGGTCGCCTGCGCGCTCCTCGTGTACGCCGCCCTTCACGTCGAGACGGTCCGCGTCGGCTACACGCGCGAGGCCCGCCAGAGGCTCTACGCGCAGCTCGACGAGGAGAACCGGAGGCTCAAGGCAGAGCTGGTGCTCGCCTCCGCTCCCTCCCGCGTCGTCGAGGTCGCGACGAAGAAGGGGTTGAAGCCGCCGCGCCCCGGTCAGGTCCAGTACATCGAAACCCCATCCACGGAGGAGGCCGCCAAATGAACGCGTTGCGCGCGAAACGACTGCGTCTCTTCGCCCTCTTCCTCGCGCTCTGGTCCGCGTTCGTCGTCGCGCGGCTGGTCCAGCTCCAGGTCGTGCAGGGCGGCAAGTACCGCGCGCGCGCCCAGCGCCAGCAGGAGCGCCGCATCGAGGTCGCAGGCCGGCGCGGAGCGATCCTGGACCGGCAGGGCCGGCAGCTCGCCGTCTCCATCGAGGTCTCCTCCGTCTACGGCATCGCCGACGAGATCGAGGACGAGAAGGCCGCTGCGGCTGCGCTGGCCCCGGTCCTGAACCTGCCGCAGCCGAAGGTCTACGAGAAGCTCTCCCGCGCGAAGGGGTTCGTCTGGCTCGCGCGCAAGGTCGATCCGCAGGTCGCCGACGCCGTCCGGCAGATGAAGGTGAAGGGGATCCACCTGGTCGCCGAGCCCAAGCGGTTCTACCCGAAAGGGCCGCTCGCCGCCGCGGTCATCGGCTATGTCGGCCTCGACGACAACGGGCTGTCGGGGCTCGAGTACGAGTACGACAAGGCCGTCACCGGAAAGCCCGGCGAGATCGTCGCGCTGACCGACGCGCGGCGCTCGACCTACGGGGAGGCGGAGACCGCGGGGAAACCCGCGCAGGAGGGCGCGGCCCTGACCGTGTCGCTCGACTCCGGGCTGCAGTTCGCGGCCGAGAGGGAGCTCGAGACGACGCTCCACGACCTCGACGCGAAGTCCGGGAGCGCCGTCGTCCTCGATCCCTGGACCGGCGAGATCCTGGCGATGGCGAGCGCGCCGGGCTTCGATCCGAACGACTACGGCCGTTTCGGTGGAGAGGTCCGCCGCAACCACGCGATCGCCGACGCCTACGAGCCGGGCTCGACCTTCAAGATCGTGACGGGCTCGACCGCGCTCGACCGCAAGGTCGTCTCACCCGACGAGGTCTTCGACACCAACCACGGGCTGATTCGGATCGGCCGCATCACGATCAAGGAAGACAAGCACCACGATTACGGCCGCCTCACGCTGGCCGGCATCCTCGAGCACTCCTCCAACATCGGCATCATCCAGGTCGGGCTGCGCCTGGGCGCGCAGCGGCTCTTCGAGGGCGCGAGCGCGTTCGGCGTCGGCAAGCCTACGGGCGTGGACCTGCCCGGCGAGGCGGGCGGGATTTTCCGGCCGCTCTCGCGGTGGTCCGCGCTGTCCAACGCGTCCATCTCGATGGGCCAGGAGGTCGCGGTTACCGCGCTCCAGCTCTCCCGCGTCGCTGCGGTGATCGCCAACGGCGGGCGGCTCGTCAGCCCGCACATCGTTACGGCGATCCGCTATCCCGACGGCCGGGTCGAGAAGCCGCAGGCGCCCGAGCCCACGCGCGTCATCTCGGAAGAGACGGCGGCCACCCTCCGGGCGATGCTCCAGGGCGTCGTGGAGAAGGGGACTGGAACGACCGCAGCGATCCCGGGATTCACGGTCGCCGGCAAGACCGGGACGGCGCAGAAGGCCGGGCCCGGCGGCTACCAGGCCGGCCGCTACGTTCCGAACTTCGTCGGGTTCGTTCCCGCGGACAACCCCAAGCTCGTCGCGGTCGTCGTCGTCGAAGAGCCGCACGGCAAGTACTACGCGCGCGACGTCGCCGCGCCGCTCTTCGCGCGGATCGTCTCGCAGGCCCTGGACATCCTGCGCGTCGCCCCGACCGAGCAGCGCCTGCCTTCCACCGTGCTGGCCAGCTCCGACGGGCATGTCGAGTACCCGGCTGGCATCGTCCCGGTGTCCGTCAAGAACACGGCCTCGAGCGCCGAAGAGTCCCCCATCGCGATGCCGGCCGTCGAGACCGCGGCGGCGTCCGACCCTGCGGCGGGGCCCGCGACTCCGGACGTCCTGGGCCTGTCGGCCCGCCAGGCGCTTGCCGTCTTCGCCCGCCTGGGGCTCACGGCGCGCCTCTCCGGAACCGGTTTCGTCGTCTCGCAGGATCCGCCGCCGGGCTCCCCGCTTCGCACGGGAGAGCCATACTCGCTGCGCCTTTCGGAAACCGCCCCCCCGATCAACCGGCCGGGCCGCGGCCGGGAGGAGAGTTCTCCCTCCTCCGGTCCGTGAGACTGATGGAGCTCCTCTCGGTTCTGGCGGAGGATCCCGGCCAGAACATTTCCGTCCAGAGGACTTCCGACCCGGAGATCGCTCGAATCCGCTACGACTCGCGAAGGGTCGGTCCGGGAGACCTCTTCGTGGCCCTGCGAGGGCAGGTCCAGGATGGGTTCGATCACGTCTCGGACGCCGCCTCGCGGGGAGCGGCCGCGGTCGTGTCGCAACGCCCGGCGCCGGCGGGTTTTCCGAGACAGGTCGCGTGGGTCCGCGTTCCGAATCCGCGCCGGGCACTCGGCTTGCTGGCTGCTCGGAGGGCGGGAAACCCGGCCGAGAAGCTCATCCTGGCCGGCGTCACGGGGACCAACGGAAAGACGACCACGACGATGCTTCTCGAGTCGCTCCTGGCGCGCCGGCACGGGAGCTCCGGGTTTCTCGGGACGGTGGCCTACCGAACGGGCCGCCATGAGGTCGAGGCGCCGAGGACGACACCGGAGGCCCCGGAGATCCAGGAGCTCCTGGCCGAGATGGTCCGTGAGGGCGTCGGCGCGGCGGCGGTCGAGGTCTCCTCGCACGCGCTGTCGCTCGAGCGCGTCGCGGGCAGCCGCTTCGACGTCGCGGTCTTCACCAACCTGACGCGCGATCACCTGGACTTTCACGGCGACATGAAGAGTTATTACGAGGCGAAGAAGGGGCTCTTCACGATGCGCAAGGAGGGCGCGTTCGCCGTCGTCAACTCGGACGACGAGGCGGGGCGGCGGCTCGCGGGCGAGGTTGCGCCGCCAGTCCTGACGTTTTCGGCGTCGGGCAGTAGCGTCGCCGACGTGCGCGCCGCCTCCGTGCGCTGCGACCTCTCGGGGTCGTCGCTCGAGGTCGTGCATCGCGGGAGAAGCTTCCCGGTTCGGTCGCCGCTGCCGGGCCGGTTCAACGTCGAGAACCTGCTCGCGGCCGCGAGCGCGGGGATCGCACTGGGAATGGACGGCGAAGACATCGCCGCGGCCCTGGCTTCGGTCCGCCGCGTTCCCGGAAGGCTCGAGCCGGTCGAGGCGGGCCAGGGCTTCCCGATCCTCGTGGATTACGCACACACGGAGGACGCGCTCGTCCGGCTGCTCAACGCGGTGCGGGAGCTGACCGACAAGAAGATCGTCCTCGTCTTCGGCTGCGGGGGAGACCGCGACAAGGGCAAGCGGGTCCCGATGGGCCGGGCGGCGGGGCGGCTCTCCGACATCGCCATCGCCACGTCCGACAATCCCCGCTCGGAGGACCCGGAGGCGATCCTGGCCGAAGTCGAGAAAGGGCTGATGGAATCGGGCGCCACGAAGTATTTGAAGATCGCCGATCGCCGTGAAGCGATCCGCGCCGCGATCGGCCTGGCCAACCCCGGGGTCGTCGTCGTGATCGCCGGAAAGGGGCACGAGACCACGCAGGTCATCGGCGACCGCGTCCTTCCCTTCGACGACCGTCTCGTCGCCGCGGAGCTCGTCCGGCGATGAACTTCACTTTGTCGAAGGCCGCTTCCTTGACCGGCGGGGCGGTGGATCCTCCCGGCGCGGAAGTCGAGCTTTCCGGCGTCGCCCTGGATTCACGCAAGGCGCGGCCGGGGGACCTCTTCGTCGCTACCGAGGGAGAGCGCGCGGACGGCCACGATTTCATCGGAGCCGCTGCCGCGGCCGGGGCCCGCGCGGCCCTGGCGTCGCGCCGGCCGGAAGGGTTATCGGCCGACTTTCCCATTCTCCAGGTCACCGATCCGAAGGAGGGGCTGCTGGATCTGGCCTCGGAGCTCAAGAGACGGGCCGGGTTCCGCCTGGCGGCGGTCGCCGGCTCCATCGGCAAGACCACCACCAAGGAATTCGCGGCGGCGATCCTCGGCAAGCGCTTCGCCGTCGAGAAGACGCCGGGGAACCAGAACAGCGCCCTCGGGTTCCCGATGTCCGTCGTCAACCTGCCGCGCACGCCGGAGTGGATGGTCGGGGAGATGGGAATGAGCGCCCTGGGTGAGGTCTCGCGGCTGTCCCGCGCCTTCGAGCCGGACGTGGCGACGGTGACGCGCATCGCCATCGAGCACCTGGAGTTCCTCGGCTCGCTCGACGCCGTCGCCGCGGCCAACGGAGAGATCCTGGAGGGGCTGAAGGCGGACGGCGTCTTCGTCTCCAACGCCGACGACCCACGCGTCACGGCGCTCGCCTCCCATCACCCGGGGCCCAAGCTCTCCTTCGGGCTGGAATCGCCCGCCGACGTCACGGCGGAGGCCGTCGCGACAAGCGAGTCGGGCGCGACCTTCCGGTTGAGGACCCCTTCCGGCGGCGCGGAGATCGCGCTTCCCCTGCCGGGACTTCACCAGGTCGCCAACTTCGTGGCGGCGGCGGCCGTCGCGATCGCAGCCGGCGCGACCGCGGAGGACTGCGCTGCGGCGGCGCCGGACCTCGCCCCGGCGGCCCATCGCGGCGAGCTCCTTCACCATGCCTCCGGCGCGCTTCTCTACGACGATGCCTACAACGCGAGCCCGCCCTCGATGCGCGCCGCGCTCGACACGCTGAAGCTCCTTCCGGGGAGGCGGAAGATCGCCGTGCTCGGCGACATGCTCGAGCTGGGTCCCGAGGACCGCTGGTTTCACCGCGAGACCGGCCGGTACGCGATGGGGCGCGCCGACCGGCTCCTGTGCGTCGGCCCGCGCGGCCGCGAGATCGGGGAAGGCGCGGTGGAGGCCGGCTTTCCGGCGGCGGCCGTCGAGACCGCGAAGAACCCGGAGGAGGCCGCGGGGCTTCTGGCGCCGACGCTGTCCGAGGGAGACACGGTCCTCTTCAAGGCGTCGCGCGGCATCGGCCTGGATCGCGCGGTCCGCATCCTGATCGCGGAGTCGCGGTAGTGCTCTACAAGCTCCTCTACCCGCTCGCCAAATCGCTTCCGGCGTTCAACGTCTTCCGTTACATCACGTTCCGGGCGGCGATGGCGGCGGTGACGGCGCTCCTGATCTCGCTCGCCTTCGGCGCGCCGATGATCCGGCTGCTGCGGGAGAGGCAGATCGGACAGAGGATCCGCCAGGAAGGCCCTCAGTCCCACCAGGCCAAGGCGGGCACCCCGACGATGGGAGGGCTCCTGATCCTGCTGGCAATCATCGTCGCGACGTTCCTCTGGATGGATCTCTCCAATCGCTTCGTCTGGCTCGCGCTGGCAAGCCTCGTGGCGTTTGGCGCGGTCGGCTTCGCCGACGACTTCATCAAGTTCGCCAAGCGGCGCAACCTGGGTCTGACGGGGAAGGGAAAGCTCGTCCCGCAGTTCCTGGCCGCCCTCGGCATCGCCTGGGCGATCCGCTCCTGGGCGGGGCCCGACACGATCTCGACGATCGTGACCTTCCCGTTCCTGAAGCGCTTCCTGCTCGACCTGGGCGCGTTCTACATCCCGTTCGTTGCCCTGGTCCTCGTCGGGTCCTCCAACGCCGTCAACCTGACCGACGGCCTGGACGGGCTGGCGATCGGAGCGGTCGGAATCGCCGCGGGGACCTACGCGATCCTCGCCTACGTCACGGGCAACGCGGTCGCCGCGCGGTACTTGCAGATCACGCTCGTCCCGCAGAGCGGCGAGCTGGCGGTCTTCTGCGGGGCCCTCGTCGGCGCCTCGCTCGGGTTCCTGTGGTTCAACTGCCATCCCGCCGACGTCATCATGGGCGACGTCGGCGCGCTGCCGCTCGGCGCCGGGATCGCGGCGGTCGCGGTGATGACCAAGCAGGAGGTCCTGCTGGCGATCGTCGGCGGGCTCTTCGTGATGGAGGCCCTGTCGGTCATCCTGCAGGTCGTCTCGTTCAAGTCCACCGGGAAGCGGATCTTCCGGATGGCGCCGCTGCATCACCACTTCGAGCTCGGCGGCTGGGCCGAGTCGCGCGTGATCCTGCGGTTCTGGATCCTGGCGATCCTCTTCGCGGTGCTGGGACTCTCGACGTTGAAGCTGAGATGAGCCGGAACTCGGATCTGCCGGGCCGCGTCGCGATCCTGGGCTTTGCCCGGAGCGGGGAGGCCCTGGCGAAGGCGCTCGCCAGGCGGGAAGTCGCCGTCACCGTCGGCGAGGCGAAGCCGCGGTCGGCGTTCGACGCTGAAACCGTTGCGAGGCTGGAGCGAAAGGGTGTGCGCTTCGACTTCGACGGCCCGAAGATGGAGTTCCTGGACGGGGCGCAGTGGCTGGCGATCTCGCCCGGAGTCCCGATGGACTCGCCCGTCGTGGTCGAAGCGCGACGGAAAGGGCTCGCCGTGCTGGCCGAGATCGAGATCGCGTGGCGGATCGCGCAGGCCGAGGTGGAGGGGAAGAACCGCTGGGTCGCGGTGACCGGCACCAACGGGAAGTCCACGACGACCGCCTGGATCGCCGAGATACTCCGGCGTGCGGGACGGCCGGTGGCGCTGGCCGGGAACATCGGCGTGCCGCTCTCCGCGTTCCTCTCGGAGCGCTCGGCACGGGACTTCGTCTGCGAAGTCTCTTCGTTCCAGCTCGAGGCGATCGACCGGTTCCACCCCCACGTCGCGGTGCTGACCAACATCACGCCGGACCACCTCGACCGGCACGACGGCTTCGCCGACTACGTCCGGGCCAAGGCGCGCGTATTCGAGAACCAGGACGCCGGGGACTTCGCGGTCGTCAACGACGACGACACCGCGTCGAGGCCAATCTCGACCCGTAGCCGCCGAGTCGCCTTCTCCCGGAAACACCGCTGCGAGGGAGGCGCCTGGATCGACTCGGGCTCGCTGGTCTCGGAGGTCTCCGGACGGAAACGTTCGATCGTTGCCCAGAAGGACTTGGCGCTTCCCGGCGCCCACAATGTCGAGAACGCGCTGGCGGCCCTGGCGGCGGCCGCTTGCCTCGACACGCCCGAGGCGGCGATCGCCGATGCCCTCAGTCGCTTCCAGGGCCTTCCCCACAGAACGGAACTGGTCGCCGAGAGGGACGGGGTCTCGTGGGTCGATGACTCGAAGGGAACCAACGTGGACGCCACGAAGAAATCGCTCGAGGGGTTCGGGGACGGCCGGGTGCTCCTCATCCTGGGCGGCCGCGACAAGCACGGCGACTTCGCGGCGCTCGGCCCCTCGGTGGCGCGCGCCGCTCGGAAGGTCTTCACGATCGGCGAGGCGGCGCGGGCGATCGAGAAGGTCCTGTCCTCGCTCGTCGAGATCGAAAACGCCGGGACGATGGACCGCGCGGTCCGCCGCGCCTCGGAGGTCGCCCGGCCGGGAGACACCGTGCTGCTCTCGCCGGCCTGCGCTTCCTTCGACCAGTACCGCAACTTCGAAGAGCGAGGCGACCACTTCGCGAGGCTCGCCCGCGAGGTGACGAGGTCCCATGGCGCGTAAGCTCTCTTCCGACAAGATCCTCTTCATCGCGCTCGTCACGCTGTCGCTTTTCGGGTGCGTGATGATCTACAGCGCCTCCGCGGTGTCCGCGGCGCAGACGGGCGGCAGCCCCTACCGTTACCTGATCAAGCAGATCGTGGCCCTTGCGGCGGGAGGACTGGCGGCGTTCGCGGTTTATCGCGCGGACTATCGTCTCTTCGCGCGGCGCTGGCTGGGCCTGGCGGTCTACGGGGTGTGCCTGGTGCTCTGCGTGGCGGCGCTTACCCGGCCGCCGATCAACTCGGCCCGCCGGTGGCTGACGGTCGGCCCGGTGATGCTCCAGCCCTCGGAGCTCCTCAAGATCGGCCTCGTGCTCGTCCTGGCGCGGCTCGTCACGGCCAAGTCGGCGGAGCCGGAGCGGGCGCTCCCGGCCGCCCTCCTCTTCACCGGGCTGGCGGCGGGCGTCGTGGTCCTGGAACCCGACCTCGGCACGGCGGCCTCCTACGTCATCCTCTGCGGCGTCCTGCTCTGGCTTTCCGGGGTGCGCGCGCGGATCTTCCTGATCGGCCTGGCGGCGGCCATCCCCGCGGTGGCCGCTCTCGTGTTCTCGGCGAGCTACCGGCGGGCGCGCCTGCTCTCGTTCCTGAAGCCGGACGCCGACCCGCTGGGGGCCGGCTTCCAGGCGATCCAGTCGCTGATCGCGGTGGGAACGGGAGGGCTCTCGGGAAACGGACTGGGAGGAAGCCGCCAGAAGCTCTTCTTCCTTCCGTATCCGCACACCGACTTCATCTTCGCGATCGTGGGCGAGGAGCTGGGGTTGATCGGGGGGGTCGCCGTCATCCTCTGCTTCGGTGTCATCGCGTGGCGCGGGCTGCGGGCGTCCAGGCGCGCCCCGGAGCCCTTCGCCGCGTTCCTGGCCGCCGGAGCGACCGCGATGATCGTCGTGCAGGCGGCGATCAACGTCTCCGTCGTCCTCGGGCTGATGCCGACGAAGGGGATCCCGCTGCCGTTCGTGTCGTACGGGGGGTCATCGCTGGTGGCGTCCTGGATCGCGGGAGGGTTGATCCTGAACGTGTCGCAGCACGAGGTCGAACAGGCCTGATCGGTGTGGAAGGAGCTTACGTGATCGTCGCCGGAAAAACGGGCGGGCACATCTTCCCGGGTATCGCGCTCGCCCGGGAGATCCGCGCGCGGCGACCGGAGGTCCCGATCGTCTTCATCGGAACGAGAGACGGCCTGGAGGGCCGGCTCGTCCCCGAGGCCGGGTTTCCGCTGGAGACGGTGGCCGCGTCTGGGTTCGCGGGGCTCGGAATCGGCGGCAAGCTCGCGTCGCTCGCGCGGCTGCCGGCCGGTTTCTTCGAAGCCCGCTCGATCCTCTCCCGCCACCGCGCCCGGGGCGTCGTCGGGTTGGGCGGGTACGTCAGCGTGCCGGTCCTCGCCGCGGCGCGGTCGCTCTCGATCCCGACCGTCGTCCACGACTCCAACGCGCTGCCCGGCATCGCGACGAGGTTCGCCAACCGATTCGCGACGCGAACCGCCGTCGGGCTCGCCGCCTCGAATTCCCGGCTGCGCCGGCCCGGAACGGTGATCGGTACACCGGTTCGTGAGGAGTTCTTCCGGATTCCCGCGCTCTCGCCGGAAGCCCGGACGAGGCGCCTCCTCGTCTTTGGCGGCAGCCAGGGCTCGATCGTCCTGAACCGCGCGATGGCTCAGGCGGCCGCGCACCTGGCCTCCGACGACCTCGAGGTCATCCACCAGACCGGCGAGAAGCACTTCGCCGCGGTCCAGGCGGCCTACCGCGAGGTCCCGGCCCGCTGGCGGCTGGCGCCCTTTCTCCCGCGCCTCTTCGAGGAGCTCTCCTGGGCGGACCTGGTGCTGTCCCGGTCCGGGGCGATGACGCTCGCCGAGCTTGCCGCGTCCGGCCGTCCGGCCGTCCTCGTCCCCTTCGGATCGGCGACGCACGGCCACCAGCGGGAAAACGCCGCCGCCCTGGTCAACGCCGGCGCGGCGCGGATGATCGAGGAGACGGCCCTGACCAGGGGGACACTGGCCGCCGCGGTCCGCGACCTTTTTTCGGACCGAGCGAGGCTCGTCCGGATGGGCGAAGCCGCGCGGTCGCTCGCGGTTCCCGACTCGGCCCGCCGGCTGGCCGACCTCCTCTTCGAGGCGGAAAAGGAGGCCGCGGCGTGAGGTTCTTGAAGCTCCGCCGGATCCACTTCGTCGGCGCGGGGGGCGTCGGGATGAGCGGCCTGGCCGAGATCCTCCTGCTCTCCACGCCCCTCGAGATCTCCGGCTGCGACAAGGAGAGGAGCGAAAACACCGAGCGGCTGACCGCGCTCGGCGCTCGGATCGCCTACGGCCACGACGAGAGCCACCTCGACCAGGCGGACCTGGTGGTCATTTCGTCGGCCATTTCCGAAGGGAATCCCGAGGTCGGGGCCGCGCGGCGCCGCGGGATCCCGGTGATCCGCCGGGCGGAAATGCTGGCAGAGATCATGAGGCTGAAGCAGGGCGTGGCGGTCGCCGGCACCCACGGGAAGACGACGACGACATCGCTTGCCGGCCTCGTCCTGACGGAGGCCGGGTTCGATCCCACGATCGTCGTGGGCGGGCGGGTCCGCATCCTCGGGACCAACGCGCGGCTGGGCAAGGGGGACTACCTCGTCGCCGAGGCCGACGAATACGACCGGTCCTTCCTCGAGCTGACGCCGGTCGTCGCGGTCATCACCAACGTCGAGGCGGACCACCTCGACACCTACCGCGACCTCTCCGACATCCTCGACGCCTTTGCGACTTTCGCCAACCGCGTCCCCTTCTACGGCGCGGTCGTCGCTTGCCTGGATGACGCGGGCGTTCGCAAGATCCTGCCGCGGATCAAGCGGCGGGTCGTGACGTACGGCGAGAGCCCGGAAGCGAGCCTGCGCGCGGACCGGATCCGCCTCGAGGCGTCGGGCACGACCTTCGAGGTCTGGGAGGGGACGACTTGGTCCCTGGGGGAGGTCCGCCTTCCCCTGCCCGGCCGGCACAACGTCGCCAACGCCCTTGCGGCGATCGCGGTGGGGCGGGAGCTGTCGGTCCCGTTTCCGACGATCGCCGGCGCTTTGAAGGAGTTCACGGGCGTCGTCCGGCGCTTCGAAACCAAGGGAGAGCGGGGCGGGATCCTCGTCCTCGACGACTACGCTCACCATCCGACCGAGATCGCGGCCACGCTCGCCGCCGCGCGGCAGGTCCATCCCGGCCGGCGCCTCGTCGCGCTCTTCCAGCCGCACCTCTTCTCGCGGACCCGCGACTTCGCGGCCGAGTTCGGCCGAGCGCTCATGGCCGCCGACGTCGCCGTCGTGACGGACGTCTATCCCTCGCGGGAGAAGCCGATCGAGGGCGTCAGCGGCGACCTGGTGGCCTCGGCGGCGCGGCAGGCAGGCCACGGCAATGTCGTCTATGTCTCTGAAAAAAAACGGGTTGTCGAGGAGCTGGAAGGCCTTCTCCGGAGCGGCGACCTCCTCATCACGCTCGGTGCGGGCGACGTCGTCCGCCTCGGCGAGGCGTACCTCGAAGCCGGATCGAGGCATCCGGCGAGAGCGATCCATGGATAGCGACGCGCCCTTCCTGAGGAAGGTTCAGACCCTCGGCCGTAAGCGCAAGCCGCGCCGGATCGGACGCGCTCTTCTCTTCGCGGCGTTTCTCCTCGTCTCGGCCGCGGGGCTGACACGGTTCCTGGGAGGCTCGCTCTTCGCTCTGAAGAGGTTCGAGATCGCGGGCAACGAGCGCACGCGCACCGAGGAGGTCCTCAAGGCCCTCGACTCCTGGCGCTCAGCCAACCTCGTCCTGCTGAACCTCTCGCCGGTGGCCGCGAAGATCCAGCAGCTTCCCTGGATCGCCGGAGTGACTCTCGCCAAGAAATTTCCGGACGGCCTCTCGATCCGGGTCACCGAGCGCGTGCCGGTCGCTCTCCTGCGCGAGGGCTCCGGCCTCTTCCTCCTCGACGCGATGGGCGCGCCGATCGCGCCGTATGACTCGCGAGCCGACCGCGCGGAGTACGTCCTCGTCACGGGAGATCGGGCGTCGCTGCCCGACGCGGTCGCGCTCCTGGAGAATCTGCGCGCGAGACTGCCGCAATATTTTTCGGCTCTCTCGGAAATTTCCACGCTCCCCGACGGGGGATTCGGTATGATGGACTCCATCTTTCGTAAGCCGGTTCGAGTACTTGGATTCGACGCTCCGGAGAAGATCGACGCGCTTCTGAAAGCGCGAACCCTCATTGAGAGCCGAAGGTGGGAGGCGCGGGCCATAGACCTCCGTTTCGCGGATCGAATCGTGCTCGAAGGCGCTTACGGCGCCGGGAACTCCCTGTGACGACTCGCGGCCTGGAGGTCGTTTAGTGTCCAAGCCCGAAAGCTTCCTCGTCTCCTGCGACATCGGAACGTCCAAGATCTGCGTGCTCATCGGCGAGCAGAACGCCGCCGGCGCGCTCGACGTGATCGGGAAGGGCGCCGCCTCCAACCGCGGCACCCGCAAGGGCAACATCGTCAACGTGGACGCGACGATCGAGGCCGTGAAACGGGCCGCCGAGGAGGCCGAGATCATGGCGGGAGTCCAGATCGCCCGCGCCTGGGTCGGCGTCTCGGGCTCGAATGTCCGGTCTTTCAACAGCCGCGGCGTCGTCGCGGTCGCCGGCCGCGACCGGGAGATCACCCGCGAGGACGTCTCGCGGGTCATCGACGCCGCCCGGGGGGTCCAGATTCCCCAGGACCACGAGGTCATCCACGTCGTCCCGCGCGAGTTCGCGGTGGACGGGCAGGACGGCGTGCCGGACCCCGTCGGCATGGTCGGGGCGCGCCTGGAAGCGGAGGTCCACGTGGTGACGGCGCCCGTCGCCGTGACCCAGAACATCGTGACCTGCGCCAACAAAGCCGGCATCGAGGTCGAGCAGCTAATCCTGGAGCAGTTCGCGGCCTCCGAGGCGGTCCTGACGCAGGACGAGAAGGAGCTTGGGATCGCACTGGTGGACATCGGTGGCGGGACAACCGAGGTCGCCGTGTACGACCGCGGCGCGATCGCCCACACCGCGGTCATCCCGATCGGCGGCGACCACTTCACCAACGACCTGGCGGTGGTGCTGCGCGCGCCGATCACCGACGCCGAGCGCATCAAGAAGAAGCACGGCTGCGCCCTTCGAAGCGCCGTCGGCGAGGACGAGATGGTGGAAGTGCCGATGGTCGGCGGGCGAGCGCCCAAGCTCTGCCCGAGGACCACGCTGTCGGACATCCTCCAGCCGCGCGCCGAGGAGCTCTTCGGCCTGATCCGCGAGGACCTCGAAAGGCTGGGCCTGGAGAAGGAGATCCGCTCCGGGATGGTCCTGACGGGCGGAGGGGCGGAGCTGGAGGGAATCGTCGAAATCGCGGAGGGCCTCTTCGACGGGCCGGTCCGGCGTGGGGTTCCGGCGGGCGTCGGGGGTCTCACCGACGTCGTGTCCCGCCCCGAGTGGGCCACGGCGACGGGGCTTCTTCTCTACGGTCACCGCTACAAAGCCTCGCGGAGGCGGCCGCGCGGCGTCACGAAGTTCACCGCCTCGGTGTCCAGGATGTTCAAGGAGCTCTTCTGAAGAAACGGGAGGGAAAGTCCATGATCGAATTCGTTGCCGACGAGGAGCGCCGCCTTTCCATCGAGTTGGAGAGCGACGACACCTCGCCCGCTGTCATCAAGGTCATCGGGATCGGCGGGGGAGGATCCAACGCCGTCAACCGGATGATCGCGGCCGGCCTTCGCGGGGTCGGCTACGTCGCGTGCAACACCGACCTCCAGGTCCTGCGCCGCTCGACGGCGCCGACCAAGATCCAACTCGGGGCCCGGCTGACGAAGGGCCTGGGCGCCGGCGCGGATCCCGACGTCGGCAGGAACGCCGCGATCGAGGACCAGGAGAAGCTGGCCGACCTGATGAAGGGCGTGGACATGGTCTTCCTCGCCGCCGGGTTGGGCGGCGGGACCGGGTCGGGAGCGGGTCCCGTCATCGCCAAGCTCGCCGCGGAAGCGGGAGCGCTGACCGTCGCCGTCGTCACCAAGCCCTTCGAGTTCGAGGGCAAGAAGCGCATGCGCCAGGCCGAGCGCGCCGCCCGCGAGCTGCGCGACCACGTGGACACGTTGATCACGATCCCCAACCAGCGTTTGCTCTCGTTCGTCGAGCAGCACACGCCGTTGAACGACTCCTTCAAGATCGCCGACGACGTGCTGCGTCAGGCCGTCCAGGGGATCTCGGACCTGATCAACTACCCGGGCGAGATCAACCTGGACTTCGCGGACGTCCGCAAGGTCATGTCGGACATGGGGCGCGCGCTGATGGGCACGGCGACGGCGGAAGGGGAGAACCGGGCGATCCACGCCGCGCAGGCGGCGATTTCCTCGCCGCTGCTCGAGGACGCGTCCATCGAGGGGGCCAAGGGCATCCTGATGAACATCACGGGCGGGTCCGACCTGACGCTCTTCGAGGTCAACGAAGCCGCGGAGATCATCCACCAGGCCGCGGACCCGGAGGCGGAGATCCTCTTCGGCTGCGTGCACGACGACTCGATGGCCGGAAACGTCAAGGTCACGGTGATCGCCACCGGCTTCGACCGGCCGGACATCGAGCAGTCCTACGAGGACGGAGTCCACGCCGCGCCGACGTCGCGCAACCCGCGCCCCTTCCTGCGGGGCGACGACTCCGGCGGCTTCGGGCCGAACGCGTCCTCGCGCGACGACTTCGACATCCCGACGGTGTTGCGGCGACAGATGGACTGAGCGAAGAATTTGTGATTTGTGATTTGTGATTAGGGCAGAAAGGTAAGTTTTTCGCCAGGGCCTCTCCGTCGATGCCGCGATGCGGCCTTTTCGCCCTGTTCACAAATCACAAATCACAAATCACAAATCCTCCTGCCGGTGGTGGCGAATCCTCGCCGCGAGTTCCTTTTCCTTCGCGATGATCCTTTGGCGCTTCTTCCTCGCGGCGTCGCGCCACTTCTTGTAGGCGTGGGCCACCTTGGGGTGGCGGTGGAGGAACCGGCGCCGCCAGCGCGACACCGCGGGGAACACCAGGGAGAGAAAGAGCAGGCTGGCGATGAAGAACGGGATCTGCGGCATGACGGGGACCATCACCCCGATCACGCCGAGGATGAAGAAGAAGATCGCCCAGCCGAGGTTGGCGGCCTTGCTCCGGCGCTTGCGGCGCTTCCGCCTCGGCGGCGTCTCCTCCATGCGGGCCGGAGTCTACTTGGACTTCGGGTCCTGGGCCCGCGGCTTCCCGCCGCCGAGGATCTGGTCCACCGTAAAGACCCGCACCGGGCCCAGGTTCAGGGCCCGGATCCCGGCCTCGATCTTCCTGCGGTCTCCCACCACGACGACGGCGGCCGACGAGGGATCGATGTACCGGGCCGCGATCCGGGCGACGTCGGCGGCCGTGACCTTCGCGATCCGGTCCGTGTAGGAGGTGAAGTAGTCGTCGGGCAGGTCGTAGACGACCTTCGCCTCGAGCCGGGTCGCCAGCTGCCCCGTCGTCTCGAATCCGCGGGGATAGCGCAGCGCAAGGTAGTTGCGCGCTCGGGTGAGCTCGTCCTCGCCGACGGGCTTGCGCATCCCCTCGAGCTCCTTGAAGAACTCCGCGAGCGCCGGCGAGGTCTTGTCCGTCTGCACGGCGGCAGCCGCGTAGAACGGGCCGGCCGAGAGCCGGAAGTCGAAGCCCGAGCTCGCGCCATAGGCGTAGCCGTGCGCCTCGCGCAGGTTCATGTTGAGCCGGGAGGCGAAGGAGCCTCCGAGCATCGTGTTGGCGACGAGCATCGGAAAGAAGTCCGGCGTGCTGCGGGCCGCGCCGACCCGGCCGACGCGGATCTCCGACTGCGCCGCGTCGGGAACGTCCACGATCCAGATCGAGCGCCCCTTGACCTGCTGTGCCTCGGGAACCGCCGGAGGCTTCTCCCCCGTCCCGCTCCAGGAACCGAAGGAGGCCTCCAGCAGCGTCTTCAGGTTTGCCGCCGTCACGTCCCCGGCCGCGACGATCGTGGCGTTGCCCGGCGCGAACGCTGCCCGGTGGAACCGCTCGAGGTCTTCGCGGGAGACGGAGCGGACGAAAGCCTCGTTCCCCTCGGTGACCCGGCCGTACGCATGGTCTCCGTAGATCGCACGCGCGAAGGCGACGCGGGCGATCGCTTCCGGCTCGTCGCGCCACTGGAGGAAGGTCGTCAGCATCTCCTTGCGGACGCGCTCGAGCTCCTCGGCCGGAAAGGTCGGTTTGCGGACGACGTCGGAGAAGATCGCGAGAGCCGGCCCGAGCCTCTCGGAAGGCACGCCCACGGCGACGGCCGTCTCGTCCCAGTCCGCCGAGGCGCCGATTTCCGCGCCGAGGTGGTCGATCTCGTCGGACAGCTCCAGCGCCGACCGGCTTCCGGCGCCGCGGTCGAGCATCACCGCGGTCAGGTTCGCGAGGCCCGGCTTTCCCTTCGGATCGGCCGCGGCGCCGCTCCGGAGGACGACCGCGACCTCGACGAGCGGGACCTTGTGGGTCTCGATGAAGAGGACCGGAACCCGGTTGGAGAGCTCGAACTTCTGGATCGCCGGCAGCTTCAACGCCGGAGGCGGGCCCGGCGCGGGGGCTCTCGAACGGTCCGGCGCCTGGGCGAGGAGGGCCGCCGCGGAGGCGGCCGAGACGAGAACGGCGGCCACCAACTCCCGGCGCCGCATCGTCACTTCTCCTTCGCCGGAGCGGGTGGCCGCGCGGCGAGGCTCGTTTTCCCGGCGGGGACGACGCTCAGGACGACGCGGCCGTCGTCGCGCAGGTATCGCTTTGCGGCGCTTTGCACGTCGCTCGCGTCGAGCGAGAGGTACCGCGCGCGGTCCTCGTTGTAGTAGTCGGGCCGGCCGGCGGCGAAGACGTACGCGTTCAACTGGTCCGCCTTCCCGCCGAAGCCGCCGACCTTCTCCATCGCCTGGTAGAAGGACGCCTCGAACTGGTTGACGGCCCGCTCGACCTCGCGCGGCTTCGGCGGCTCGTTCTTGATCCGGTCGATCTCTTCCTGCACGAGCTTCTCCATCTCGGAGAGGTCGTGGCCCTGCCGCGCGGTGACGGTGATCTGGAAGATCGAGGCAAGCTCCTGCGACTGCTGGACCGCCGAGACGTCCTGGGCGACCTGGAGGTCGTAGACGAGCCGCTTGTAGAGGCGGGAGTTCTTCCCGGAGGCGAGGATCTCCGAGAGGACGTCCAGCGCCGCGTCGCCGGGGTGGAGGTGCGGGGGAGTGATCCAGGCCATGTAGAGGCGGGGCAGCTGCACCCGGTCCTCCATCGTCATCCGCTTCTCCTCGTACAGGACGGCCGGCGCGGGGGCCATCGGCTGGACCCGCGAGCCCCGCGGGACGTCGGAGAACCACTTCTCGACGAGCCGCCGCGCCTCCTTCGAGTCGATGTCCCCGGCCACGACGAGCGACGCGTTGTTGGGCCCGTAGTAGCTCTTGAAGAAGTTCGCGACGTCCTCGTAGCCGGCGGCCGTGAGGTCCTCCATCGAGCCGATGACGGGCCAGTGGTAAGGGTGGTTGGGCGGAAAGAGCGCCTCGGACAGCTTGATGGAGGCCAGGCCGTAGGGGCGGTTCTCGAAGGACTCGCGCCGCTCGTTCTTGACGACGTCGCGCTGCTGGTCCACGCGAGCGGGCGACATGACGTCGAGGAGGTATCCCATCCGGTCCGACTCGACGAAGAGCGCCAGCTCCAGCGAGGAGGAGGGGACGTTCTCCCAGTAGTCCGTGCGGTCCTCGGTCGTCGAGCCGTTGTTGTCGCCTCCGGCTGTCTCGAGCAGCCGGTCGAACTCCCCCTGCTTCAC
This sequence comes from Thermoanaerobaculia bacterium, assembly GCA_035263845.1. Lineage (GTDB taxonomy): Bacteria > Acidobacteriota > Thermoanaerobaculia > UBA5066 > Gp7-AA6 > JAWOLE01. Next base: position 2,232 of record DATFQY010000150.1, on the reverse strand, counting down.
GTTCTTGGACCCCTCGAACATGATGTGCTCGAAGAGGTGCGCGAAACCGGTCCGGCCCGGCTTCTCGCGGGCCGACCCGACGTAGTACCAGACGTCCACGCAGACCGCGGGGACCGTGTGGTCCTCGTGGAGGATCACGTTCAGCCCGTTAGGCAGGGTGAACTCCGTGTAGGGAACCTCGAGCTTCGCGTGCCCGCCCTGCGCGGATGCGGCCGCAACCGGCTCGGCCGAAAAGGCCGGCAGCGTCGCGAGGAGAAGCCCGACCGCCGCCAACGCCGTTCGCGATCTCCTCATGGTCATCTCCTCTCCAATCCCCGGCAACAACGCCATCCGGACCTACGGAATTCTCGCGACGAAGTTGAGGCCGGCGACTGTGGGAAACTGGGTCCATGAACAGCCCCGCGGTGCAGGTCGAGTTTGCGGCCCTGTCCGATCCGGGAAAAGTCCGGGACAACAACGAGGACCACTACCTCGTTGCGCGCTTCGAGCGCTCGATGCAGTCGCTCCTGACGAACCTGACACTGGGACAGCTGCCCGGGTCCTTCGAGCAGGAGGGCTACATGATGCTCGTCGCCGACGGCGTGGGAGGGGCTGCAGCCGGGGAGGTCGCGAGCGGCACGGCGATCGGGCTCTTAGTCGAGCTCGCGCTGAAGACACCCGACTGGATCATGAAGTTCGACGGCGAGAGCGGCCGGGAGGTGCTCTCCCGGACCGAGGAGCGCTTCCGCAAGATCGGGGAGGCCTTCGTCGAGCGCGCCAAGACCGAGCCGGCGCTTGCCGGGATGGGCACGACGATGACGCTCGCCGGCAGCGTGGGCGCGGACGCGCTCATCGCCCACGTGGGGGATTCCCGCGCCTACCTCGCTCGCCAGGGGACGCTCCACCGGCTCACGAAGGACCAGACGGTGGCGCAGACCCTCGCCGACTCCGGGGCGATCTCGCTCGAGGAGGCCGAGAAGCACCCGTCGCGCCACATCCTGACCAGCGCCCTCACGACCCAGAAGGGAATGGTCTCGGTGGAGATGCGGCACCTGCGCCTGCAGGACGGCGATCAGCTCCTGCTCTGCAGCGACGGACTCACGGACATGGCGGATGAGAAGGCGATCGCGAAGACGTTGGGCCGGGAGCGCTCGGCCGAGAAGACCTGTCGAGCCCTGGTGGATCTCGCCTTAGACGGCGGGGGCCAGGACAACGTCACCGTCGTCCTGGCCCGCTACCGGATTCCTTAGAAGCTACTTCTGGGCCGCGGCGACCTTGTGGAGCAGGGGGTCGTCGGCCGCCTTGTTCTTGTGGGACCCTCTGGAGATGATGTCGAGCGGCGTGACCGGCTCGCCGTAGTAGGCCTGGTTGAAGTCGTCCTCGACCTTCACCGCGGTTCCCTCGACGTTGACTCCGCCGTAGACGCCCTTACTGCGGCTGAAGATGACGAAGTCTCCCTTGGGGATCGTACCCGCGCCTGCTCCAACGGGACCGATCGCGAACGAGGCGTCGCCCCCGATCTTCATCGTGGTCTTCAGCAGCGAGTCGAGTCCCTTCTTGGTCATGACCATCGCGATGAACTCGATCTTTTCCACCCCGGCCTGGAACCCGATCGACGGCGTCGCCAGCGTGTAGAAGGCCGGGCCGTTCCAGCCATGCTTGCCCTTCGCGACGAGGACCGCGCGGCCGCCGGAGCCGCCGATGATGAATCCCGCCTTCATGATCATCGGGGAGATCAGGAAGCCGAGCGCCTCCTTCTGGTGCGCCTTAAACCATGTCATGTCCGGATCCGCCGCGAAGTTGGCGAATGTCTGGCCGGCCTCGGTGACGAGCTCCTGCTGCTTCTCGGGCGGCGGGTTGGGCCCCATCTTGGGCGCCTGCGCGAATACCACCGATCCCGCCAGTCCTCCCGCGAGGAAAAGGGCGACGACCCTGTTCTTTTTCACGACTACCTCCATCCCAATTGCGGAGACGCAAGGGGCGTCCCGCGACGCTGGGAAACCGTATCACGCCGGGCGTCGGGCTCCGTGATGCACCGCGGGGCAGCGAGTGCGGCCCCTACGGGATATGGACGGGACGGATCTTTAGCGGAGGCCCTCGACCAGGTAGAGGTCGGAGAGGGTGCGGACGTAGCTGTAGGCGTAAGACCGGCCGTCCGGCGTGATCCTCGGAGGCGAAATCCCGGTGACCCCGGCGCGGTCCGCCGGCATGAACTCTTTCCAGAGTTCCCGGCGGCCCGTCGCGATCTCGATC
>DATFQY010000149.1:0-28778 GCA_035263845.1 Thermoanaerobaculia bacterium | reverse complement strand
TCGCCGCGAGCAGGAACCTCCAGAACAGGAACGCCAGCGGCGGCGAGTCCCGTACGACGCTCTTGACCACGACGAACGAGGATCCCCAAACGACCGTCGCCGAAACGAGGACCGCGTCGGCGGCGAGCCGCCTCGAGCGCGCCTCCAGCGCTTCCCCGCCGATCCCTCCGCCCGCCAAGCAGATCGCATACTATCGGCGCCTTGCACGAGAAGACTTCCTCCGTCCGCGTGCGCTTCGCGCCGTCGCCGACCGGCTCTCTCCACGTCGGCGGCGCGCGGACCGCGCTCTACAACCTTCTCTTCGCGAGGCGGGAGAAGGGAACCTTCATCCTCCGGATCGAGGACACCGACGTCGAGCGATCGCGCGAGGAGCTCTCCGCGCAGATCCTTTCGGCGATGGAGTGGCTGGGGCTCGACTACGACGAGGGCCCGTATCACCAGTCCAAGCGCTACGACCTCTACCGCGCCGCTGCCGAGAGGCTCATCGCCGGGGGGAAGGCGTACCGCGCCTTCGAGACGCCCGAGGAGCTCGACACCGAAAGAAAGGCCGCCGAGGCCTCCGGGCGCTCCTACCGCTACTCCGGCGCCGGGCGGCGGATCCCACCGGAGGAGAGCGAGCGCCGCGCGCGAGCCGGCGAGAAGCACGTCGTGCGGCTGGCCATGCCGGCCGAGCCGATCGTGGTCGAGGACCTGATCCGCGGTCGGATCGAGTTCCCGGCCGACGCGCTCGACGACTTCATCCTGGTGCGCTCCGACGGCCACCCGCTCTACCACTTCTCCGTCTGTGTGGACGACGTGGACATGAGGATCACGCACGTCATCCGCGGTGACGATCACCTGGCCAATACACCCAAGCACGTCGCGCTCTTCCGGGCGCTCGGATCGCCGGTCCCCCGGTTCGCGCACCTGGGGATGATCCTCGGCACGGACAAGAAGAAGCTCTCCAAGCGCCACGGCGCGGCCGCTGTCGAAGAGTGGCGTGACGCCGGGATCCTGCCGGAGGCGCTCTTCAACTTCCTGGCGCTCCTGGGGTGGGCGCCGGGGGACGACCGCGAGATCCTGGCCCGCGGGGAGATCGAAAGGGAGTTCTCGCTGGAGCGGGTCGGGGCCTCCCCGTCCGTCTTCGATCCGGAGAAGCTCCTCTGGATGAATGCGCAGTACATCGCCGCCATGCCGGGGGAAGAGCTCCTGGAGCGCTCCGCCCCGTATGCCCCGAGCGCGGTCCCGGAGCGGGAAACCGCGTTGAAGGCGATCGAGCTTCACCGCACGCGGGCGCGGACGACGATCGAGATGGGACGGGCGCTCTCGGTGTACGCCGACGATCCGGCCGCCTACGACGCGGACGGGATGAAGAAGCAGGTCAAGGCCGAGACGCCGGGTCTTCTCCAGAGGCTCGCGGCGCGGTACGAGGCGCTGCCGGCCGGCGAGTGGACGCCGGAGAGACTGGAGGCGGCGCTGCGCGAGGTGGCCGGGGAGGCGGGCGTCTCCGCCGGGAAGCTGATCCATCCGACGCGACTCGCGCTGACGGGCACGACGGTCGGCGCGCCGCTCTTCGATGTCGTGGCACTCCTGGGGAAGGAGACCGCGCTTCGGAGGATCGGGAAGTTCCTCGAGGCGATCGCGCCGCGTTCGCCGGCGTGACGCCCTAGCGCGGGACCAGGAACGTTCCGGCGACCCGGTCCTGAAACCCGCGCTCGGGATGCGCCCACGCGTCCCAGAGGACGGTGGCCGCGACCACGGGCACGAAGATCGCGACGGCGACGACCGGGCCGCGGAAATCCTTGAAAGAAGCTCCGCCGCGGCTCGCGAGGGACGCCCCGAGCGCGAGAGCCCAGTACGGCGACCAGCCCACGAGGCTCCGCAAGGACCTGCGGAAGACCGAGGCGGGTGCGCCGTCCCTTCGCACGACGCCGATTCCGAAAAGGCCGAGCAGGAATCCGCCTCCGTCCGACAGGAAGGCCGCCGCCAGCCCCGCCGCCGCGCTGATCCCCAGGACAAAGGAGGCGAGCTCGAGACTGTTGGCACCCCTGCGTAGTCCGATGACGCCGAGGGTCACGGCGCTGAAGAAGGAGACGAGCAGTCCGCAAAGGACCAGATGACACACGCGGCGGCGAGACGACACCACCGGCGGCTTCGCGAGCATGGCCCGAAGCTGCTGCGCGACTTCCTCGGGAACCGGATCGGCGGCCCGGTCGAGCGAGTTCAGCAATGAGCTGGCGTAAACGGGAATCGGACCCCGCGCCGCGGCCAGACAGACCCGGCGAAGGAGCGCCGCCGGAGTCTCCGGGGGCTCGGGCGTCGAGCCGGACGCCGCCGGAACCGGAAAATCGAGGATCCTGGCCCGGCCCTCCGCCGTGATCCAGACGCTCGCCGGGCCGACCGCCCGGGGAAGAGTTCCATCGCGCGCCCCCGCCGCCAGCTCTTCGGCCACGTCCAGAATCCAGAACCGCTGCGCCTGCCAGTCAGGGGCCCGGCCGACCGCGACCGAAAACGGGCAGCCTTCCGTCGCTTCGTAGACGTCCCAAGCTTCCGCAGCGCTCCGTCGGCCGTTCAACCAGCGCGGGCGCGTGGGCCGGTCGAGCTCCCGGCGAATCGCGGAGACGGCGGGCGATCCCGGCGTCAGCCGATGGATCCAGACCCGCCGGCGAAGCCGCTCGTCCGCGCCGAGCAAGAGACTCTCCCCCGGGCTCTCGGAGAGCCTCTCGAGGACCGCGTACGGACCGAAGTGGGCCGGTGCGGGATCGACTCTGGCGGCCCATTCGCCAGAGGGCGACGCGGCCTTCGCCAGCGCGGCTGCGTACCGGACGACCCGGGTCCCGCTCGCGAGGTCATGGAGTCCGGCAAAGCCGTTCGCCCGACGGGCCGTGACGAAGAGAAGGAGGAACGAACCCAGGTCGAGCACATGACGAACGGTGTGGGGGACGCCAGAGCGGGGATGGATCGTGTGCCAGAGCAACAAGGAGACGGCGGGCGGGACGAGACACGAGAACGCGACCCAGATCGCGCTCCGAACAAAGCCCGGCTTCCAGCCGGGTAGACCCCCGTCGAGCCTCCGGACGCGCAGACCGAGAAGCCTTTTCCCGAGAGAGGCCCCGCTGAGACCCTCGAGGAGCGTGAAGTAGGACAGCGCCGCCGCAATGAAAAGGTAGTCGAAGGTTCCCGAGTCCCGCGGGGGCAAGACGGCCGGATTGGCCTGGCTCTCCAATCCATGGACCGCGCCGGCGAAAAACTCGGGAAGGCTCAGGAGACACCAGTCGAGGACGGCAGCCCCGAGCCGAGTCCCGAGTGACGCAGGAGCGGGCGCCGACGAGGCGAAAGGCCGCAGCTCCTCGGACAGGGCCGCGTATCCGGCAAACCGCAGGGAGGGCTGCTTTCGGAGGCAACGCAGGATCAGGCGGTCCAGGCCCGGCGGCACCTCCGGCCGCAGGGTCCGCGCCGGTTCGGGAGCGCATTCGAGAACGTTCGAGAGAAGTGCTCCGACTCCGCCGCCCTCGAAGGGAGCCCGACCGGTGACGAGGTAGTAGAGAGTCGCTCCGACTGAGTAGATGTCGGAGCGGACGTCGATCGCACCGCCGCGAACCTGCTCGGGAGACGCGAAGGCGGGGGTCCCGAGGAAGGTCCCGGACTGCGTCAGATGGCTCTCGACGCCGGAACTCGTCGAGAGCGAAAGCCCGTAGTCACCGATCTTCACTCCGCCGCCCTCCGAGACGAAACAGTTGGAAGGCTTGATGTCGCGGTGGAGAATGCCTCGGGAGGCGGCCGCCTCAAGACCCTCGACGACCTGCAGGATTGCGTCCACGGCCTCACCGGGCGGCATGGGACCGTCCCGTTCGACTCGATCCTTGAGCGTCCCGCCAGGGACGAGCTCCATCGCGATCGCGGCCGTTCCCTCGATTTCCTCGGTGCCGAAGACGTAAACGCTGTTGGGGTGGCTCACGGACGCGGCCAGTCTGCCCTCGCGTAGGAAGCGGGCGCGGTCGGTCGCTTCGGAGACAGCGGGGCTCAGCACCTTGAGCGCGACTCGGCGGCCCGTCTCTTCCTGCTCGGCCTCGTAGACCTCGCCCATGCCCCCCTTTCCGAGGAGCTTCCGCAGACGGTAGGAACCGAACTTGCCGCCGAGAGGAAGAGATGGGCGGAAGACGGTAACCGGCGCAACGGAGCTGCGGACACGTGCCGAGGCCGGGACTGTCGAGGCCTGTGAGCCCGAAAGAGTCTCGGCGTCGCGGCCGTCCTCGCTCACGACCGGCTCAGTTCTTGATGCGGTAGTCCTCGCGGAGGTGACGGAGGTCCTTCAAGGCGGAGCGGAGCACGTGGATGACGCGCGAGACCTCCCGGCCGTAATACTTCATCTCCGCGTCGCAGTCGGTCAGCCCGTAAATCGCCTCGTCCTTCTCGAGGCGGTCCTTCTCGTAGGAGAGTCGCTCGATCAGCTCGTCTAACTCCGTGCGCAGCACGAACGCGATGTCGCGCACGCCGAGGAACCGGCTGCACTGCGGGCAGTGGACTTCCTCGCTTCCCGTGTCCGGCACTCCGTCGATGACGAACTGCCTTTCACAGCGCGGGCACTCGAAAACTTCCGGGATCATGATCGCAACCGAGTCTACTCTTGCTCGGACGAATCCTCGCGGCCTCGTTTCGAGGACCGGCGATCGCGATGGCATCGACATTGCTTCGGTCCCGTTCCTCCGCGGAAGGACGGTGACGCCGGTCGGTGACATCATGCGGACCGGGGGTGACCCATGGCCCTGCGATCGGTCAACCCGGCCAACGGCGAAGTTCTCGCGGACTACGACGAGGCGCCGCCCGGGGTCGTCGAAGAAATCGTTGCGGAGGCGCATGCCGCGTTCCTCGACTGGCGCGGCGTGTCCTTCGCCGAGCGCGCGCGGCCGATGCGGCGGGCAGCCGAGATCCTCCGCTCGGAGGCGAAGGTGTACGCGCGGCTGATGGCCCGGGAGATGGGCAAGCCGGTCCGAGAGGGAGTCGCCGAGGCGAACAAGTGCGCGACCGTCTGCGACTTCTACGCCGAGAACGCGGAGCGCTTCCTCGACCGCGAGAAGATCGAGACCGAGGCGAAGTCGAGCTTCGTGGCGTTCAACCCGCTCGGCGTAGTCCTCGCGGTCATGCCGTGGAACTTCCCATTCTGGCAGGTCTTCCGCTTCGCGGCGCCGGGCCTGATGGCGGGAAACACCGCGGTCCTGAAGCACGCCTCCAACGTCCCGGGCTGCGCGCTCGCGATCGAGGACGTTTTCCGGCGGGCCGGCTTCCCGGAGAACGTCTTCCGGACGCTGATGATCGGAAGCTCGCGGGTCGAGGAGGTCCTGCGCAACCCGCTGGTCCGCGCGGCGACCCTGACCGGCAGCACTCCGGCCGGCCGGGCCATCGCGGGGAAGGCCGGAGAGCTGCTCAAGAAGACCGTGCTGGAGCTCGGCGGGAGCGACCCCTACATCATTCTCGAGGACGCCGACCTGGAGGCCGCGGCCTCCGTCTCCGCGAAGGGGCGGCTGATCAACAGCGGGCAGAGCTGCATCGCGGCCAAGCGGTTCCTGCCCGTCGAGAAGATCCGCCCCGAGTTCGAGAAGCTCTTCGTCGAGAAGATGCGAGCCGTCCGCATGGGTGACCCCCTCTCCGAGAACACGCAGATCGGGCCGCTGGCCCGCCGCGACCTGCGCGACGACCTCCACCGGCAGGTCGAGAAGAGCCTCGAGAAGGGAGCGAGGTGCCTCCTCGGGGCAAAGGTCCCGGACGGCCCGGGCGCCTACTACCCGCCGACCGTGCTCACGGACGTCCGCAAGGGAATGCCGGCATACGACGAGGAGCTCTTCGGCCCGGTCGCCGCCGTCATCCCGGTCCGCGACGAAGAGGAGGCCATCGACGTGGCCAACGATTCCGTTTTCGGGCTGGGCGCCGCGGTGATCACCGCCGACGCGGCGCGCGGGGAGCGGATCGCCGCCGAGAGGATCGAGAGCGGCTGCGTCTTCGTCAACGACGCCGTGCGGTCGGACCCGCGGCTCCCCTTCGGGGGCGTCAAGGAAAGCGGATACGGGCGAGAGCTCTCCGGCTACGGCATCAAGGAGTTCGTCAACATCAAGACCGTCTACGTCGCGTAGCCGGAGCGGCGGATCAACCGGACGCGGCGGTCCTCTGCACGGCGCTGTCGATCGCGGAGAGCAGCGCCTTGGCGTTGATCGGCTTGACGAGGAACGCGACCGCGCCCTCGCCGAGCACCTTCTCCTGGATCCCCGCTTCCTCGTTGCCGGTGATCATGACGATCGGAAGCGGGATCGCATCCGTCTTCAGCTGCCTCTGGACGTCCAGGCCGGTGAGCCCGGGCAGGTGCAGATCCAGCACGACGCAGTCCGGCCGGCGGGAGACGAGCCGCTCGCGCATCGACTCGAGGAAGGTCGTGCTCGAGGAGAACGTCTCCACGTCGAGGCCGGCGGCCCGTAGCAGGCGCCGGAGCGCCCGGCACACCGATTCCTCGTCGTCCACGACGGCGACCAGGACCCGGGGCTGCATCGGCGGAATGTTGGGCAAATCGGGGGCCGGAAGATATGGCATCTTGGTCCCGGGTCCTCCCGCCCCGAAAGGGCCTTCGGAAGAGGCTTCGAGGGGCGCCTTCGGGCTCTGTCGCGCGCTCATTCGGTTCCTTTCCACCGGGGAAGGGTGATGTGGAACGTCGCGCCCCCGGATTCGACATTGGTCTGCCAGAGCGTTCCTCCGTGCGCCGTGACGAGGGAACGCGAGATCGTCAAACCCAGGCCGAGGCCGACACTCTTGGTGGACAGGAACGGCTCGAAGAGCCGCTCGCGAATCTCGGGAGCCACGCCCGGGCCCGTGTCCTGGACGCTGACGTGGACACTTTCGTCCCCGTCCTCGGACGTCGCGATTCGCAGCCTCCGCTCGCCGGACTCAACCGCCGACATGGCCTCGCACGCGTTGACGATCAGATTCAACATGACCTGCTGGAGTTGGACTCGATCTCCCCGGATCGCGGGCAGATTCGATGCAAGCTGAAGGCCAACGGTCACCTTCTTCGTGATCAGGTCGCTCTCCGCGAGGTCGAGCACTTCGCGGACCAGGTCGTTGATGTCGATCTCCCGGAATTCCGGCTCCCCCTTGCGGAGGAGCTTCCGGAGGCTGCGGATGACCTCTCCCGCGCGCAGGTCGTCCGAGACGATGTCCTCCAGGATTGACGCTACCTCGGCGATGCCCGCGGGCCCGCGGGTCAGGTAGCTCTGCGCGGCTTGCGCGTTGGCAAGGATCGCGGCCAGCGGCTGGGCGAGCTCATGCGCGAGGGCTCCCGACAGCTCTCCCAGGATCGAGACGCGCATCAGGTGGGCGAGCTCGCGCCGCACCTCCTCGAGCGCGCGCTCACCGCGCTTGCGCTCGGTCGTCAGCTCGGCGAAGAGGAACGCCGCGGCGGGCTTTCCCTCGACCCGCGGCCCCGGCACGATCTCCCAGCGCAGGGTCTCGGTCGCGCCGTCCGGTTTCGTGAAGGTGTCCTCCTCGCTGGACTCGCTGTCGCCCTGGAGAGACCTCCGCAGCGCATCCGGCCAGCGCGACGGAAAACCCACCAGCGCCTCGTCGAAGCGGCGGCCGACGATCGGGCGGTCGTCCCGCTGGAAGTCCTCGCGGAAGCGGCGGCTCGCCATGACGAAGCGAAGCTCATGGTCGAGCACCGCCACCGCCGCCGGGGAATGCTCGGCGAAGAGGCGCAGATCGTTCTCGCTTTGCCGGACCGCCTGCTCGGCGCGCTTGAGGTCGCCGATGTCCGTCAGGTAGTCGAGGAAGTGGATTGGCTTCCCCTCGGAATCCCGGACGACGGAACGGCTGAGGTAAACCCAGACGGGCGTGCCGTCCGAACGGATCTTCCGCTTCTCGAGCTGGAACGAGGCGATCTCTCCCGAGAGGAGCCGCCGGTTCTCGGCGAGCTCCGCCGCGCGGTCCTCCGGGTGTGTCAACTCGAGGACAGTGCGCTGGAGAAGCTCCTTGCGCGAGGCGCCGAGGAGCGCCGCGAGCTTGCGCGGCACCCGCAGGAAGCGGCCGTCGATCGCGACGTGAATGGCCATGACCATCGAGGCCGCCTCGGCCCGCGCCAGCCGCGCCTTCGTCCGTCCCAGGTTCTCCTCCATCGCGCGGCGCTCCTCGAGGACGACGGCGAGAAAGAGGAGCGACGAGCCGGTCACGAGCAGGAAGAGCTGCAACGAGAAGACGCTCGCCTGCAGCTGCCCCGGCAGCGAAGGGCCGGGCGACCGCGAGACCGCCCAGGTGCCGGAGAGCGCCAGGAGCGAAAGAGCCGCCGAGGTTCCGCGCACGCCGAACCGCAGCGCCGACCAGAGGAGGAAAGGGAACGGAATGCAGAGGAGCAGCGCTTCTGTCGGAAGCGACATCCCGCGTCCCCGGAACGCCAGCGCTCCCGAAACGAGGAGACCGGCGAGGAGCAGCCCGCCTTCCGCCCGCCGGCGCCACGACGAGAGGGCCGCGGCCCGGGAAGGCATCGAGGAATCGAACGAGAGGATCAGCGGCGTCAGGACGAGATTGGCGAGGGCGTCGCCCAGAAACCATTGCATCCAGAGCCGCCAGTACTCCGAGCCGCCGGACTGCCGGATGCCCACGCCCACGAACGCCGAGAGAGCCGGAACGGCCACGACCGCCACCGCCCCGAACCTGGCAAAGTCGCGGGAGGACGAGAGGAAGGAGCCGCCCGGCTTCCATCGCTGCAGCACGCTCACGGCCACGACGGCCTTCAAGGCGTGATTGGCGAGATCGAACAACTGCACTGGCGCCGGGACGACGGAGGGCGTCGTCAGGGCCAGGCGGATCGGGACGGCGAGGAGCAGGAAGATCCACCAGGAACGGCGGGCAAAGAGGAAGAGAGCGCAGAAGAGGACCGCGTCGGGCGCCCAGACCGGCGCCGCGGTCCGTCCCTGGAGCGTGACCGAGTAGGCGTAGAGGTAGGCCGCGGCGTAACCGGCGGCGAAGACCGCGAACGCGAGGACTCCGGGGAACGGACGGGGATCGGCCTGCGGGACCGGATCTTTCGTAGCGCCCTCGAACGGGGTTGCGACCACGGTCAGGTTCGGGGAGCGGGGGCTTCCGCGGGAAGGGAAAACCGGAAGGTGCAGCCGCGCTCGGGGTTGTTCTCTACCCAAACGCGGCCGCCGACGGCCGCGAGGATGGAATGGCAGATGGGCAGGCCCATCCCGATCCCGTACGCCTTCGTCGTGAAGAAGGGCTTGAAGAGCGAGCCCATCCACTCCGGGCGGATCCCCGAGCCGACGTCGGAGACGGCCACGACGACGTCGGAAGAGTCGAGCTCCGTCGTGAGGGTCACGACCCGCTCGTCGCCGGCGTTGCCCTCCATGGCGTCGCAGGCGTTGAGGAGGAGGTTCAGAAAGACCTGCTGGATCTCGACGGGGTCCGCCCGGACCGTGGGGAGGGCGGGATCCAGGAACGTGCGGACGGTCACTCCGCGCGTCATCAGGTCGCCGCGCATCAGGCGAAGGATCTCCTCGGCGACGGCGTTGACGTCGAGCTCCTGCAGCTGGGGACTCCCCTTGCGCAGGAGGTTTCGGAGGTGCCGGATGACTTCCCCGGCGCGCCGGTCCTCCGACGTGATGTCCTCGAGGATCCGGCCGATCTCCGCGAGGTCCGCCGAGTCCCTCGCCAGGAGCATGCTTGCCGCCTGGGCGTTGGAGAGGATCGACGTCAGCGGCTGGGACAGCTCGTGGGCCAGAGCGGCCGAGATCTCTCCCAGCGTCGTCACCCGCGCCAGGCGGGTCATCTCTCTCTGCCGCTCCTCCGCTTCGAGCTCGGCGGCCTTGCGCCGGGTCACGTCCATCGCCGTGCCCACGATGCGCCGGACCGACCCGTCGGCGTTTCGCTCGACGGTCGCCCGGGTGAGGAACCACCGCGGCGTCCCGTCGGCGTGGAGCATCCGGTACTCCAGCTCCGGGACCTGGATGTCCGCCGCGACGCCGGAAGAGAACGACGCCCCCATGAGGTAGTCCTGGACGGCGGCGAGGACGATCCGGTCCGCCTCGTAGATCCGGCTCAGCCAGAACTCGAGCGTGGACCTCTCCGGGCTCGGCTCGAACCCGAGCAGTGACGTGAGGCCCGGCTCCGTGTACACCTCGCCGGTCGCGAGGTTCACGCTCCAGATCACGATCTTCGCGGCGTTGCGGGCGAGCACGGCGATCCTCTGGGCGTCGGCCAGCGCCTCCTGGTCCTGTTTCCTCCGGGTGATGTCCCGGGTCACGCCGTGCACCCGGACCGCCCGGCCCTCCCGGTCGCGGATGACCTGAGCCTTGCGGAGGACCCAGTGCATGTTTCCCTGCTTGTCGTAGACGCGGCACTCGACCTCGTAGGAGCCGCCCTCGCGGACGGCGGTGTCGTGCGCCCGGCGCAGCGCCTCCCGGTCGTCGGAGTGCACGACTCCATAGAAACGCGGCAGGCTCGGGTCGAGCGGGACCGGCCGGAAGCCCAGCTGGTTTTCCCAGACCGTGACCTCGCCGGTCGCGAGGTCCATGTCCCAGTTGGCGAGACGGCTGACTGCCAGCGCGAGTTCCAGCCTCTCCTGGTTGCGGGCCAGGGAGCCGGCAGCCCGCCGCCGCTCCCCGGCCGCCAGCGCGAAAAGCAGCAGCGGGATCGCCACGGTCGCCGAATAGGCCTGGAGGGAAAGGACGTTCTCGGCGTTGGAACCGGAAGAGAAGGGGCCCCGGCCGAGGACCGTGCGCCAGATCTCGACCAGTGTCACGGCGAGCATCGTCAGGCTCGACTCGAACGGCCCGAACCGCCAGGCTGCCCATAGAAGGGCGGGCAGAGGGGCGTAGACCTCGATGAGGAGGACGTGCCGCGTTTCCGGCACGGAGTCCACGAGGACGTAGACCAGGAGCGCGGCGGCCAGAACGGCTGCGCCCTCGAGCTTGCGGCGGGCGGACGCCTCGAGAGCGCCGCGGAGTCCGCCTTCGAAGGCCAGGACGAACGGGGGAACGAACAGGAGAACCGCGATCACGTCGGAGAGCAGGCGCGTCGCGAAGAGACCCCAGAAACCCGAGCCGGCGCCCGTGGCGACGACCATTCCCGCGTCCCAGAAGGTGGTCGCGAGCGGAGCGGCGAGGGCCGCGTAGAGCACGAAGCGGATCCCGCCCCGGACGGTCTCCAACGGCCTCTCCCCCTTTCCGGTCCGGAGCAGGAGGGCTGCCCCCAGGAGGGCCTCGCCCGTGTTTCCGACGAACCATCCCAGCGAGGTCAGGAGCGGTGCGCCGAGCTGCCGCTGGAAGACGAGGTGGGCGGGAAGCAGGAAGGTCAGGAACAGCAGCCACAGCCGGCGCGGGGCGATGATCAACGCCGCCATCAACAGCGCGTTGGCGGGCCAGAGGGCCGAGATCGGCTGGCCGGGGGCCTTGAGCAGGGAGCCGACCTTCATTCCCGCGAGGTAGACCGCCGAGACGGCGACGGCGGACGCAATCGAGGAGACCGATACCGCCCCGAGCGGGGCAAGGCGCACTCCGGTGGCTCGAGGGCCGGCGGCTGCCTCGGAATTCATTCCAGATCTCGAGGCAGACTATATCGGGAGAAAAGCATCCGCCGCGCGCCCCTCGGCACGCGGCGGATGAGAGCGACCGGGGCGAACTACGACGCCTTGCGGCGGCGGATCGTCAGGCCGAGGCCTGCTGCGAGAGACAGGAATCCGAGGCCGGCCGCCAACGGAAGATGCGTGCCGGTCTTCGGGAGCTTCTTGGCCATCTTGGTCTCGGCCGGAGCCGCTGGCTCCGCGGCCGGTGCGGGAGCCGCCGGGGCCGGCGCGCTCGCGCTCGCGGCCGGAGCGGAAGCAGGAGCCGCAGGAGCAGACGCCGCGGGCTTCGCCGCCTTCGCCGAAGTCCCCGAAGTCGCCATCGCGCCGTGGATCTCGCGCTCGGTGGTGACGACCGGCGGCTTCCGGGTGATGATCGTCGCCGTCAGCTTGTCACCTGGGCGCAGCTGGCTGATGTCCACCCTCTCGCCCTCTCGCATGATCGAGACGTTGCGGTCCTTCACGTCCTGGGCCGTGTACTTCTTGATGCCGTCGGAGCCCCGCACGATGATCGTGTTGCCGCTGACAGCCAGGACATCCGCGTTCTTGACTTCCGTCACCGTCACCGGGCTGCTGGTGACCTTCGTGGTGACCAGCGCCGTGCCCTTCATGCCCGGCTTCAGGTCGGCGACGCCGACGTCTTTCCCGTCCACGTTCACCTTGAAGTCCGGCGGAAGAACCACCTCGCGAATCCCCTGGTCCGTCTTGACGACGACCTTGTTACCGTCCACCGAAACGACCTCGTACGAGCGCTTCTCCGTCAGGGTCGTGGTCTGCGCGCTCGCCGCTGCCGCGATCAACAGCGAGACGCAGGTGAGAGCAAGCGCGAGGAACCGGATGACACGCATATGAGTTTCCTCCTTCTTCAGAGGCCACACTATAAATCCGCCGCGGCGCCGGCAAACGGGACTTTGGTGCATCGTCCGCCGCCCGGGGGTTCCCCGGGCCTACGGGGCGGACCCGGTTTCCGCTGCCCGAACGATGTAGCGGTGCGGCGCCGACCCGCTGTAATAGAACGGGTAACACGTGACCAGGCTCAGGTAGCCCGACGGGGTGTCGTCGAGGACCCACGTGTCGTCCGGCTCCACCAGCGTCAGGCTCTCGACGGTGTACCGGAGGGTCCGGGAGGGCGTCTCCATCTCGATCGCGTCGCCGACGGCGATGTCCTTCAACCCCCGGAAAAAGCCGTCGCGGTGCCCTGCGATCCCGACGTTGCCGGACGTTCCAGGGACGGGGGTGCCCTCGATATGGCCCACGCCGAGGTCGAGGCTCGGATCGCTGGTGCCCTCGAAGACCGGGACCTCGAGGCCGATCTTCGGGATCCGCAGGACCGCGATCGCGGGTCCCGCGGTCTTCGTGTCGCGCCAGGCGCGGATCCTCACGGCGGCCCAGAGGCTCTGATCGGGCGAGTCGTTCCAGGAGAGCTGCCTGGCCCCCGGCGCGGGAGGGGCGGGAGGAGCCGCCCGGGACGCCCGTGATCTTTCGAATTCCCGAACCTCGCGCCGGGCGGTGACGGTCTGGCGGATCCGAGATCCGCCCCAGATCGCGATCAGGACGACGCCGACCACCCAGGCCAGGATCTCGGCGGTTCGAAGCGCTCCGGAGCGGCGGGACTCAACCTGCGACACGGCCCATCATACCGGCGGGAAGGACGGGACGCCGGCGCGTGGAGGAGATACGCGCCGGCGTCTCGATGGGCCATCGCCCCATGCCTCCCGTTGAGGGAATCCCCCGCATCGGGAGCGTGGCATTGGTCGGAGCATCGCAGCCCGCGGCGTCCCGCGGTAGTCAGACCTTGGTGCATGCGGGCCCGCGGCCCGCCCAGGGGGCTCGGGGGACCGCAAGGTCCCCCGCCAAAACTCCTGTTCAGCCTTTCTTCGCCGGAGGATAGTTGGCGAGCAGCTGCGCGATCGCCGCCTGGAGGTTCGCCTCCTTCTTCTCCGGGCTCGCCTCGGGGTTGAGCGTGTCCGACGCGGTGCCTCTCCAGACAAGCTCTTTCTTGCCCGCGTCCACGAAATCCACGATGAGCGTGCCGACGGGGACCTCCGTCACCGTGGAGGTGGTCATCCCGCCGCCGTAGCCGCCCCAACGGTAGCTTCCGTAGCCGTAGCCCCAGCCCGTGTCGTACGTGTGGATCTGGGTCTGCTTGGAGAGCCGGCCGTGCACGGCGACCCAGAGGTCCGGGCTGCTCGTGTTGCGGGTCATCCCTTTCCTGGCCAGCTCCGCGGTGATGGCGCTTTCGACCCTCCGGGCGAGCAATGGGTTGTCGATGGAGCCTTCGGTCTTCAGGTCCCAGGTCTTGTATTTGGAGAAATCCGTGGACGGGTCGTAGTCCGCCCCCGTCTTCAGGGTCGAGCAGGCGAGGGCCGCCGCCGCGACCGCCAGGATTACCAGGATCGTGCGTTTCATGAACTCCTCCTCCGTTCGTTACTCGTCGCCGTCGGAAACTTTCGACCAGGTCTTGTCCGGGTTGTATGCCGTCATCGCCGACGCGATTTTCTTCGTCTCGGCGCCGAGGTCCTTCTCGTACACGATACCTTCGTGGTTGACGATGAACGTCTTCACGCCCGTCGAGCGGTATTCGGCCGGCCAGGCCACGAGCGCGAACCCGCCGATCATCTTGCCCTGGATGACGTAGTCGAGCTTCCCCTTCGGGGCGGCCGGGCCCTGCGCCTTGAGGATCTTGAAGTAGTAGCCGTGATAGGGCTCGCTCTTGTTCTTGTAGCCCTCCGCGATCGCTTTCGCCGCGGCCTCGCCGATGGGCCCGGCCGGCTTCCCGTCCGGGCCGTACCAGGTCAGCCCGTCCTGCTTGCCCGGCGTCGAGATGATCTTCTGCGCGTACAGGTGAAGGCCGGTCGCGTCGTGGGCCATCGACGAGTACTGCTGCTGCGCCTCGACGTAGCCAAGGCAGACCTGAATGGTGTTCAGCTCGTTGGAGCCGATGCGCCGCATCAGGATCTCTCGGAGACCCTCCTTCGTCGAGAAGTGCCACTTCTCGCCGGTTTTCACCACGGGCACGGGAAACGGCCAGTCGTCGTTGCCGATGGTGATCGTGACCCGGTTGGAGTTCTTCTTGTCCTGCGTGAGCTCGATCTTCTCGTGGACGAGCTTGGTGAATTTCTCGCGGTCGTTCTTGTCCTTGACGTCGTCGCCCGAGGACACGATCTTCTTGCCGGAGGGCCCGAAGATCGCGGACAGCGCCGGGAGGTCGTTGTCTTCCACTCCCTTGACGAACGCCTCCACGGCCGCCTTGGCGCTGTCGAAGGTCTTCTCCCCCGGCTGGGCCGCATCGGCCGCGAAGCCCGGCGAAGCAAGGAGCGCCGCGGCCAGGAGCGCTGAACAGGTGCGAAGCTTCATGGTTCTCCTCCGTCCGCCTACCGCCGCCGTCCGCCGCCGCCGCCGCGGCCCCCGCCGCCGCCGCCGCGGCTTCCGCCGCTGAAGCTCGAGGAGCCGCGCGAACTGCTCGCGCCAGCGCCGCGGCTCCCCCCGCCGCTGCCCGAGAAGCCGCTGCTGCTGGAGCCGCCGCGTGAGCCGCCACCGCCGAAGCCGCCGCCGGAGGTGTCGCGGCTTCCGACGCGGTCGCCGCCGCCGCCCGAGAATCCGCCGCTGCCGCCGCCGCCCCGGTCTCCCCCGCTGAACCCGCCGCCGCCGGTGCCCCCCCGGCTCGTCGCCGAGGGCGATGCGCCGCCGGACCGGCCGCCCTGGCGGTTGCCGGCATTCTGCGAACCGACCTTGTTGGCGGTGGCCTTGTCCTTGTAGGGAGCCCCGCCGCGCTGGTTGGCGTTGTGCTGCCAGTTGGAGTTGCCGCTCCGGTTCGAGACGTTGTTCTGGCGGTTGCTGTTGTTGACGAAGGTGTTGTTGTTGTTGATGTTGATCTCGTTGTTTCCGCCCCAGCCGCACCCCCAGCCGCCCGAGATTCCGATACCGACAGCGACGCCGACGCCGAAGCCGACGAAGGCCGCGCCCGGGTAGTAAGGCGGGTAGTAGAGCGGCGGATACGGGTAGGGCGCCGCACCATAGACCACGGTCGGGCTGTAGCTCGGAACGACCACGACATCCGGGCTCGCTTGCTCGATGACGATGACTTCCTTCTGCTCGACGACCTTTGTCTCGACCTTCATCTGCTGGTTGGTTTCGAGCTTGCCGCCGCCCTTGGCCTTGGCGCGCATCCGCTGCGCCGCGTCCATGACCTCGGACTGCTGCGCGAGGAACGCATCGCCCAGGTCGGTCGTCCACTTGATGTCCTGGGCCAGGACTTTCAAGGCGTCGGGAATGCTGACCAGGGCCTGGATGCTCGCGTCCCAGGGCTGCTTCATCGCTTCCTTGGAGAGTGCTTCGCCCTTCAAGTCCTTGTGCTTGTCGAGCCACTGCTGGGCCTGGATGACGTCAATCGGGTAGGTCGAGGCCACGAGGCATTGAGCGAGCAGGTCGTCGGGGTAGAGGGCGATCGGGGCGATCAGCGAGTCGAGCTGATCGGCCGTGAGCTTGGGGGCCTCGTCGGGCGCCCCGGGCGCGGCCTGCGCCGGGGGCGGCGTTTCCTGCCTCGCCAGCGCCGCTCCCGGCCCAAGGAGGAGAAGGGCGCTCAAGACGATCGAAACCGACCGGAAGAGGCCATCGGGAAGACGAAGTCGAAATGCCCGAATCATCAGAGGATGACGCACACGCACCTCCTCGGAAAAAGAGTTTTCGCGCCTGTGAGTCTCCGGGAGTCCCTGCCGCCAGGCAAGCGGACCTTGGGGCAATCCCCCCCTGCCCCCTCGGGCGCTACGGCGAGGCCCCGGTCTCGGCGGGGTGTGAGCGCAGGACCGACCGCAGGACCTCGATCAGCTGGCGCCCGGCGAAGGGCTTCGTAAAGAAACCGTCCGCTCCGCAACGGAGCGCCGCCTCCCGGGTCTGGTCGTCCTCGTGGGCCGTAATGAAGATCACCCGGGCCCGCGACCCGGAATCCAGGAGCTTGCGGCGAAGCTCGATCCCCGAGATGCCCGGCAGGTTGATGTCCACGACGAGGCAGCCGGAGTCCTTCGCGGCGCCGGATTCGAGCAGGGCCTCCGCCGAGGGGTAGCGGGAAACGCTGAATCCCGCCACCACCAGGAGCCGGCGAAGAGCCTCGCTCATCGCAGGGTCGTCCTCGACGACCACGACTCGTTGCGAGCGCACGCGATCTTCCCCCCTTTAGGGATCTTGTCCCCGCGGGCGAAGCGCGGATAGAGGACCTTGAGCGCGGTCCGGCTTGCCCTTTCGGACAAGCCGCCGGGCCGCGCTACTGGGCGGAGGGGCGCCGCGCCGCGGCCGGCTCGGCGGGCTCGGCCGTTCCGCCGGAGGAACCCGCGAGCAGGTCGTAGGCGCGGACGAGCTCCGCCACGGAGTTGGCCTGCATCTTCGCCATCACGTGTGCGCGGTGGGCCTTGACGGTCCGCTCCGCCGCTCCGATGGCCGAGGCGATCTGCTTGTTGAGCCGGCCGGCGACGACGTGGCGGAGGACCTCGCGCTCCCGCGGGCTCAAGGCCTCGTAGCGGGCGCGCAGCTCGCGGATCTGCTCGCGCGAGGCCCGCCTCTCCTCGTCGCGCGCGAGGGCCGCGCGGACCGTGGCGAGCAGGGCGTCGCGCTTGACCGGCTTGGCCAGGAAGTCCATGGCGCCGGCTTTCATCGCCCGAACGCTCATCTTCACGTCCGCGTAAGCGGTCAGGAAGATGATCGGCAACCGGCGCTCTCGCTTGGCCAGGGCCTCCTGGAGCTCGAGCCCGCTCGGGCCGGGCATCCGCATGTCGAGCAGGACGCAGCCCGGAGTGTGCTCCTCGTCGCCCAACAGCAGGTCCCCCGCCGAAGCGTACTCGCGCACCTCATAGCCTTCCGCGCGCAGAAGCCTCGAGATCGCGGTCCGGAAGCCGCGGTCGTCGTCCACCACCCGGATTACCGGAACCTCGATGGTCAAGCGGTCCTCCCCGGCGCTGAAGTCACCGCCCTCGGCTCCGAAAGAACGGGGAGGACGCAACGGAAAGTGGCGCCGCGATTTCTGTTGTTTTCACCAGTGATTCTACCGCCATGGCTTTCAATGATCGAGCGGGAAAGGGAGAGCCCAAGGCCCAGCCCGTCCCGCCGCGTCGTCACGAAGGACTGGAAGAGCCGGGATATCACCTCCGGCGAGATCCCGTCCCCCGAATCCTTGACATCAATGACGACCTGGCCCTCGCGGGCGAGCGTCCGGATCCGAAGCGTCCGGAGGCCCTCCGGCGTCTGGGCCATCGCGTCCATCCCGTTGACGACGAGGTTTAAGAGGACCTGCTGGAGCTCGACCCTGTCGCCGTAGACGAGGGGAAGCGAGTCAGCGAGGTCGAGCTCGATCGAGACCCGGCGGTCCCTGGCGTCCGGCGAGACGAACATCACGACGTCACGGACGACGCCGTTGACGCCGAGCGGCTCCCTTTCCGTCGGCCGCTGCTGCATCAGCGACCGGACCTGCTGGATCACGGCGCTCGCCCGCAGGTCCTCCCGGTGGATGTCCGAAAGGATCTCGCGGACCTCGTTGAGCTTCTCCTCGTCGCGGATCCCGGACTCGAGCAGGATCTCGGCCGCCTCCGCGTTGGACAGGATCGCGCCGAGCGGCTGCCGGATCTCGTGGGCGATCGAGGTCGCGAGCTCCCCGAGGACCGTCAGGCGGGCCGCGTTGGCGAGCCTCATCTCGGCCTCCTGGGCGCGCTTGCGGTCGGTGATGTCCCTCCCGATCGCCTGGAACTCCAAGATCCGGCCGTCGGGACCGAAGATCGCGTGCTCGGTCCAGCGCAGCCATGCCGAGGAGCCGTCGGGCCGCTGGACCTCCTGCTCGTCCACCTCGACGCGCGGGTCCTCCATGAGCGACTGGACGTGCCGGCGGACCGCGCGTCGGGACCTCTCCGGCAGCAGGTCCAGGAAGCGGCGCCCGATCAGCTCTTCGCGGGCCATGCCGAAGTACCGGCAATACGACTCGTTGACGAACGTCAAAGTCGTGTCCGGAAGGTAGCGGCAGATCAGGTCGGACTGGCTGTCCACGACCGTGCGGTACTTCTCCTCGCTCGACTTGAGCGAGGTCTCGGCGCCCCGGCGGCTCACGGCCGACAGGAGGATCTGCCCCACGAGCAGCATCCGGGAAGTCATGTCCGCGGGAAGAGTCGGATTCTTCGGGCTCGTCTGATAGAAGATCCCCGACACGCCGTCGCCGACTCTGGAGACGGGTACGAGAACGGAAACGGAATCGCGCCTTCCCGCGAAGTCGGCCCACGGGCGCGGCCCCTCCCCTCGGAGCTCGACGGACTCTCCTTCCCGAAGGGCCTCGTTCAAGCGGGGAAGAATCTCTCCGCCGAAGCTTCGGTCGAGCAAGCGAGCCCCTCGGGCGGAGGCGGCGTGCGAGACCGTGGCATGGGTCTGTCCGGGACGGACCTGGAAGAGGCCGCAGCGCTCGAGGCCCATGTGGTCCACGACCCTCTCGAGCGGGCGCTCGATCTCCTCCCTCGGGGCGTCGGGAGACGCGTCCATCACCGAAGCGGAGATCTCCGAGAGCAGCCGCTCGAACGCCAGGCGCTTGCGCAGCTTGTCTTCGGCGGCGCGACGCTCGGCCCTCCAGAGCAGCAGCGCGAGGATCACGGCGATCAGGACGGTGGTCGCGGCCGCCGCCAGGATCACCTGGCGCCGGTACGACTGCCAGAGGCCCGGGCGGACGTTTCGGAGGTCGGCGTCGGCGGGCAGGCGCGCCTCGTCGAGGTCGAGGCGGCGAAGCTGGAGCCAGTCGGCGCGCGCGACCGGCTTGGTGTTCGTCAGCGGCAGCGTGTCCGGGTCTTGCCCGCCCAGCACCGTGAGCGCGAGGCTCGCCGCCTCGCGTCCGTGTTCCTCGACGCTGGAAGCTACGGCGGCCACGATCCCCTGTCCGACCCCGGATTCGCGCAGGCCGTAGACCGGCGCCGCCGACGCTTCGGATACGCGCTGGACGAGGTCCCTGGACCTCTGCCCGAGACCGGCGGCGTCCCGGTCCGTGAGCGTATAGAGGACGATCGCCTCCGGCGGCAGCTGCCGCAAGGACCCGAGCAGGTCCGTCACCGGCTCGGCTGCGAGGGATTCCGGCTCCACTCGCCGCCGCTCGCGGGCGAGGGCCTCGCGGACCCTCGTCCGGATCCCGTCGCCGTTGTCGCCGACACCGGAGACGATCACGAGACGCCGCGCGGCCGGCTGAAGCGCCAGGGCGAGCTCGATCGTATCCGCGACGTCGTCGGCCAGCGCAACTCCGGCCGAGCGGGGCGGCCTGGTCCGCATCCGCGCCGCCAGGTCCGAGATGCCGCAGAAGACGAGCGGCGCCGACGGCCAGAGCTCCGAGCGGTACCGGCGCGCGAAGTCGAAGCCCGTTTCGTCCAGCGAGACAACGAGGTCGACCGCGAAGCGACGGTACTTGCCGCGCAGGAACTTCAGGCGCTCGGACGGCGACTCGAAGAAGGAACCCTTGCCTGCGCCGAGCCACTCCCGCAGCAGGTCCACCGGCCGGTCGGAGCGCTCCACCAGCGCGGCGCGGAATGCCTGGTCGAGCCGGAGCGAATCGGAGCGGATCGGGTCAGAATCTTCCAGCAGGAGAACACGGAACCGCACAGCTCCCCCGGGGGCTTCGCTCGCGAGAACCGGACCGGTCGAGGCGAGCAGAAGCGCCAAAACCGGCATCCACCGGTTCGCGGCGCCCGTCGACTGAGCCAGGTTCCCTAGCCTACCGCAGGCCGGCCGTCCCGGGATGATCCGAAAGCATCAGGCCGGCCCGCGAGGGCCCGGGGTCAGAACTTGACCATGTACTTCTTGGCCTCGAGGCAGGCGCTGAAGGCCTTCTTGAAGTTGGCCATCTGCTCGGCCGTCGCCTGCTGGCCCGAGGAGATGGCGGCTTCATTTGACTCCTGCGCCTTCCTGGCCCGGCGCCGGTTGATCACGGCTCCCGAGGCCGCACCGATGGCCGCTCCCTTGCCGGCATCCCCGGCGATGCCTCCGATGAGCGCCCCGGCGGCCGCTCCCCCGGCTGCGCCCCGGACGGCGGAGCCCGAGGTCGTGTTCGCGTTCTGCGCCTGCGCCTGCGCCTGGGCCTGCGCCTGCTTTTGGAGCTGGAAGGGGTCCGAGCCGGTGTTCTTGACTGCCCAGGAGTAGCACTCGGACTCGTCCTTGGACTGCTGCGAGGCGTTCTGGCCCTGCTGGGGAAAGACGTAAACGTTCAGCGTGGCCGAGAGCGTCTTCTGGGCGGACGCCGGCTGGTTGGACTGGCCGGCGGCGTGGCTCGACAGCGCGACGCAGAGCGCGAGCGAGGCGACGGACCACACGATTCTCTTCATGGGAAACCTCCTTGCGTTAACGTTCCTGGGCGAGCGGGGTGCACGCCCCAAAGACCGAGACAACTTTTCCGTCCGCTGCCACTCCCACCGACATCAGCCCGCTCCCCTCGTTGATCACGAAACTGAAGGCCCGGCCCCCCTCCAGCCCCTGGACGTAGATCGTACCGCCCTCCCGGATGAGGTTCTTGATCGGCGTCGAGCGGTTCTCTCCGCTCGCCTTCGTCGTGGACAGCGTCTTCTTCTCAAGGTTCACCTGGATGAACTGCGGGATGTTCAGGTTCCATGGAACGTCCACGACGCAGTCCCCGTCGTCGTGGCAGTGCATCGCCGTAACGGCGGTGCAGAGAAGAAGCTGCTGATTGGAAAGATCGTCCGCGCCCGCCGAAAACGGCAGGACGAGCGCGAACGCGGCGGCGATCCAGAGCGATCGGTGGACGACCCTGATCATGGCATTCCTCCTTTCAGACGCTAACAGCGCACAGCCGTGCGAGGGATTGCATTTTCCTTCATGTCGCTCTTCGCGGTCAGAAGTAGCGTGCGAGCAGGATGTAGAAGGACGTGTGCTTCGAGCCCGCGAAGCCGTAGCCGAAATAGAACGGCCCCAGCGCGGTCTCCGCGGCCAGGAAGACCGACCCCGCGGCTTTCATGTTCGAGAAGGTGCGCGGCGTGTCGGTCCAGACGTTCCCGCCCTCGACGGAGGCGCCGAGGTACGTGGCCTGCAGGAGCAATCCGCCCCGGGCGAGCCGGTAGTAGAAGATCCCTTCGAGCAGGCCGTAGGAGCGGCCGAACAACTGGTTGGGGGCGTATCCCGAAAGCTGGAAGAGGCCGCCTAGCTTGAAGAAGTCGTAATAGGCGGGGCTCGTCCCGAGCGGATCGCCCCACTTTCCGCGGCCGACCATCGTGAAGCGGCCGAAGGTCTTCGCCCCGAGGACCGAGGCTTCCAGCACGTCATAGTTGGACGGCGCGCCGAGGCTCTCCCGCTCGGCGCGGAAGTCCACGTTGGCGAAGTACCCGTTCTTGGGGATCGTCACGTTGTCGAGCTGGTCCACGCGGACCCGGCCCCGGAATCCTCCGGTGCGCTCGCTCAAGTCCGGAAACTCCGGGTTCCCCGTGCGCAGCTCGGATTTCACGTTGCCCCACTCGATCCCGCCGCGGACCTCCAGGAACGTGCCGAAGTCGTAGCCGAGATCGAGGCCTCCGGAGATGCGGCGGACGCGGTACTCGGCGACCCGCTCGTTGGTGTCCGGCAAGAACACATCCACCGTGTCCTGGAGGAGAGTGAAGCGCGGCGCGACGAACGCGTCGCTGCCATACCCGAGGGGCTGGTAGAAAGTCGAATTGATCGAGGACTCCGTTCCGAACTCCAGCTGCGTTTTCCATTGAGCCCCGACGCGGTTCATCTCCGTGGCATCCACGAGGGCGAGGATCCCGAACGAAGAAGTTCCCTTCAAGTCGCCGTTGAAGTTCAGGCCCGTCTTCAGGTACGTCGGTCCCCAGGACTTCGGCGTCGCCTCGATGCGGAGATCCCGCTCCGGCCCGTTTCCCACCAGGTTGAATTGCACGTTTTCGAAGAGGCCGGTTCCGTAGAGCCGCTCCAGGTCCTGGTCCAGCTTCGCCAGGTCGATCGGACCCGGCTGTGTGTGGACGAAGTGCCGGATGCGGCGCGAATCGATCTTCGGGATCGGCGCGATCTCGACGCTCCGGATCGTGGTGGGCTGGGCCGGAAGAACGCGGTGCGCGGAGCGCCACTTCGCGTATTCCTCCGGCGAGACCGACCACTTCTGAAGGTCGGCGATGTGTCCTCGGGCCGCCGTCTCGCCTCGCGGGATCGCCTCGATGGCTTTGGTGAAATCACCGGTGCCGATCCCCTTCAGGTCCGGAATGATCACGGTGTCGGCAAGCTTGCGGGAGGCGACCGTGTTCTGGAGCAGCGGGATGTCCACGAGGCGGCCCAGGATCCCCGTGGCGGAAGTCGGCTTGTTCGTCGGGACCTCGCCCGAGGAGCCGACATCCGAAGCGATGATGATCTGCGCGCCCATCTCCTTGAGCGCCCGGACCGGCAGGTTCTCGGAGTTGCCGCCGTCGATCAGGAGCCGGCCGTCGAGCTCCACCGGCGTGAAGACGACCGGGATCGCCATGCTCGCGCGGATCGCCGTCGCGAGGTTTCCCTTGGAGATCTCGACGGACTCGCCCGTCTGAACGTCCGCCGCGACCGCGTGAAACGGAATCGGGAGTTTCTCGAAGTCGGTGATCCCCGACGCCGGCAGCGTCGTCGATTGGAGGATGAACCCGAGCTTGCGGCCGGCGATCAGGCCCGGCGGGATGGTGATTCCCCCTCTCAATCCGACTTCCAGGCCGAGCGCGTAGAGGAAGTCGTCCTCCTTGCGGCGGAAGGAGCGATAGGGTCGCGGCGGGTCGTCGTCGAAGATGTGGACCCAGTCGATCGACCCCACGATCTTCTCCAGCTCCGCCGGGCTGTAGCCGGTCGCGTAGAGCCCGCCGACGACCGCGCCCATGGACGTTCCGGCGATGCAGTCCACCGGGATGCGCAGCTCTTCGATGACCTTCAGCACGCCGATGTGCGCCGCGCCGCGGGCTCCACCGCCTCCCAGGGCGAGCCCGATCCGGCAGCCGCCGGGCGGAAGCTCCGCCACGGCGGTTTCGCAGGCCAGGACCAACCCCGCGAGCAGGAGCGTCGCGCGGATCCCTCTTGTCGTTTTCACACGAGCTCCTTTCACTTATCGAACCAGCTGAAGGCGTACCCGAAGGTGTAGGCGTCGAACTTGCCGCCGATGCGGATGGTCTTGACGCTCGCGTACTGGAACTTGACGGAATGGCTGGGCGTCACGATCCACGACGCCGTCGCGCCCACGCGCGACGCTCTCTGGTAGTCATCCTTGCTGACGCCGTCGATGGTCGTGTGCCCGCCGTGATAGTAGGTGCCGTCCACGGACACCCACAGGTTCCTCCGGAAGTTGTAGATCACGTGCCCCTGGTAGGCGCCCATGGGGGCCTGCGCCCGGTTGACCGTGCCCGGGTAGAAGCTCGAGTTGTCCGTGAAGAACAGGACGCCGAGATAGATCTCCCCGGTCCACTTCCCGAGAGCCTGCGTGGCCGCGACCTCGGGCTTGAAGACCCAGCGGTTGGAACCGACGTTGATGAGCTTGTCGGGGCTGTATTGACCCGTCGGAGCAAGAAAGGTCAGGCTCGCCCACAGGTTCGTCCCGGGCCGGAAGGCGGCCCACTCGCGCCGAGGCATGGCCTGCGCTCCGTACAGGTTGACCGCGAACTGCGCCTTCAGATCCGCCAGGCCCGAGCGGTAGACCTCCCGGGTCTGCTCGCCGATGCTCCCCCTCGCATTGCCCCACGCGTAGGGAACGATGACCCGGGCGTTGGCGTTGCGCCCGAAGAAGTCGAGCGAGCGGTAGTAGCCGATGATCCCCGCGTTGATGTCGGCGCTGGCGTCGGTGATCGGGACGGCGGCGTCGAAAACCAGATCGCCCGTCGAGCGGTTGTAACCCAGGAACACGAAGTTCAAGCCCAGCGGCGAAACCGTGTAGGCCCGGGGCTCGAGGTCCTGGGCCCCCAGCCCGCCTGCGAACAGAAGGAAAGCGACGGCGAAGAGGCCTCGCCGGATAACGTCTCTCACGGCCGGACTCTCTAGCCGGGACGCTTGACCCGGGTGACCGACCAGGTGCCCGATGTCGCGGGAGCGCCCTTGTCGTCGCACTCGGTGCGGAAAGTGCCCTGGATCAGGTCTCCCTTGACCGTGCCGGAAAACTGCGAATGCGACTGGCAATGCGTGTCGGGGTCCTCGTAGGGCCCGACGGCGCCCGAGATCTGGCCGCCGGCTCCGGCGTCGATGAAGTTGATCTCGAGGACCCTCGGCATCGTGCGCAGGGTCTCCTCGGGGGTGGGCTTGGCCTGCTTCGACCCCGGCGGGATCATCAGGATGTCGCCGTGGGTCTCGTTGCCCTTGAAGAACTCCAGGACGATCGTTCCCGTGCGGCCGTTCTGCGGGTTCGTGTAGGTCCCCTCCCACCGCCCGGCGAGCGCCTTGACCGACGAGACGTCTCCCCCGGTCGGGATCGCGGGCGCCACCGACTTGGGCTCCGAAGAGGCGCAGGAGGCCGCGGCCGCCGCGGCCAGCGCCGCCAACAGCCGGACGCCCTGCCGCAGGACCGGAGGGATCACTTGCCTTCGGGGGACGTGACCTTGACCGCCACGGCCTCCTCGTAGGTGATCGCCAGCTTGTCGCCCGGGTTGACGCCTTCGAGCTTCTTCCCATCGCGGACGCGGAAGGAGTGCGTGTTCCCATTGGCTTCCTTGATCGTGATGGAGGGCGCCTTGGTGTCGGTCGAGACGACCTCGACGGTCGCGTTCAAGCGGCGCGTCAGGACCCCGGCCGGCTTGGCGCCGGGCTTGCGCTCGCCGCCGATCTCCTCCGTCATCCCGAGCTTGGCCCCGGAGTCCGCTTTGTGGAGGTCCACCAGAATCGCTTCCTTGTACTGGACGGTCAGGTGATCGCCGACCTTGATCTCGTTGAACCTCTTGACCTCGGGCGGCACTTCCATGACCACGAGGTTGCCGCCGGGCCCCTTGAGCGTCAGCTCGCGGCGCTGCGTGTCGATGGCTTCGACGGTCGCCGTGATGGAAGTCGAGCTTCCCTCGGCGACTTTCCGGGTTCCGGCATCCTTGCCCTTCTCCTGGCCCGCCGCGGGCGCCGCGAGCGCCGCCGCCAGAAGCGCGGTGAGAGCGATTCTCTTCAACATTTCTCCCCCTTTCGTCCTGGGACTCATGCTGTCTTCCGGGCCCTCTCCGGGCCAGTCAGACCTTGGTGCTACCGAGGGCTACTTCCGCTTGACGTCCTTGAGGGTGCCGGGGTCCTTGCCGTACTCGTAGACCCGCACCCAGCCGTCGCCTTCGACCTGGAGCGCGGCTTTCGTGTAGACCTCCCCGCTCCCGCTGCCGAACGACGGCGCCTCGAACATCACGACGGTGAAGGGATGATCGAGCGACTCCTTCCCCTCGTTGACCTCCTCGTACTTCAGGGGCCGCGCGGTCACGATGACGTATTTGAACCCGTCGCGGCTCTCCTGAGCCACCACGAGGTCGATGGGGTAATCCATCGCGCCGAAGCGGAAGTGCCCGCGATTGCCGCCGCGGATCGCATTGAGCAGGGCCTGCTGGCCCCCGTCCGCGAGGACCTGCTTGAGATGCTGCGCCTCTTCGACCGTCATGGGCCGCTGGACGAAGATCTGCACGCCCATGCTGCGGGTTCCGGAGGGCGTCTGGACGGTCGCGGTTCCGGTGAACTGTCCCGCGGGGCCCTTGTCCGCGGCGGCCGCCGTCGCGACCCAGGCGAGCCCGGCCGCGGCAAGAGTCCAACTGAGAAGGAGTTTCCCTGCTTTCGACGTCATCGCCCTCGCCCCCTTTTTCGAGGCAACGGTACAGTCGCCGGCCGGGCGGTGGCGATAGGACTTTGGTACCTGAGCCCCTGCCCCGCAGGCGGCTCCGGGCGTTCGTGGCACCTTCGTCCGGGGTCTCGCGTCTCGCCAAGGCGAGGTAACGTTGCGTCATGAAGCGACTTGTGATCTGCGTCGTGCTCGCCGTGGCCGCCGCGTCCTGCGGCAGCACCG
Organism: Thermoanaerobaculia bacterium; assembly: GCA_035263845.1. Lineage (GTDB taxonomy): Bacteria > Acidobacteriota > Thermoanaerobaculia > UBA5066 > Gp7-AA6 > JAWOLE01. The sequence continues at coordinate 2,238 of DATFQY010000149.1, read as the reverse complement.
GGAAGCCCTCGATCCAGCACGCGTGGGACCACCAGGCGAGCTTCGCCGGCATCAAGACGTTCGCCTGGTACGACGGACCGCCCTTCCAGTACCCGCACGGCGGCGGGATGGTGGACGGACGGTTCATCGACCTGCACGTCCGCGAGGCCGTCGAGAAGGAGCTGACGAAGAAAGGCTACGTCAACTCCAAGGGCGCCCCGCCCGACATCTTCGTCAGCTACGCCACGAGCCCCGAGGGAATCCTGCAGCAGGACAAGTGGGGGTCCTACAACTACTGGACCGGGACGATCTATCTCTCTTCGAAGTGGGAGAAGGAAGGGACGCTGGCCCTCGACATCCGCAACTCCGGCATGAAGCTCGTCTGGCGCGGCGTCTACACCGGAATGATCGGGACCAATCCCGAGCAGCTCGCCGGCAAGATCGAGACCGCGACCGAGAAGATCCTCGCCAAGTTCCCGCCTCCCGCGGGAAGCCCCTAAGCCTTCGCCTTCGTCGCGGAGGGAAAGGGCTCGTCGAGGGCGCGCGCCAGCGGCGGGTCCCGCCCGTACGGATCCCGCTTGAATTCGGTCTTTCCCTCGCCGACGGGATCGATCGTCCAGTACATGATGAGGACGGGGACCGGGTTCTTCAGCCGCACGGTTTTCGTCTCGCCTGCCTCGATCGTCTGCGCGATCGTGCCGGCGTTCCAGCTCTCCGGATCGTTCAGGACGCGCTCGGCCAGCTCCAGCGGCCGATCTACCCGCATACAGCCGTGGCTGAAGGCGCGGTCCGACTTCTCGAAGAGGGACTTGCTCGGCGTGTCGTGGAGGTAGACGAAGTACGGGTTCGGGAACAGGATCTTCACGCGCCCCAGCGCGTTGTCCTCCCCCGCCGGCTGGCGCACCATGTAGCCGGACGCTTTCGAGGACCCCCAGTCCACTCCGGCCGGGTCCAGCTTTTGCCCTTTCGCGTCCACGACCTCGAGGCCCTTCTTCGCAAGGTACCCGGGGTCGCGCCGGATCGCCGGGATCGTCTCCCGCGCGAGGATCCCCGGAGGAATTGTCCACGTCGGGTTGAAAACGACCGTGTCGATCCTGGACTTGAAAATCGGCGTGGCGTGGTAGGGCTTTCCGATCTGGATCCGGGACCTCCACGCGACCTGGTTCTTCTTCGCGTAGAGCACCTCGAACCCGGCGAGGTCCACGACCACGAGGTCGTCGTCGGTGACCTCGTGAAGGGCCCAGCGCGCCCGCTCGAGGTTCAACCGAATCTGCAGGACGCGGGCCTCCACGGGGACGTTCAACTCGGCGAGCGTCCCGGCCGCCACCACCCCGTCAGCGCCGAGGCGATGCCTCTCCTGGAACCTCTTCACGGCCTCGACGACAGCCGGGTCGAAAGCGTCGGAGTCGAGCGGCTGGGCCGAGAGCTCCCCGGTCGCCGCGAGGCGGCGGCGGAGCGCGACGACTCGCGGGTCCTTCATTCCCGCCTTGAGCGTCTTTCCGGGAGGGACGGCCGGCCAGCCTCCCTTCGCCGCCAGGCCGCGGTACTCCGCCAGCGCCGCGCGGGCCTTCGCGTACCACCAGTGGTCCGGGCGGACCCTCGCCACGGCCTCGCGAAGCTTTCCCGTCTTCAGCGCGTCGAGCACGAAGGCCACGCCCTGGCTTTCCCCGACCGGCCTGGGATCGAAGTTCCAGGTCGCCTCGAGGGTCTTCGGGTCCACCTTGCCGAGGTAAAGGTGATAGAGGAGGAGGAAGAAACCGTCGGTCGCGAGCACGTCGGCCTGCGCCCTCGCTCCCGCCTCCGCGCCGCCGGAGAAACTCGGCGCGAGCTTCGTCAGCTCGGAGAGGTGGTAGTCCTCAGGCTGGAGGCCGTCCTCGGCGGATTCGCGCAGCAGCGAAAGCAGCGTCTGGACCCGCACGGCCGTCCAGAAGGGCTCGAACCCCGCTTCCTCGTAGAGCATGGGCAGGGCCCGGCGCGCCGCGATCTCCGCTCGGGGCACGCCGGCGCGGTCCATCGCCTGCAGGCGCTCCAGCCTCTCGCGCAGCGCATCCTTCATCGAGGCCGGCTGGCCGGAAAATGGCCGCGCGGAAACGATCCACGATCCGGCGACCAGCACGAGCGTGACACGACGAAGACGCGGCATGGCGGGTGAGGCCGAAACGCTAGCAGCGGCGGCGGCCCCGGGGCGATCGGACCTTGGTGCAGGTCAGAACTTGTAGCCGACCGAGATGACGGGGCCCCAGTCGTTCGTCGCCGCTC
>DATFQY010000148.1:0-26074 GCA_035263845.1 Thermoanaerobaculia bacterium | reverse complement strand
CGGGAGCAACGGCGGCTAGCGGCGGGGTCAAGCGCTCCCGCGGCGCGCCGAAGTGGCGCAGCGTCTTCGCCCAGGCGAAGGCGGAGATGTCGGGCGACATCGCGACGGACAGGTTTTGGTCGCGACGGCTCCGGTTAGCATCTGAAAGCCGTGATCAGCTCGATCAAAAGCTTCATCTATCGGAACTGGCAGGGAGTGCATGGGGTGCGGCGGATGGAGTTGTCCGTCCTGACGCGGTATCTCGACCTTGGAAGCCCCAAAAGGCTTCTCGACGTAGGGAGCGGGAAGGGGGCGTTCGCCGGAAAGCTTTCCCGAAAAGGGCACGACGTCGTCGGCGTGGATCCTTCGGCGAAAGCGGCGGGAGTCGCGAAAAGCTTCGTCGATTCGAAGGGCAAGGTCGTGCTGGGAGAGGGCGAGGCGCAGCCGTTCTCAGCCGGCTCCTTCGACCGCGCGGTCTCAGTCTGCGTGCTGGAGCACACGCGGGACGATTCGGCGGTGCTGGCGGAAGTGCATCGGGTCCTGAAGCCCGGCGGCGTCTTCGCGCTCACGGTGGACTGCCTCGACTCGCCGCACGTGCCGGACGGCTTCCGGCGCAAGTACGCGAAGGAATACCGCTGCAACCAGTTCTACAGCCAGGCGAAGTTGTCGGAGATGCTCCGGCGGGCCGGGTTCGAAGTTCTGGAGACCGAATACCTCTTTTCCGGCCGCCTCTCGATCGCGATCCTGCGGTTCGGGTCGCTCTTCCATTTCCGGAGCGTCTTCATCCTGCTCTTCCCGGTCCTCTACCCGCTCCTCCTCCTCGACCGTGCCATCGGCGGAAAGAGGAACAGCGGCATGATCCTCGCGGCTAAGGCGAGGAAGAAAGAGTGATGATTAGGATTGAAAAGTCTTTCCCGCCCTGATCACAAATCACAAATCACAAATTGCTCTTCGGAACACCCGCTCTTAGACCTGCCATTGCCGCGATGACCGGCAAAGCGTTCGATCGGTCAAACAGCAGCATCGTGCGGGTGTTGCACTCATGGGTGCACTTGCAGAGCATGGCGCGCTTCTTCGTGTCGAAGGCGGAAATGGCTCCGGACGCGCGCAACTTTCGAAAGTCGTAGTCGAAGTCGCGGACGTTGCCGAGGTTGTCGCCGATCAGCTCGCAGGCGGTGACGATGCCGTCCTCCGAGAGGACGAACTCCCGCTCCCCGGCCAGGCAGAACTGCTCGAAGGGGCCGCCCTTGGCCTGCCGGGCGATGTACTCGTAGCGCAGCCGATTGACCTCGCGCCGGGCCCGCGTGCGAACGCCCCTCCAGCCCGACTGGATCTCTCCCGGAGGATAGCGGGCGTCGTTTTTCTCGCAGATGCGCGCGTAGAGGTCCACGTCGAGGCCGTCCTTGAGCGTCGGGTCGTACGCCTCTCCCCGGATCAGGTTGATCGAATGCTGGTGGGGACGGTAGGCCTCGTAGACGTGGTCGGCGAACGCCTCGAAGTCCTTCTGGTTGTCCCGCATGAAGACCGTCGTGACGCCCACCGTGAGGTTGGGAGTCGTGCGGGCGAGCGCCAGGAGATTCTCGAGCGTCGCGACGGCCCTGTCGTAGAGACCCGGCACGCGGCGGACGTGGTCGTGGTACTCGCGGAACCCGTCGAGCGAGACCGTCAGCCCCAACGACAGGTTCCGATCGAAGCCGCAGACGCGCTCCGCCGACCGCGTGATCTCTTCCGGCCCGAACCCGTTGGTGGGAATCGAGCAGGTGAAGAACCCGGTCCTCTCGAAGTAGAGGCGCAGGATCTCCGGAAGGTCGCGCCGGAGGAACGGCTCGCCGCCGCCGATCAGGAGAAGGCGGATCGGCGGGAGCGTTCGGGTGAGCTTGTCGATCTCGTCGAGCGTCAGCTCGTTCTTCCCCGCGTTGATCGGGTAGAAGCAGTGGGCGCAGCGGGCGTTGCAGATCGAGGTGACGAAATGCGTCCACTGCGCCAGGGCCTCGCCCGGCGCGATCCAGTCGCGGGCCAGCGCGAGGGCCTGCCCGGCTCGGCCCGTCACGCGCGAAGCTCCCGGGCCGCGGGAGGGTTCTCGAACACTCCCGTGCGGCGGTGCTCCCGCCGGGCCTGGAAGAAGCCGCGAATGCGGGCGACCTCGCCGGCGAAAAGCCAAGGAAACAGAGCGATCGCCCGACCCGTTTTCCCCGCGCGAATCATGCGGGCCAGGACGATCCAGAGGTGCGGAAAGAGGAAGACGAGCGCCGGAAACCGGACGAGGATCTTCCCGGGCCGGTCGTGGAGGACGCGGGTCCGGTAGATCGTCCTTCCGGCGTTGACCTGCCTCGCGAGAAAAGTCCGACGGTCGAGCCGCTCGTGTCGGTGCGTCATGACGATCCCCGGGTCGTACCAGAGCCGACCGCCGCGGGCGAGGACCTCGGCGCCGAAGGAAGCGTCCTCGCCCAGGTTGGTTTCGACGAACCGCACCGGGCCGACCGCGCCGCGCCGGTACGCGACGCCCAGCGTCGGGATGAGGCCGCGGTAGGACGCGCGTCCCCCCATCCACTCGGAGTGGTTGAGGTAGAGGTCGAGGTCGCCGTAAAGGCCAGGGCGGCCGTTGCGCACGCTCCCGCCGACCGCCACGACGTCCTTGTCGCTTTCGAAGTCCGCTCGCACCCGCTCCAGCCAGTCGGGCGGCGCGGAGACGTCCGCGTCGAGGAAGGCGAGGACGTCCCCTCGCGATTCCTCGATCCCGGCGTTGCGCGCGCCCCCGGCGTTCTTCCGCTCCTCCAGCCGCAGGACCCACGCCCCCGCCTCCCGTGCGGCCTCCGCGGTCCGGTCGGTCGAGGCGTCGTCCACCACGAAGACTTCCAGGGGCGGCTCGCTCTGCGCCAGCGCAGACCGGACCGCCTCGGCCACGATCCGCTCCCCGTTGCGGCAAGGGATGATCACCGAGGCCCGCACGTGACAATCTTAACGAGGCGGCTCACAATCCGTTTCATGCCGGGTCGCCCGCCCTGGTCCAAGTTCTCGCTTCCGGTCGAGGAAAGGCGCTTCTGCCGGGGGTTCTCGACCGAGTTCCGGGAGACCTGCCGCGAGGTCTTCGGGCCCCTCGTCGAGCCGGTTCGGGAGTGGCCCAGGGGCCGCTGGGCGTGGCTCCTGGCGGAAGTCCCGAAGCGGGGCTGGCTGCTGGGTTTCTTCCAGGACCTGGAGAACAGGCTGACGAAGGCCGGATCGCTCTGGGTCGTTCTTCCCAAGAAGCCGTACATCAAGGAGTTCTCCTTTCCGTATTCCTGGATCGAGGTTCAGGAGACGGGACTCACGGCCGGCCTGGTGGACAACAAGATCGCCGCGTTCTCTCCTCGCCTGACCGCGATCCGCTTCGTCATCCCGGTCGCCCGCCGCAAGTCGCGCACGTAGAATCCGCGGCCTATGGCCGTCACGGTGGTGGGAGCGGGGCTGGCGGGATCGGAGTGCGCGTGGCAGCTCGCGCGGCGAGGCCACCGCGTCCGTTTGTACGAGATGCGGCCAGAGGTCGGGACCTCGGCGCACCAGACCGGTAAGTGCGCCGAGCTCGTCTGCTCCAACTCCTTCCGGTCCGACAACCCGTTGAACGCCGTGGGGCTCCTGAAGCGCGAGATGGAGGAGCTCGACTCGCTCATCATCCGGAGCGCCCGCTCGGCAGCCGTTCCGGCGGGAGACGCTCTCGCGATGGACCGGACGATCTTCGCCGACCGCGTGACGGAGGCCATCGGGGCCCGACCGGAGATCGAGCTCGTGCGGGAAGAGATCCGGGAGATTCCTCGCGAGGGATTCGTGGTCCTCGCCACCGGGCCGCTGACGTCGCCCTCTCTCGACCGCGAAATCGGAGCGCTGCTGGGCACGGAAGATCTCTATTTCTACGATTCGATCGCTCCGGTCGTCGTCGCCTCCTCGCTCGATTTCTCGAAGATGTACGCGATGTCGCGCTACGGGAAGGGAGAGGGGGAGGACTACTGGAACTGCCCCATGACGAAGCAGGAGTACGAGGCCTTCATCGGCGACCTGCTGGCGGGCGAAACCGTCCCAGTCAAGGATTTCGAGAAGGGCGTGTACTTCGAGGGCTGTCTTCCCATCGAGGTCATGGCCGAGCGGGGAAGCGAGACCCTTCGCCACGGGCCGTTGAAGCCGATGGGCCTGCCCGACCCGCGCACGGGGCGTCCCCCGTATGCCGTCGTGCAGCTCCGCCAGGACGACCTCGCGAAGGAGCACTACAACATCGTCGGGTTCCAGACGAAGCTGAAGATCCCGGAGCAGCAGCGCATCTTCCGCAAGATCGCGGGCCTGGAGAACGCCGTCTTCGCACGCTACGGGATGCTCCACCGCAACACCTACATCAAGGCGCCGGCCCACCTCGACCGGTTCTGGCGGATGCGCCGGGAGCCGAGGATCTTCTTCGCCGGTCAGATCACTGGAGTCGAGGGGTACGTCGAGAGCGCCGCGACCGGGCTCGCCGTGGGGTTGACGATCGCGCAGATCCTCGAGGAGCGGGAGCCGGTCGCCCTCCCGTACACGACCGCGATCGGTTCGCTCGCGCGCCACTGCTCGGAGCGGCCGCCGGACAAGCCTTTCGAGCCGATGAACGTGACGTTCGGCCTGATCGAGGACACGTCCCATTCGCTGATCCGGGACAGGGCCGCTCGGCGGCGAATGATGGTCGAGCGGGCGCTCGCCGCCATTCGCGAGTGGAAATCGCAGACCGCTTCGGAAATAGTCTCCGCATGCTGACCTGGAACGACATCGCGGCGGCTCGCCGCCGGATCGAGGGCGTCGCCGCGCGCACGCCGGTGCTGCGCTCGCGGCAGTTCGATGAGGAGGCGGGCGCCTCGGTCTTCTTCAAGGCCGAGAACCTCCAGCGCGCCGGGGCCTTCAAGTTCCGCGGCGCGTTCAACAAGATCAAGGCCGAGTCGGAGCGCCGCCCCTTCTCCGAGGTCGTCGCCTATTCCTCGGGCAACCATGCGCAGGCCGTGGCGCTCGTCTCGAAGCTCCTGGGATTGAAAGCGACGATCGTCATGCCGAAGGACGCTCCCGCGTCCAAGCTCGCCGCGACCCGCGGCTATGGAGCGGAGGTCGTCCTCTACGACCGCTACACCGAGAGCCGCGACGAGATCGGCGAGCGCCTGGTGCGCGAGCGGGGAGCGCTCCTGGTCCCGCCGTTCGACGACGACCTCATCATGGCGGGAGCGGGCACCGCGACGGCTGAGCTTCTCGAGGAGGTTCCCGAGCTCGATTTTCTCCTCGTCCCGGTCTCTGGGGCGGGCCTGATCGCCGGATCGGCCACGGCGGCCAAGCACCTGCGCCCCTCGATCACCGTTTACGGCGTCGAGCCGGAGACCGCCAACGACACCGCGATGTCCCTGGCGAAAGGCGAGAGGGTCTCGATCGACATCCCGAGGACGATCGCCGACGGTCTCCAGGTCCCCTCGCCCGGCAAGCTGACTTTCCCGGTCGTCCAGGAAACCGTCTCGGACATCCTGCTCGTATCCGACGAGGAAATGATCGAGACCCTTTCGTGGATGCTCGAGCGGATGAAAGTCTTGGTCGAGCCGTCCGGCGTCGCCGGCGCGGCCGCCGTCCGCCACCGCAAGGCCGACTTCTCGGGCCGCCGAGTGGGCGTGATCCTTTCGGGAGGAAACCTCGACCCGGGAAGGCTCGCGGACTTCCTGAAAAAGGACGGAGCGCGGGTGTGATCCGGCGAGCGCTTTCCGCTCTTCTCCTGCTCGCGGCCGCCGCGGCCCTTGCCGCGCACGACTTTTGGATCGAGCCGTCGAGCTTCCGCCCGGCGGTCGGGTCTCAGCTGGCGGTGTCGCTTCGAGTCGGAGAGCACTTCCGCGGCGAGCCGGTCCCGCGAGCGGGGCCCAAGATCGTCAAGTTCGTCCTGGCGACGCCGACCGGAGAGGCCTCGATCGGCGGGCTGCCCGGAACGGATCCGGCGGGCTTCGTGAGGATCCCGACGCCCGGGTTCCTCCTGATCGGCTATCGCAGCAGCCGAACGCCGATCACGCTCGAGGCCGAGAAATTCGAGAAGTACCTCGAGGACGAGGGGCTCGACTCCGTGCTCAAGGCCCGCGCCTCGCGAAACGAGCGCGCCAAGCCCGGAAACGAGGTCTACTCGCGCTGCGCCAAGTCCGTCATCGCTGGGAACGGAACCGGGGATTCCGGGTTCGACGGGACCCTCGGCTTCACGCTGGAGCTCGTCGCGGAGTCCAACCCGCTGAAGCTCCGCGCGGGCGACGCGATGAAGCTGCGGCTCGTCCACGAGGGGCAGGGACTGCCGGGAGCGCTGGTGAAGCTGACCCGGCAGGACGATCCCGACAACACCATGACCGCGAGGACCGGCCCCGACGGCCGCGTCTCGTTCAAGCTGCCTCGCAAAGGCGTCTGGCTGGCCCGGGTCGTGCACATGGTCCCCGCCCCGGCGGACACCGGCGCCGACTGGGAGAGCCTCTGGGCCTCGCTCACCTTCGAGGTTCCTTAATCGGAAATACGCCGCCGGCAAGGGCGTTTAAGAAGCACCGTGAAATGGATCCGGTTGTTCCTGCTTCTCGCCGCCGCCGCGGTGTGCGCCGCCTCCTGCCGGCGGAGCGAGACGGCTTCGGCCGAGAAGGCGAAGCGGTACACGCTCAAGGGGGTCATCCGCGAGGTCAACACGGAGCGGTCCGAGGTTACGGTCGAGCACGAAACGATCGCGGACTACATGCAGGGGATGACGATGGCGTTCCCGGTCCGTGACGATCCGCAGGTCACGAAGCTCCTGCGGCCCGGCGACAAGATCGAGGCGACGCTCGTCGTCGAGAAAGACCGGTACTGGCTCGAGAAGATCTTGACGCGCGGTTTCGTCGGGACGCCCGCGCCCCCGCCGCCCTCGACCGTCTCGCCGGGCAGGCAGGCCGCCGGCACAGGCTTCGTGACGCCGGTGCCCAACCGGGGAGTGCAGCTGGGCGACCCGGTTCCGGATTTCGTCCTGACCGACCAGGCCGGCCTGCCCGTGCGGCTCTCCCAGATGCGAGGGGAGCCGGTCGCGGTGACGTTTCTCTACACGCGGTGTCCGATCGCGACGGCGTGCCCGATGACGACGGCGAAGTTCTCGAAGCTCGACGCGATGCTCGCGAAGGAAAAGTTCGGGCACCTGCTGACGGTGACCGTGGATCCCGAGCACGACACACCCGCGGTCCTGGCCGAGTACGCGAAGATGGTCGGCGCGGACTTGAAGCGCTGGAAGTTCCTGACCGGCGCCCCGGCGGCAGTCGCCGACGTCGCCACGAGCTTCGGCGTGATGTACTACCCCGAAAAGGGACAGATGATTCACACGCAGGCCGTGGCGGTCGTTGATCCAAAAGGGAACCTCGCGACGATTTACTACGGGGAGCACTGGGAGGCGGAGCACATCCTCCGCGACATGCAGAAAGCGCGTAACGGATGAAGGAGAAGAGAGAATGAAGAACGCGAAGACCCTGGGCGGCATCCTCATCGCGGCGGCCTGGATGGGGGCGGCCGTGCTGCCGGCGTCGGGAGGCGACAAGACGGCAGGCGGGGACGAGCATCCCTCCGCGCTCTACGGCGAGTACTGCGCCAAGTGCCACGGGAAGGACGGCACGGCGAACACGCCGAGGGGCCAGCAGCTCATGGCGCGCGATTTCACCGACGCGGAATGGCAATCTTCGAAGAAGGACGACCAGCTGATCAAGCAAGTCCGCGACGGAAGCGAAGACATGCCCGCCTTCGGAAAGAAGCTGACCAAGGAGCAGATCGAGAGCCTGGTGAAAAACGACGTGAGGGGCTTCGCCAAGAAGAAGTGACAACGGCAGGCGTCAGCCCGCCGTTGTCATCCTGAGGAAAGCGAAGCGACCTAAGGATCTTGGTGGAGAAGCCGCGTTATCGCTTCTCCGATAGGGCACGACCGGGCGGGAGGGGCAGCCCCTCCCCTACAAACAAAACCCGGAGGACGCTGCCGCGCTTGCGCTCAATACACCGGGTCTTCGAAGGCGTAGCCGAGAACCCCCACCGGCGCCGCCAGCCGGGGTAGCCCCTCCCCCAGCGACCGCTCGTCCACGATCGCGCAGAGCTTGTACTTCGCTCCGGGCAGCTTCGCCGCGGCGGGCGATGTCGAGAACTGCTGCCCGGCGTCCCAGAGGCTCCTCCCGGCCAGCAGCTCCGCCTCCGCGTTCTTGACGAGCCCCTGCAGCTCGACGTGCTGCGCGTAGTCGTTGATCCGAAAGAAGAGGTGCCGCGCCCCGCCGTTGCGTCCGAGAGTGAAGTCCGGCGCCCGGGTCGTCGCGAGCGCCGCAGAGAGCGGTGCCCGGGTCAACAGCAGGCACGGCTCGGAGTCTGCCTTCGCCGAGACGAGCGCTCCCACCCGGGCCGACACGGCGTCATGCACGGGCTCTTCGCGCGACAGGTCCACGGCCGAGCCCTCGCCGAGGCGGACCAGGCCGACGAGCACCGGCAGGACGACTGAAGAATCGCCCTCTCCGAAGACCTGGCGATCGAGCCAGAGCCCGGGCCGCCGCTCCTTGAAGCGCGGATCTCCCCGCAGCGCGCGAAACGGTCGAAGCTCCATTGACGGCATTCTAAGGGCGGCGCGTTCTACACTCTTCGGGTGATCTCCCTCGCTCGGGCCATCAACGGGTTCGAGTCCTACCTGGCGGCGGAACGCCGCTACTCGAAGGCCACCGTGCGCGCGTACCGCGGCGATCTCGACCGGTTCGCCGATTTCTGGGAGAAGGAGTTCGCCCACGAGCCGGCCTCCTCGACGCCCATCTCGAAGATCGACACGCTGGCCGTCCGATCGCACCTCGCCTCGCTCCATCGCGCCAGGCTCTCCCAGCGGTCGCTCTCGCGTCACCTATCGACCCTTCGCGCGTTCTTTCGCTGGGCCTGCCGCGAAGGTCACCTGTCGCGAAGCCCGGCGAAGGGCCTGCCCGCGCCTCGGACGCCGAAGACGCTCCCGCGGGCGATGTCGCTCTCCGACACCGACGCTCTTCTCGACGCTCCGGAGGAGGGGAGCTTCCCGGAGCGCGACCGGGCCCTCTTCGAGCTCCTCTACGCCGCGGGGCTTCGTGTCTCCGAGGCGGCGGGCCTGGACCTCGAGGACGTGGATTTCTCCGCCCGCCTCGCGCGGGTGACGGGCAAGGGAAACAAGGAGCGAATCGTTCCCTTCGGCGAAGAGGCGGAGGAGGCGCTGCGCGCCTACCTGCCTCCCCGCTCGGCTCGCCGGCGGCGCTTCGAGGGTCCCGATGACGGTGAGCCCCTGTTCGTCAACGCCCGCGGGGGGCGCCTGACGACTCGCTCCATGGCCCGCTTGCTCAAGAGCCGCCTGCGCGCGGCGGGACTCCCGACGGCCCTCTCGCCCCACGCCCTGCGCCACACCTTCGCCACGCACCTGCTCTCCGCGGGAGCGGACCTGCGCGCCATCCAGGAGCTCCTCGGCCACGCCTCGCTCTCGACGACCCAGAAGTACACGCACTTGGACGCCGCTCGCCTTCGCGACGTCTACCGCCGAGCGCACCCCAAGGCGTAAGGAATTGTGAATTGCGAGTTGTGAATTGTGAATTGGCGTTAGCCGCCCTGTTTCTACTACCGGCTTCATCACCGCAGAAGCCCGCGGCGACTTCGACCGAGATTGTCCTCTCCGAAATCGACCAGGCCGTTCGCCAGAGTTTCTGGGACCCGAAACTCAAGGGCGTGGACTGGACCGCGGCGGTCGCCCGCGCGGACGCGGACCTCAAGAAGGCGAGATCCGCGCAGGACCGCGACGCAGCTTACGACCGCCTGCTCGCCACGCTCTCCGACTCTCACACCTTTCGGATCCCGCTCGGCCGGCTTCCCGAGCGCAACTGGGGAACGGTTGGCCTGCGCATCGGCCGCGACGGCGACGGCTGGGCGGTCAAGGGAACCCTCCGCGGGTCGGCCGCGGAGCGTGCCGGCATGAAAGTCGGCGACCGGATCCTTTCGGTCTCGGGCCGGCCGTACGGCAAAGAGCCGGTGAACTTCCGGGACCTCTTCCTGGTCTTCGAGGGAGCGTCGGGAAGCGCGATCGACGTGACGTGGCGCCCGCTCGCGGCCGGTGCCGAGCGGACGTCTCGCCTCGTGCGGGTGGTGGAGGAGCCCGGCGACGCTCAGGCGTGGAAGAGCGCGCGCGTGATCATGCACGACGGGAAGACGTACGGATACGCGCGCCTGTGGGGGATGTCTTCGGAGACGGCGCTGGCGATCGTGGACATGCTGCTCGGTCGGGCCGAGCTCGCCCGCGCGCGCCCGAACCTCGCCGGCTGGGGGGAGATCGAGGGATTCCTGCTCGACGTCCGCGGCAACGCGGGCGGCTACGACCCCGGCATCCTCGCGACGCTCCTGCGCGGCCGATGGAGCGCCGGCGACTACTATCTCCGCTCGCGAGAAGGCCGTGCGGCTTCGCCGCCGGAGTACAGGCCGCTCCCGGTCGCTCTCCTCGTCAACTCCGGAACGGCGAGCGCCGGCGAAGCGGTGGCCCTGAGCTTCCGCCGCCACAAGATCGGTCCGATCGTGGGAGAGAAGACGGCGGGGATGGCGAGCGGCGGCGCCAGCGCCCGGACCCTGTCGGACGGCTCGACGCTGTGGCTCTCGGGAAATGCGATGGAGGACCAGGACGGGAAGTCCTACGAAGGAAACGGAATTGCCCCGGACATCGAGGTCGCGGACCGCCCCGCCGCGCGTCCCGGCGGGGAGGAGGCGGTCGTCGAGGCGGCGCTCCGGGCGCTCGCCGGAGGCGGGAAGCGGTAGGGTATCCTGCGGGACCGAAATGACCCCGAAAGCGAAATGGCATTCGACGACGGTCGTCTGCGTGCGGCACAGCGGCCGCGTGGCGATGGCCTCCGACGGCCAGGTCACCGTCGGGAACACCGTGATGAAGTCCACCGCCGCCAAGATCCGGCGATTGAAGGAGGGCGACGTCCTCGCGGGATTCGCGGGCTCCTCCGCGGACGCGTTCGCGCTTTTCTCGCGCTTCGAGTCCAAGCTCGAGGAGCACCGCGGCAACCTGGAGCGCTCGGCCATCGAGCTCGCCAAGGAGTGGCGCACCGACAAGATGCTCCGACAGCTCGAAGCCCTGCTGATCGTCGCCGACAAGACGACGTCGCTCTTGATCTCCGGAACGGGCGACCTGATCTCCCCCGAGGAAGGGGTCCTCGCCGTCGGCTCCGGCGGCGCCTACGCCCTGGCCTCCGCCCGGGTCCTGCTCAAGCACCGCCCGGACATGACCGCGGCCGACATCGCCCGCGAATCCCTCCAGATCGCCGCCGCCATCGACATCTATACCAACGACCGAATCACCCTCGAAGAAATCTAGAATGAGCCCATGGTTTTCCTGATGCCGGGGGAGAAGGCGACGGAGCCGGCGAAGAAGTCCGCGGGGGCGCTGACGCCGCGCGAGATCGTCGTGGAGCTGGACAAGTTCATCATCGGGCAGAAGCGCGCCAAGAAGGCGGTGGCGGTCGCGCTGAGGAACCGCTGGCGGCGCCAGCAGCTCGACGCCGAGATGGCGCGCGAGATCCTGCCCAAGAACATCCTGATGATGGGGCCGACCGGCGTCGGGAAGACCGAGATCGCTCGGAGGCTCGCCAGACTGGCCGACGCGCCTTTCATCAAGGTCGAGGCGTCGAAGTTCACCGAGGTCGGCTACGTCGGGCGAGACGTCGAGTCCATCGTCCGCGACCTGACCGAGGTCGCCGTCCAGATGGTCCGCGAGGAGAAGACCGCCGAGATCCGCGATCGCGCCAAGGCGCGCACCGAGCAGCGGCTCGTGGACCTGCTCCTTCCGGCGCTGCCGGATTCCGACGCGGAGGAGACTCGCGGGAAGCTGCGGATGCTGCTGCGCGAGGGGAAGCTCGAGGACCGGATGGTGGACGTCGAGGTCGCGGACAAGACCTTCCCGTCCTTCGAGATCGTGACCAACCAGGGCGTCGAGGAGATGGACATCAACGTCAAGGAGATGCTCCCCGGCCTCTTCGGCGGCAAGAAGAAGCGGCGTAAGACGACGGTGGCTGAGGCGCGCGAGATCCTCCAGGCCGAGGAAGAGGGCCGCCTCGTCGATCCGGGCCAGGTCGCTCGCGAGGCCGTGGAGCGAGCCCAGTCCTCCGGCATCGTGTTCTTAGACGAGATCGACAAGGTCGCCGGTCGCGAGAGCGGCGGCCGCGGGCCCGACGTCTCGCGCGAAGGAGTCCAGCGCGACCTGCTGCCGATCGTGGAAGGAACGCAGGTCAACACCAAGTACGGCTTCGTCAAGACCGACCACGTCCTCTTCATCGCCGCCGGCGCCTTTCACGTCTCCAAGCCCTCGGACCTGATCCCGGAGCTCCAGGGCCGGTTCCCGATCCGCGTGGAGCTCGATTCGCTGATCGAGGAGGATTTCGTCCGGATCCTGACGGAGCCGGAGAACGCGCTCATCAAGCAGTACAAGGCGCTCCTGGGCGCGGAGTCGGTCGAGCTGAACTTCTCGGCCGACGCGATCCGCGAGATCGCCCGCGACGCCGAGCGCGTCAACCGCTCTCTCGAGAACATCGGGGCACGCCGCCTCCACACGATCATGGAGAGGCTGCTGGAAGACATCTCCTTCGCAGGACCGGAGAACGCCGGCAAGGCGATCGGGCTCGAGGTGGAGGACGTGCGGACCGCGCTCGCCGACCTCGTCAAAGATGAGGACTTGTCCCGTTACGTGCTCTGAAAGATTTTCCCGGGCCCTCCTCGCCGCCACACTCTTAGCGTTCTCCGTCCTGGCCGCGGCCTGCGGGAAGAAGGGGGACCCGGAGCCGCCGCTTCCTCGCGGGCCCCGCGCGGTCTCGGACCTGGCGGTGGAGCAGGAGGCGGGCGAGTCGGTTCTGACGTTCACTTACCCGGACCGGCTGGTGAGCGGCCTGCCGCTGACCGACCTCGACTCAATCGAGATCTACCGCGCGGTCAACGTCTCGCCCACGGCGGCCCAGCCCGCGGCTCCCTCGGGCGGCGGTCCGAAGACCGACGAGGCTCCGGCGGCGGGAGCGCGGCGTGTGGCCGCGGCGGCGCGCGCAGCGGAAGAGTCCTTCCTGCGTGAGTCGGTGCGGGTCGCGTCGCTGCCCGTCGCGGAGCTCTCGCAGAGGACGCACGGCGCGGCGATCACCTACCGCGACGGCCTGGGGCCGTTGCTCAAGGAAGGGAAGCTGCCGCCGACGGTCGGATACGCCGTCATCTCGAGGCGCCGAGGCGGTCAGAAGAGCCCGATCTCCAACATCGCCGTCGTGGCTCCGGCGGTCCCGCCCGCCGCTCCGGTCATCCTCGCGGTCACACCCGAAGAGGGGCGGGTCTGCCTGGAGTGGCAGGAGCCGGGCACCGACATGCTCGGCAGGACGGTCGAGATCGGCGGCTACTTCGTCTACAGGCGATCGCTGCCGGAAGAGGAATACGACCGTCCCTTGAACGAGAAACCGATCCGCGGCATGGCGTTCGTGGACTTCACGGCGCCGTACGGTCCGCTCGTCTACACGGTCCGCGCGACGCTGCCTGACAAGCCGAAGGTGGAAGGCGCTCCGGCGGAAGAAGCCGCTCTGGATTATCGCGACGTCTTCCCGCCGCCGGCGCCGGGGCGTCTGGAAGCATTGAGTGAAGCCGGTCTCGTCCGCCTCGTCTGGGACCCCGTCGGCTCGCCCGACCTCGCCGGCTACGTCGTCTTCCGGGCGGAGGCATCCGGACAATTCGTCCGCCTGACGCCCGACCCGATCAAGGACAGCTTCCTCGCCGACACGACCGCCAAACCCGGAACCCGCTACCGCTACACCGTCCGCGCCATCGACAAGTCCGGCAACATAGGCCCCCCCAGCCCCGAAGCCATCGCCGAACCCCTTTGAGTCAACGTTCCCGACCCCTTCACTCCTTTGTCACTCGCGCTGACCCCCTTGTCATCCTGAGCGCAGCGAAGGACCAACTCTCGTCGGTCCAGCTCGCACGAGAGCAGATTCTTCGTCGCTTCGCTCCTCAGAATGACAAGGGGACGGCAGTCGGCTCAGAATAGGAGTGTCAGTTCGTGAGAAGCGTGTGAGCCTCCCAACTCGTTTCGTGAAGATGGCCGGTGGCGGCAATGACTTCCTCCTCTTCGAGGCAGACGGGCGGCAGCTCTCCGAGGGCGACCGCCGGCGGATCGCGCTGCTCTGCCGGCGCGGGCTCTCGGTCGGAGCCGACGGCGCGCTCTTTCTGTCGGGAGGCGACGAGGGCCGCGTCCACCTCGACTACTACAACGCGGACGGCGGCCTCGCCTCCTTCTGCGCCAATGGGACGCGCTGCGCCGCGCGGTACGCGGTCACGCGTCGCCTCGTCTCGGACGGCGCGCCGGTGCTGGAGACGGGCTGGGCGGTGATCGCCGCGCGAGTCGCCGGAGATCTCGTGACGCTCGAGCTGCCTCCCGTCGAATTGCCGGATGATCCGATTCCGGTTTTCGGCGACGGTCTTCCCGCGACAGGAATCCCGCTTCGGGTCGGCGTTCCGCACCTCGTCGTCTTCGTGGACGGTGACCTCGAGGAGCTCGACGTCAAGCGCCTCGGCCCGCCGCTCCGGAGCCACTCCGCGTTGCCCGACGGGGCAAATGTGAACTTCGTCAGGATCACGAGCCCGCGGTCCATCGCCGTACGCACCTACGAGAGGGGAGTCGAAGCGGAGACGCTCGCCTGTGGCTCCGGAGTCGTGGCATCGGCGATCACCGCGGCGCGCCTGGGGCTCGTCACCGCCCCGGTCACGTGCGTCACGAGAAGCCGCGTCGGCTTTTCGGTGAACTTCGTCGAGAAAGAAGGCGGCGTCGCCGAAGCGTCGCTGACCGGCGACGCCCGCGAGATCTACGAAGCGGAATTGAACGAGGAGGCCTGGCAGGAATGAAACGCATCGCTTTCGGCTCCGACGACGCTCCGCCGATGCCCTCCAAGATCGTCGCGGTCGGCCGCAACTACCGCGAGCACGCGAAGGAGCTGGGCAACACCGCCCCCGAGGAGGAGCCGCTCCTCTTCCTGAAAGCCCCGACCGCGCTCCTCCTCGGCAACGGCGACATCGTCATGCCGCCGGAGTCCTCGCGAGTGGACTACGAGGGCGAGCTTGCCCTCGTGATCGGCCGCAAGGCCAAGTCCTGGCCGCAGGACCGCTGGCTCGACGCGCTCGCCGGCGTGTGCTGCGCTAACGACGTGACCGCCCGCGACCTTCAGAAGAAGGACGGCCAGTGGGCCCGGGCCAAGTCTTTCGACACCTTCTGCCCGATCGGCCCGGACATCGTGACAGGCCTCGACCCTTCCGATCTCGCGATCGAGACCCGCGTCAACGGAATCGTGAAGCAGGCGTCGCGCACCTCCGAGATGGTCTTTTCGCCGGCGTTCCTCGTCTCCTACATCTCGAAAATGATGACGCTCCTTCCCGGCGACCTGATCTTGACCGGCACGCCCGCCGGCATCTCCCCGCTCTCCCCCGGCGACACCGTCGAAGTCGAGATCGAAAAGATCGGCATCCTCCAGAACCGGGTCGCGAAGTCCGCCTAGCGCTGCTGTTCGTGAAGCGGCGGAGCCGTAGGGGAGGGGCTTGCCCCTCCCGCCCGGTCGGATCCTGGGTGCGCCCACCAATCGAGGGCGCCGCGGCGAATGCCGGTTGAGGGGGAGAGCTCCCTCGAGCCGTCGCGGTAGGTGGGTCTCGCCCACGGCGGAGGAATCACCGGGAAGAGGAGAAACGACGTCTCTCCGTACGAGCCGGTCGAGCGAAGCGACAGGGTCACCGGGCCGGACCGGTTCGCTTCGAGGAGCCAGGCGGGGAGCGGGATCGTGAGGACGGGATTTCCGCGGGCCGTCTCCTTTCCGATCGAATAGAGGACCTTCTTCGGCGGCACGAAGACCTCGAGCCCCGCGGGCGCGGCCGCGTGGGCGGAGGCGATGCGCACATGGAGGGTCGCCGGCTCGCGCGTGGGCAGGGAGCCCTTTGGGATCTCCTGGAGGAGCGTCACGTCCGCGGATTCGATTTTTCCCCACTGCCAGTCGAGGATCTGGCGCTGCCACCAGGCTGCGACGATCAGACCTGCGAAGAAGACCAGGGCGATGACACCGCGCCCCCTTCTCGCTCCGAAGAACGGCCCGGCGGCGGCCAGCGCGAAAACAAACAGCAGCGGAAGAAGCGGCAGCGCGTACCGGGGGTTCGATCCGAGCACGAGGTCCTGGCCGATGAAGATCAGGAGCAGAAGGACTCCGCAAAGCTTCCCTCGCCCCTCACGCCATGGCGCGGCGGCGAGGATGGCCATCGCCGCGAGGATGAAGAAAGGCGAGATCCAGCGCGAGATGTTCGCCGCCAGGGCGTAGGGATCGAACCAGCGGAAGTCGTAGAACTCGGTTCCCAGGAATCCGTGGAAAGCCCTCCAGGCGATCTGGCGCGTCCGGTCCGGCTCCGCCGAGGCGAAGGTCCTCTTCCAGTTCTCCTGAGCGACGCGCAGCTCTTCCGCCACCGCCTTGCCCGGCGTCTCCCCGACCGGCCACGGCGAAATCGAAGGCGCCCAGTAGTAGTCCGCGCTGCCCTCGACGATCTGGTACCCGAGCCCGTGGAGCGGGTCACCCGGAAGGTTCGAACGGCCCAGGTACCAGAAAGGGACGATGAGAACCGCGAATCCCGCGAGGAAGAAGACCAGCCGGCGGATCTCGCGGGCCGCGGCGAAGACGACGGCGGCGATCAGGACGACCGCGCCGCCGCAGTTGGGCCGGACGAGGAAGAGCGCTCCGCACATCGCCCCGTGCAGCAACCCGGCGCCCCGCCATCCGGCGGGCTCGAGCAGGACCGCCCCGATCGGGAGCAGCAGCGCCGCCGCCAGGGCCTCGGTCATCACGGCGCTCGAGGCGTCGCGCAGACGCAGAAAAAGCAGGCACACGACCGCGACCGCCGCTCCGACTCCCGGGCCGCGCCTTCGCGCGATCCAGAGCGAGGTCCCGAGGATCGACAGCGCGAGAAGCAGTGACTGGACGACGACGACCGACCGAGTCTCGCCCAGCGGGGGCAGCGCGAGCATCGCCCCGCGAAGAAAGAGCAGGTACCCGGGCTTGGGAAGGTGATCGATCGGCTTTCCGTGAGCGGGCGGCGGAATCGGCTTGAAGATGCCGAGCCCCTGTTTCGCCCACGCCAGGTCCGTCTGGCTGTCCGACCAGAGCACCACCGGCGCGTTGAACGCCGTCCACAAGTAGAGCGCGATCGCGAGCGCGCCGAGGAAACCGGGCGCCGCGTATTTCCTCATCGTCACGCGCGGCGGTTCAGCGCTCCGAGGCGCGAAGCGGTGTCAGAGCGTCCAGCAGGGATCCGGGCAGGCCTCCGAAGGCTCCCGAGGACATCAGGATGAGGATGTCGCCGGGACGGGCCTCGCGGCGGACGAAGTCGGGGATGTCTTCGAGGCGCTCGGGAGCGAGGGCGGGCTTGCCGGCGCGGGTGAAGCGGTCGGTCAGGCCCTGGCGGTTCATCACCGCGTCGGGCGTGAGGCGCTTCGCGTGGAAAACGGGACCGATGACGAGCGCGTCCGCGCCGGAGAAGGCGCGGGCGTAGTCCTCCTCGAAGATCTTGCGGCCGGCCGTGTTGGAGCGGGGCTCGAAGAGGGCCCAGAGGCGTCGGCCCGGCCAGCGGGCGCGGGCGGCGGCGAGCGTGCCGGCGACGGCGGTAGGGTGGTGCGCGAAGTCGTCCACGACGAGGATGCCGTTGGCCTCGCCCTTGACCTCGAGGCGGCGGCGCACGCCGGCGAAGCGCGGCAGCGACGCCGCGATCTCCTCGACCGAGACGCCGGCGCCGCGCGCGAGCGCGATTGCTCCGAGCGCGTTGCGGACGTTGTGCGCGCCCGAGAGAGGAGACTTCACCCGCGACGCCGGCCTGCCTCCCTCGAGCAGCGTGAAGTCCGTGCCGGCCGAATGCTCCTCGATGCCCGCCGCCGAAAAATCCGCGCCGGGGTCCTCGAACGAGACGCGCACGACCGGCGCCCACGCGCCCGACAGGAGCCCGCGAACCCGCTCATCGTCGGAGTTCGCGACGATCCGCCCATCCGGCGGCACGATCTCGACGACGCTGCGGAAAGCCTCGATGACCGAGGGCAGATCCGGATAGAGGTCGGCGTGGTCGAACTCGATGTTGCCGACGAAGAGGTGCTTCGGCTCGTAGTGGAGGAACTTGGGACCGCGGTCGAAGAAGGCGGCGTTGTACTCGTCCCCTTCCAAGACGAAGTGGCGCCCGGTGCCTCGCCGGTAGCCGCGGCCGAGGTTGCGCATCTCCCCGCCGACCAGGAACCCCGGGTCGCGTCCCGAGTCCAGCAGCAGCCAGGAGAGCAGGGCCGAGGTGGTCGTCTTGCCGTGGGTGCCGGTGATGACGATCGAGGTCTTCCCGGGCAGCAGGTACTGGCGCACCGCCTGTGGCATCGAGAGGACAGGAAGGCCCCGGCGGAATGCCTCGGCTGCCTCGGGGTTGTCCCTGGTGGCGGCGTTGCCAACGATCACGCAGTCGCAGTCGGTCGCCACGTGTTCCGCGGAAAAGCCCGACGCGACCGGGATTTGAAGGGATTCGATGAGGGTGGACATCGGGGGGAAGAGTGGGCCGTCGCTCCCCCTGACCTCATGGCCAGCTTCCTTCAGCAGGGCGGCCAGAGGGACCATGGCAATTCCCCCGATGGGGACCATGTGGAACCTCAACGCTTCGATCCCGGGGCCGAATTTGGCAAAAAACACTCCCAAATCATGGATTTGTGGAAATATCCCTCGCTTTCGCGGAGTTTGACCCCTTCGGCATACTAAGACAGGAGGAGTCGGAAATGCGTCACTTCAGAGTTGCCTGCGCTGTCCTGGCCGCCGCGCTGGTCGCGGTCGCCGCGGGAGCGCAGGAGAAAGGGGCCGCCGCCAAGGCGCCGGCCAAGCCCGCGGAGTCGAAGGGGAAGGCCGTCGCCGCCCCGAAGATCGAAGTCATCCCGGAGACCCGGGACGCCGGAACGGTCCCCAAGGGCCAGGTCATCGAGACGACCTTCGTCGTCAAGAACACGGGAGGGTCGGACCTCGTCATCTCCGACGCCCGACCCGGATGCGGCTGCACGGTCGCGTCCTTCGACAAGACGATCAAGCCCGGCGGGGAAGGCAAGGTCCAGACCTCGGTGGACACGAAGAGCTTCTCCGGGCCGATCTCCAAGTCGGTGCTCCTGGTTTCCAACGACCCGGAGCGCGGGCAGATCAACCTCTTCATCAAGGCCAACGTCAAGCCCTTCGTGGACATCCTTCCGCAGCCGTACGTGCGGATGTCGGTCGTCAAGGGCGACAGCGATGCGCGCGACGTCATCCTCGTGTCCGAGGAGAAGGGCTTCAAGCCCGCGATCGCGGAGGCTGCTCAGCCGTACGTGAAGGCCGAGCTCTCGCCGGCGGGCGAGAAGGACAAGATCCCGGGGCGGCCGGGCGAGCAGTACAAGCTCCACATCACCGTGACGCAGGACGCGCCGGAGGGGCTGTTGAACGCCCCGATTCGCGTCAACACGGGCGTGTCGCAGCAGGCGACCGTCGAGATCCCGGTGTCGGGCATCGTGCGGGCGCGCGTCTCGGTCACGCCGGTCATGGTCAACTTCGGCAACTTCACCGCGGGCAAGGACCCGATCACGCGCAACATCGTGGTGACGAACAACAAGCCGGCGAGCCCGATCAAGGTGACGAAGGCTGAGGTCTCGATCCCAGGATTCATCACCGACGTCGTCCCGACGCAGGAGGGCATCTCCTACACCGTCGTCGTCAAGGCGAGCGACAAGGTCAAGAAGGGCGCGCTCGATGGGACCGTGAAGCTCTACACGACCGACAAGGAGAAGTCGGTCATCGAGCTGCCGCTCAAGGGCGAAGTCCTCTAAGAATCCCGAATCCTCCTGTCAGCGACGCCCCGGCGCGAGCCGGGGCGTTTTCTTTTTGGAAGGGGCCCGACCGGGCGGGAGGCCTAAGGGCCTCCCCTACGGCACCAAGCCCGACGAGGGCTCTCGTTTTCGTGTCGTAGGGGAGGGGCTTGCCCCTCCCGCCCGGTCGAGCTCCACTAGAAGCGGGTGATTCTTTGGAGGATGTCCTCTTTCCAGGTGTAGCGGAGGCGCCTCCGTCCTTTCGCCGCGTTTTTCTGTAACGCGTAACCGTAGAGCAGCGGGAGGGCCACCGACGTCTCGACGAAGGCCATCTCGTGGGTCGCCGTCTTGGACACCTTTCCCCACGACGTCGCTTCGGAAAGGGTCGAGCCGCCCAGGCCTCCCCAGTGCGGCGCGTCCGTCGTGATCTGGAGGGCGTACTTGTGGCCGCCGGTGTCCAATCCGAAGATGTAAGACATCACGATCGAGTCGTTGATGTAGTTCTTCGGCACCCCGCCCGAGACGTAGATCGCCGCCGTCGCCGGGCTCTTCACCACGATCTGCGTCAGCTCGTAGTTGTCGCGGATCGAAGAGATCGTGAACGGCTCTTTGCCCGCCTCGCGCGCGCGGTGATAGTGCTCCGTCAGCCCGATTCCGATCGAGGAGTCGTTCAACGCCGGGACGAAGAGCGGCACGCCGTTTCGCGCACACGCGCCCAGGATCGACCCCTTGTCGCCGCGGGCTTTCTCTGCGAGAAGCGCCAGGAACGCTCGCGACGAGAGGTGCCGCGGAGCGAGCGTGTCGGCGAACCGCGAGATCGCGAGGTCCGTGTCCCAGTACTTCTCCTCGTCCATGAACGTGTCGTAGAGGCGGTCGATGTAGAGGTCGCGCAGCTCCTTGTCGTCCGCCTCCGGATGGCCGTGGTAGTGGCGGCCGCCGCGAACCTGGTAGAAGTCCTGCGAAATGATGGCGCCCGTCGAGACGACGACGTCCACCATGTTGTTCTCGATCAGATCCACGATGACCTGCCGCATCCCGGCGGCGATCAGCGACCCGGCCATCCCCATCATGATCGTCGGCCGCTGCCGGTCGCGGAGCATCCCCTCGAAGACGCCGGCGCACTTTCCGAGAGCGCGCGCCTGGAAGGACGCCAGCCGGTAGGAGTCGAGCAGCTGCGAGACCGTCGTCCCGCGGGTGAGCTTTACCGGCGTCGTCGGCTTGCCGAGGAGCGCCTTCTTGCGTTTGCGGTCGACGCCGATCGCCGCCTCGTGGGCGTACTCGCGGGCGCTCGCGGCCCTTCGGGTTCCTTTCGATGCCATGCCTGCGGCCCTCCGGAAAGAATTCGGTACGCGGCCATCGCGGCCGCGTAGCCGGAGTCGATGTTGACCGCCGTGACGCCATTGGCGCACGAGGTGACGGCCGAGAGAAGCGAGGAGATGCCTTCGAGGGTCGCGCCGTATCCCCGCGAGGTCGGGACGGCGATGATCGGACGGCCGATGAGTCCGGCGATGACCGAGAAGAGCGAGGCCTCCATGCCGGCGACCGCGATGACGACGTCGGCTTTCTCGATCTCCTCGACGCGGGAGAGAAGCCTCAGCACTCCCGCGACGCCGACGTCGGGAACGAGCGAGGACGCGACACCCAGGTAGTCCAGCGTCGCCCGCGCCTCCTCGGCGACAGGCGTGTCGGCGGTCCCGGCGGTCACGACCGCGACGGAGCCTTCCAGGCGCCTCATCGGTTTTCCGACGGAAAGCTGCAGCGTCGCCGAGCGCGGGTCGTAGCGTGCCCGCCCCGGGAGCGGCGCGGCCGAGACCTCTTCCCACATCTCCGGGACGACTCGGGTGACCAGAACGTCGTGGGCCCGGGCGAGTTGCCGGCAGATGTCCACGACCTGGGCCGCCGTCTTCCCCTGCGCCAGGACCACCTCGGGAAACCCGACGCGCCTCATCCGATCGAAGTCGAGAGTGAAGTCCTGGGGCATGGGGAGCCGATCATAGCCGTAAGCCGTGAGCCGTGAGCGGAAGAGAGCCTCGGCTTACGGCTTACGGCTAACGGCTCACGAACCTCCTTGAATCGTCCGTCTCTCGGAGTTATCGTCAGCGGTCTTCGACGGTTCTTTGACTCGTTCGGCGTAAGGGAAGCGGGTGTGAATCCCGCGCGGCCCCCGCCACTGTCACCGGGGACGCCCCGGGCATGAACCACTGAACGCGAGCGATCGAAGGTCGGTCACACGTTCGGGAAGGAGCCCGGCAAGCGGAGGATCCGGAAGCCAGGAGACCTGCCGGACGAAACGCTTCTCGGTCGGGGCACCGCAAAGAGCGCGCCTCCGAATTCCCGCGGGCGCGGGATCTTTCGAACCCTTCCGGGATTTCTCGTCTCGTCGAACGGGAGGTTCGAATGACGACCCCGGTGCTGCTCGTCCTTCTCGGCGCCCTTTCCCGTCTTCTTCCCCATCCTCCGAACTTCGTTCCCCTCGGCGCGATCGCGCTCTTCTCGGGCGCGCGCCTGCCGCGGCGCTGGGCCGTCGCGGTGCCGCTCGCTGCAATGGCGCTCTCGGATTTCTTTCTCGACTTTGGAACCGGCCGCCGCATCCTCGGCCTCGGGCGCCTGACGATCTACGCGACCTTCGCCGCGATCGTGTTCCTCGGCGCGAAAGCGGCCGGCAGCGCGCGGGCGGCACGGATCGCCGCGCTCTCCGTCGCTTCCTCGCTCCTCTTTTTCGCGACGAGCAATCTCGGGGTGTGGCTGGCGGGCAGCCGGTATCCCCGGACCGCCGCCGGGCTCGCGGTCTGCTTCGCCGTGGCGGTCCCGTTCCTCTGGAACACGCTCGCCGCGGACCTGACCGGATGCGCCCTTCTCTTCGGTCTCGACTCGCTCTCCAGGAGCGCGCACGCCCGCTCCTGGCGAGTCGCTTTGGTTGTGGCTCCGGCTTTCCTGATCTCCACCGTGGTCGCCGGGCAGCAGACCCCGCCCGTTTCCGAGTCGGTCGTCGTTACCGCCACCTCGGTCCCGGAGGAGGAGAGGGAAGTCGGCTCCGCGACGACCGTCATCACCCGCGACCAGATCGAAAAGAGCGGCAAGATCGAGGTCCTGGAACTTCTCCGATCGGTGCCGGGGCTCGACGTCGTCCAGTCCGGAACGCCCGGCTCTCTGACGTCGCTCTTCACGCGGGGAACCAACTCGACCCACACGCTCGTCCTCGTGGACGGCGCGCGGATGAACTCTCCGTTCTTCCCCGGCTATGACTTCTCCGCCATGACGACCGAGAACATCGAGCGGATCGAGATCGTCCGCGGGCCCTTTTCCGCGCTCTACGGCTCCGACGCGGTAGGCGGCGTCGTCCACATCTTCACCCGCCAGGCGGCCCAGGGGCTTTCGGGAAGGTTCACCGGCGAGGCGGGCAACCAGGGGCAGGGGCAGGGATCCGGGTTCGTGTCGGCCGGCGAGGGGATCTTCTCGGCGACCGGCAGCTTCCGCTACACAGCCTTCGACGGCGACCGCCCCAACACCGACTGGCGGCAGCGCAACGGCGCGGGCAGCCTGGAGGCGCACCTTCCGGGCGGCGGGCACGTCGGCCTCGAAGCATCGGTCCTCGATGGCGAGGTTGGCAATCCGGGACCGGTCGGCTCTCCCTCGACCGCGCGCGGGATCTTCCACGAGGAGCGGTACGCGATCCCGGCGTCCTTCTCCGTCAGCGACTCCAACCACTTCGACGTTTTGCTCGCAGACGTGCGCTCCAAGCCGCGCTTCAACGATCCCGACGGCGGCTTCTCCTCGCGGACGGACGCAGAGACGCTCCAGGCGCGCATCGCTGACACCGCGCGCGTCGGCAACCAGCAGCTGGCCGTCTTCGCCTCGTGGGAGCGCTGGAAGGTGGACGACTCGAGCAACTTCGGAACGAACCTGGACGGCCAGCGGACGACGCTCTGGGGCGCGGGGCTGCAGGACACCGCGACGTTTGGCGCGTTCACCGTCATGGCCGGCTTTCGCTACGACCACCACTCGGTCTTCGGCGACGCCTGGAGCCCACGTGGAACGATCTCCTGGCTCTCGGCGGATTCACTGTGGAAGATCCGGGCCTCCGGTGGCGGCGCCTTCCGGGCGCCGACGGTGGGGGAGCTCTACTACCCCTTCGTCGGAAATCCGGATTTGAAGCCCGAGCGCGAGACCGCCTGGGAGCTCGGCGCGGAGCGCTACGTCGGCGGAGGGCGGATCGAGGTCTCTCTCTTCTGGAACGACCTGCGGGACCTGATCGTGTACGACTTCGCCCAGTCGAAGAACTTCAACGTCGGCAAGGCGCGCACCCGCGGCGTCGAGGTCGGGTGGCGGCAGGCGGTCCTCCCGGGCCTCGCCGCCGACGCGACCTACACGTATCTCGACGCGGAGAACCGGGTCACGGGGACGGACCTCGTCCGCCGGCCGCGCCATCGGGCCGCGCTGGGCCTGGACTGGACGCCGCTGCCCGGGCTCGACGTGCTGCCGCGAGTCCTCTACGTGGGATCGAGGCCGGACGCGGACCCGCTCCTGGGCACGCCGCTGGAGGACCCGTCCTACGTGCGGGTGGATCTGACGGTGCGCTGGCAGGCCGGCCGGTACCTCGCGCCGTACCTGCGGGTGACCAACCTCTTCGACCACGGATACGATGAAGCGGCGGGATACCCGGCGCCCGGGCGGCTCGTCGCCGGAGGTCTGGAGGTCAAGTTCTGATGCCACGAATCACGAAGGTCTACACCCGAACCGGCGACGACGGGACGACGGGTCTCGGCTCCGGCGGGCGGGTGGCGAAGGACTCGCCGCGCATCGAGGCCTACGGCACGGTGGACGAGTTGAACAGCGCCATCGGGCTGGCGCTGGCGATGGGATTGAACGAGGCGATCGCGCCGGCCCTCTCCTCGATCCAGAACGACCTCTTCCACCTGGGCTCGGACCTCTGCGTCCCGGAGGAGGAGAAGGCAGAGCGGCCCGTTCCTCGGATCGAGGAGCGCCACGTCGAAGCGCTGGAGAATCTGATGGACCGGCTGTCGGAAGAGCTGTCGCCGCTGGAGAACTTCGTCCTTCCCGGAGGGGCCCCG
The DNA here is from genome assembly GCA_035263845.1 of Thermoanaerobaculia bacterium. Taxonomy (GTDB): domain Bacteria; phylum Acidobacteriota; class Thermoanaerobaculia; order UBA5066; family Gp7-AA6; genus JAWOLE01. The sequence goes on along the minus strand of DATFQY010000148.1, from coordinate 1,162 downwards.
GGGGCGGCGCAGCTCCACGTCGCGCGCACCGTGTGCCGGCGGGCCGAGCGGGTCGTGATCGCCCTCTCGCGGCGGGAGAAGGTGGGCCCGCACACCATCGAGTACTTAAACCGCCTCTCCGACGCTCTCTTCGTGATGGCGCGCCACGAGAACAAGCGTCGAGGCTCGCCGGACGTGCTCTGGAACAGCCGGGCCTAGCGGGAGAGAATCCCAAATCCGAATTTCGAAATCCGAAACAAAACCGAAACGGCGCTCAAGAGTTTTTGAACATTCGGATTTCGTGCTTCGTGCTTGTTTCGGATTTCGTGCTTCGAATTTCGCGCTTCGGGAGACATTTTCCGGCTCGCGCTTTGCACTCACCCAACCCGGAGGGCTTATGAAGCGACTCTCCGGGATGCTGTGTCTCCTCCTCGTTCTTGCCGCTGCCGCGTGCCAGACGGCGCCCCAGGGGCCCGCCAAGCCGCCCGCTCAGCCGGGCACCGGCGCGCCGACCAATCCGAACCCGAATCCCGCTCCTCCCGGCGCCTCCGTGACTCCCGCGCCGACACCGAAGGCCGGCTGATCGCCAGGGGGCTCGGGAGACCGCAAGGTCCCCCCTGAGCTCTCAGGCCGCCGCTTCCGTGTGGCGGCGCCTCTTCCACCAGAGAGCGAGGAGCCAGACCGTCGGCACCGCGGCCAGCGAGTAGGCCAGCAGGTGCCCGATCTTCCCATCCGGGCCCAGGATCTCGGTCGCATTGTGGATCGCCTCGGAGGCTGGGAGGACGCGCGCCTCCGAGAGCTCGTGGATGCCGTAGAGCAGGAGCTGGATGACGAAGATCGAGAGAAAGACGGCGAGGATGTTCAGCAGCGCCTTGATGTCCACGCTTCGGCCCAGCCGTGTCCACGCGATTCCGATCCCGATTGCCGCGGCGAGCCCCAGCGCGAGCCCGAGAGAAACCGAAGCGGAGCGAAGCTGGAAGAGCGCGGTCGAGATCATCAGCGCGGTCTCCATCCCCTCGCGCGTGATCATCAGCAGCGTGAACGCGAAGATTCCCCAGAAGGCCTGTCCGGCCGTGGAGGCCACGGCCTTCGCCTCGATGTGGCTCTCGATGTCGGACTTCAAGTGCCCGGCGATCTTCTTCATGTAGACGAGGAGGCTCGCGACGAGGACCGCCGCGACGAG
>DATFQY010000147.1:0-35966 GCA_035263845.1 Thermoanaerobaculia bacterium | reverse complement strand
GGCCTCGACGACAGTCCGGACCGATCCGAGCCGGCCGCGGAAGTCCGGCGTGAGCACCTCGATCCCTGGCGCAGGAGAGAGGGCTCGGAGGGCGCGGATCGTGGCCGCGAACTGGGCGGCTCCCCCGTCGGGCAGGTCGTCGCGGTCCACGGAGGTGACGACGGCGAACCGGGGCCCCATCGTCCGGACGGCTTGCGCGACACGCAGGGGCTCGGCCGGGTCGAGCGGGAGCGGCCTGCCGTTGGCGATGTCGCAGAACCCGCACGCACGCGTGCAGACGTCCCCCATCAGGAGAAACGTCGCGGTCCCCCGCGAGAAGCACTCTCCTCGGTTGGGGCATCGGGCCTCCTCGCAGACGGTGTGGAGGGAGCCCGACCGCATCACACGCTTGACCTCGTGGAGCTCGGACAGCCGCAGCCGCTTCTCCCGGATCCACGCCGGCGCGCGGACCGGAAGGGCTTCTACTCGCCCGGCGAGACGATCCATGTCCGGACCTTCTCCTTTCGGACGAGGGCCTCCGAAGCCTTCGACGCCTCCTCGCGCGACCCGTACGGGCCGATGCGGACGCGGTAGAGCGCCGGGCCCTTCGCGCCGTGGACCGGCGAGACCGCGGCGCGGTATCCCTTCGAAGCGAGCGCCATGCGGCGCTTGTTCGCCTCGGGCTCCGAAGTCGTGGACAGCACCTGGACCCAGTAGCCCCCGGCCGCGGGAGCCGCGGTTACGGCCTTCTTCGGAGGGGCGCCCGGAGCCGGAGTCTCCTCGGGCTTTTCTTGATCCTCGAAGAACTGGATCCCGCCGGCGTTGGTGGGCTCGCGCGCCGCGATCGCCGGCGGCGAGGCCTTCGCCTCCGCCGGGGTGGCCGCCGCAGTCGGTGCGGGCTTCGGAGTCGGTTCCGCTCGTTTGACGGGCTTCTCGGCGACCTGCTCGACGACGGCCGTCGGAGAGGGGCTTGCCGCTCCCGCCCGATCGCTCTCCTGCCCGGCGGGCCGCCCCGAGTATCCCGTCGCGACTCCGAGGAAGTACGCCCCCGCCAGGGCCGCGAGGCAAACGGCGAAGAACAGGACCCCCTGCCGGGCCGTGAACGTGACCTGGTAATGGGTGCGGGGCACGGGCACGCGTTACTTCTTGTCCCCGGGAAGGAAAGCCCGCATCAGCTCGATTGGGAGGGGGAAGACGATCGTCGAGTTCTTCTCGCTGGCGAGCTCGGTCAGCGTCTGGAGGTACCGCAGCTGCAGCGTCGCGGGCTCCCGGCCGATGACCTCGGCCGCCTGCGAGAGCTGGGCCGCCGCCTGGAACTCCCCTTCCGCGTGGATGATCTTGGCGCGCTTCTCTCGCTCCGCCTCGGCCTGCTTCGCCATGGCGCGCTGCATCTCGATGGGGAGGTCCACCTGCTTGACCTCCACGAGCGAGACCTTGATTCCCCACGGCTGCGTGTGCTCGTCGATGACCCTCTGGAGCGAGACGTTCAACTTCTCGCGCTCGGAGAGGAGCTCATCCAGCGTCGCCTGTCCCAGCACGCTCCGGAGAGTGGTCTGGGCCAGCTGCGAGGTGGCATAGAGGTAGTTCTCCACCTGAACGACGGCCTTGTCCGGCTCGACGACGCGGAAGTACACGACCGCGTTGACCTTCACCGAGACGTTGTCCTTCGTGATGATGTCCTGCGCGGGCACGTCGTGGACGATCGTCCGGAGCGAGATGCGAACCATGGTCTCGACCGGCCAGAAGATCAGGACCAGGCCCGGCCCCTTGGGCTTCGTCGAGAGGCGTCCCAGCCAGAACGTCACGGCGCGCTCGTACTCCTTGAGGATGTTGATCCACTTGAAGACGAAGAGCAGCAGGATGAAAGCCGCGAACGCACACCCGGGAAGAGTCAGAGCCTGGTTCATGAAACCCTCCGTTCGACCCGGAGCTTCAAGCCTTCGACGCCGACGACCCGGACGTTCTCGCCAGCGGGAGCGCCCGGCGCTCCGTAGGCGTCCCAGTACTCGCCGTCCAAGAGCACGGTCCCGGGCTCGTCGCTCTCAGCCGAAGCACGGACGACCTTCGCGTTCCTCCCGACGAGGCTGACCGAGCCCGTGCGGACAGGAGCGCGCCGCAGCGAGATCGTCCGAAAGGTCAGGAATCCGAGGACCGCCAGCGTCATCAAGACCGCCGGGAGCACGATCCCCAGGTCCACGCGGTAACCCGTCTCTCCCCTGCCGGAAAAGAGCAGCAGCGAGCCGACGAGGAGGGAGATGGCGCCCCCGGCCGCGAGGAGGCCATGGGTTGCGGCCTTGATCTCGAGTACGAAGAGCAGCACCGCGAAGAGGATCAGCGCGATGCCCGCGAAGTTCACCGGGAGGACCGAGAAGGCGTAGAGCGCCAGCAGCAGCGCAATGCCGCCGACGATCCCCGGCAGGACCGCGCCGGGGCTCGACATCTCGAAGTAGAGCCCGACCAGTCCGAGCAGGAACAGGATGTAGGCCACGTTCGGGTGGGAGACGACGCCCAGCGCCTTCTCCAGGCCGTTCATCTCGCGGGTTTCGAGGCGATAGTTCTTCAAGTGGAGGACCGTCTCCTTCTCCCCGACCCGGCGGACCGTCCGCCCATCGAGCTGTCCGACGAGGTCCGGCACGTCGCGGGCGATGATCTCCACGAGCTTGCCTTCCTTCGCCTCCGTCTCCGTGAAGGACTTGCTCGACGTCACGGCGGATTCCGCCCTGTCGGCGTCGCGGCCGCGCTCGTGGGCGAGGCTTCGGATGAAGGCGCGGGAGTCCTGCTCGGCCTTTTCGTTGAGCGTCTTCGGCAGCTCCTGCCCCTCTCCCGCCACGGGGTGAGCGGCGCCCGTGTTGGTGCCCGGCGCCATCGCCGCGACGTCTCCCGCCATCAGCAGGAAGAAGCCCGCCGAGGCCGCCGACGAGCCCGAGGGCGAGACGTAGGTGACGACCGGAACTTTCGACTGGAGGATCGCCGTCGCCATCTCGCGGGTGGAGGTCAGGAGCCCGCCGGGCGTCGAGATCCCGACGATGACGACCGCCGCGCCGTCCTTCTCGGCGCCGCGGATGAGCTTGGCCAGGTAGTTCGCGGCGGCCGGATGGATCGCCGTATCGATGCGGCCCTCGACGACGAGGGGCCGGGCGGCGTCCGCGCCCGCCTTTCCGGCACCGGCCGGTCCGAGCAAGAGCGCCGCGGCAATCGCTGGGAGCTGGAGCGCTCGCCGGAGTCTCATGAACACCCGAATTCTATCGCGCCCCGCTCGGCGCGGGCCGGCGCACTCGCGTTATAACTGCGCGTCACGATGCGTCTGCGCCCTCTGGAAGCCCTCAACTTCGGGACGCTCGCGGTGCTGACCCTCCTGACTCTCTTTCTCGGCGCGCGAGTCGCCGAGCGCGGAGCGATCCTTGCCCGATACGTGGAGATGGCGGCCGCCCTCGTTGTCATCGCGTTCGCGTCGAGGCGTGAGGAGAAGCTCCCGTCGGTGGTGAGAGTAGTTCTGAACTTCTACCCGATCGCCTTCGTTCCCCTTCTCTACGAGAGCCTCGGCCCGCTGATCGTGGCCGCCAACCCCCACTCGCGGGACTCGCTCCTGATCGTCGCGGACCGCGCGCTCTTCGGAGGCGATCCGACGGTGTGGCTCGAGCGCTACCTCTCCCCGTTCCTGACGGACCTCTTCTTCATTGCGTATCTCTCGTACTACTTCATCGCGATCGCTCTCGGGGCGATCCTGTGGGCGAGGAACACGGCGGCGGCCAAGCGCTACATCTTCACGCTGACCGTCGCTTACCTCCTCTCCTACACCGGCTACTTCCTGGTTCCGGCGCTGGGCCCGCGGGCCTCCCTCGCCGACCAGCACGAGCATCCGCTCGCGACGACGGCCATCTCGCGGACCGTCTCGGTGACGCTGGACGAGCTCGAGCACACCAAGTTCGACGTCTTCCCATCGGGCCACACGATGATCGCCGTCGTGGTCCTGGTCGTCTCGTTCCAGCGTGCCCGGGACACCTTCCCCTGGTTCCTCCCGGTCGCCCTCCTCCTGATCGCTTCGACGGTCTACTGCCGCTACCACTACGTCGTGGACGTGATCGCGGGGACCCTCCTCGCTCTGGCCGCCGTGCCTCTCGGAGACCGCCTCTACGATCGGTGGATGGAGAAGGCTTTGGACTAGATCGGTCTGTCGTACATCCGGTAGGTCTTGTAGTGCTTGCCGCCCCAGAGGCGCATGGAACCGAGGACGAGATCGTTGTCCTCGAGCATCCAGGAGACTTCCACGCCGGTGATGCCGCGTTCCAGGCATCGGCGAAGGCCGGTCTCGAACATGATCGACTGGATGCCGCGCATGCGGTAATCCCTCTTCAGGCCGAGCGTCACGACGCGAAGCGTCCGGATGTTCTTCAGATTCAGCAGGAACTTCAGCCAACCGAACGGGAGGAGCTTCCCGCCGAGAGGCTTGATCGCGGTGTTGTAGTCCGGCAGCGAAAGCATGAACGCGACCGGCTCCATCGTGCCATCGGGCTTCTTCACTTCCCCGAGGTGGAGAAAGTTCTCGTCCACGAGGGGCTTGAGGCGCACCGCCATGTAGTCCATCTCCGCGGCCGTCATCGGCACGAAGCCCCAGTTCTTCTCCCACGCATCGTTGTAAACCTCGCGGATCTTCGGCAGCTCCGGCATCAGGTTCTTCTTGCCGATGTTCCGGACCACGATGTCCGCGTTGCGCCTGCGGAAGCGCTCGTTGATTCGGGCGAAGCGCGCGAGCGGCTCCCTCCCGATCTCGAACCAGTAGGCGAGAAGGTCCTTGGCCTTGGTGAAGCCGGCGCCCTCGATCAGGGAGACGTAGTACCGCGGGTTGTACGTCATCATGATGACCGGAGGACTGTCGAAGCCTTTCACCAGCAGTCCCGCCTCGTCGTTGAGGCTCGGGTTCGCGGGGCCCCGCAGGGTCTCCATCCCGCGCTCTTTCGCCCAATTCGCCGCGGTCTCGAGGAGCGCGCCGGAGACCTCGGGGTCGTTGGCGGACTCGAAGAACCCGAAGAACGCCGTCTTCTCGCCATGAAACTCGTTGTGGGCACGGTCCAGGATCGCGGCGATCCGGCCCGCGTCTTCCCCGTTGCGCCGTGCGATGAAGAGGTCCATCTCGGCGTGCTCGAAGAAGGGGTTCTTCTCCGAGAAGACCTTCGCGACGTCGTCCCTCAAAGGCGGGACCCAGTTGGGATCTCCGGCGTAGACCTCGTCCGCGACGTCGAAGAACCGATGAAGGTCCCTCTTCGACCGCGAAATCCGCTCGATGGAGACGGCCAAGTCTCGGTGTCTAGACTTCCACCGGCCGGATCAGTCCGACCTGCCTGGCGACGGATTCGATCGCCTCGAGGGCGCGCGAGAGTTGCGCGGTCGTGTGCGTTGCCATGAGCGACGTGCGGATGAGCGCGCGGCCGGGCGGCGTCGCCGGCGAGAGCACGCAGTTGACGAAGACGCCCTCCTCGTGGAGCCGCTGGACCATCGAGAGAGCCACGGCGTCCTCGCCGACGACGATCGGCACGACCGGCGTGCGCGAGTTGCCCGTGTCGAGCCCCAGCGATTTCAACCCCTCCTGGAAGAACCGCGCGTTCTTCCACAGCCTCGCCCGGCGCTCGGGCTCCTTGTCCATGATGTCCACCGTGGCGAGAGCCGCCGCGACGGACGCCGGGGGCGGAGCCGCGGAAAAGATCATCGTTCGGGCGCGGTGCTTGATGTAGTCGATGATGACCGCCTCGCCCGCGATGAACCCGCCAACCGACGCCATGGACTTCGAGAAGGTGCCCATGATGAGGTCCACGTCGTCTTCCAGATCGAAGTGCTCGGCGGTGCCGCGGCCACTCCGGCCGAGGACCCCGATTCCATGCGCGTCGTCCACCATCAGCCCGGCGCCGAATTCCTGCGCGACCGCCAGGATCTCCGGGAGCGGCGCGATGTCCCCTTCCATCGAGAAGACGCCGTCCACCACGATGAAGCGTCCTTTCGCGTCGGCGTCCTGCCGCATCTGGCGTTTCAGGTCCGAGGCGTCGTTGTGGCGGAACTTGCGGACGTCCCCGAAGGAGAGTCTGGCGCCGTCGATGATGCACGCGTGGTCCTGCTTGTCGAGGTAGACCGTGTCACCCTTGCCCACGAGGCAGGAGATCGCGCCCAGGTTGACCTGGAATCCCGTGGCGAAGGTGACCGCCGCTTCCTGCCTCATGAACTCGGCCAGGCGGTCCTCGAGCCGGACGTGGAGTTCCAGGGTGCCGTTCAAGAATCTGCTGCCGGCGCAGCCGGATCCAAACCGCCGGATCGCCTCGATCGCGGCTTCCTTGACACGGGGGTCGTTGGTCAGTCCCAGGTAGTTGTTGGATCCGAGCATGATCTGCCGGCGGCCTTCGATGACGACCTCCGGATCCTGGGCGGACTCGACGACCCGGAAGAACGAGTACACCCCGGCCTCGCGGACCCGCGCAGGGGTGTCATAGCGGTAGCACTTGTCGAAAAACGGGGACGTTCTGGCAACCGGGGGCATCGCCGCCTGGGCGGGTTTGGTCATCACTCCTCCCAAAACCTGTCGGTGGTTTCCCCTCCGGCCGATCTTAGTCAAATTTGGCAATTTTTACAATTTCAGCCACCCGTGGCTCACATACCAGTCCCAGGTCTTCTTTAGACCGTAGTCCAAGGGAGAGGACGGTGGTAAGGACAGATCCCTTTGCATCAGCTCGGGCTTGCAAAGCCAGTCTCCGGCCAGGACTTCCCTGGCCTTATCCGCGTTGAACGCAAGGGTCTGGCCAGTCAGGGCTTCCTGGAGGCTGGCCACCCGCCCCACGGCCCTCACCACGAAATCGGGCAGCGCGAGCGTCCGGGCGTGCCGGGGAGGCAAATGGGCGATCAGGCCAGCCAGTTCGGATATCCGGACAGGGTCCGGGTCGCAGAGGAAGGCGACCCTGCGCGACAGATCGGGCCGGCCGCACAGCAGGGTGATCGCCCGGCCCGCTTGAGAGGCCTCGATGAGCTGGACGCTCGAGCCGCCTGCCGGGACCGGCACGAACCCCTTCGCCGCCGCGGCGAAGAGGGTCAGGAGGCCGCGGTCGCCGGGTCCATAGACCACCGCCGGACGCGCAACGAACCAGGGCCCTTTCCAATCCGACGCGACCGCTTCCTCCGCTTCGAGCTTCGACTGCCCGTACCAGGAGACCGGGTGAGCGGGATCGCCCTCTTCGACGGGCCGTCCGTTTCGTGCCGGTCCCGCCGCGGCCTGGCTCGAAACCAGCACGAAGAACGCGCCGGGCGCCGATTCGGAAGCGGCGCGGAGGAGGTTCTGTGTGCCGCCGACGTTGACCTCGCGGTAACCCTCGAGCGACCGCGCCTTGACGAGACCCGCCACGTGGACGATCGCATCGGCGCCGCGGCAGGCATCGGCGAGCGCGGCACGGGAGGATTCCGAAAGATCGCCGGCGACGGCCTCGAGCGGAAGGTCGCGGCATTCACCGCTCGAGAGGACCTGCGGCCGGCGGGCCAGCGCCCGTACCTCCCAGCCGGCCTCGCAGAGCGCGCGGGCCACGTGGGCTCCCACGAAACCGGTAGATCCGGTGAGGAACGCCGTCGGGCGAGCCACGCCCGAATTCTATTGACTCCCCGGGCCTGCCCGGTCAGGATTCCGCGCCGCGGGAAAATGAAATCTCTCCTTCCGTCCCTTCCGAGGCTGGCACTCGTCGTGGCCGCCGCGCTGGACTCCGCACCGCTCTCGGCCGCGACGCCGGTATCGCCTCCGGTCGCCGAGTACACGATCGAGGCTTCGCTCGACGGCAAGACGCACACGGTGGACGGTCAGGAGCGCCTCGTCTGGAGGAATCCCTCGGGCGACCCGGTCTCGGAGTTGCGCTTCCACCTTTACCTGAACGCCTTCAAGAACAACCACTCGATCTTCGCCCGCGAATCCGGAGGCCAACTGCGCGGCGACAAGGCCGGGACGAAGCCGGACGACTGGGGCTGGATCGACGTCCTCTCTATCAAGACCGCCTCCGGTGAGGACCTGAAGCCCGGGGCCCGCCTCATCGTCCCCGACGGCTACCCCTTCCCCAGATCCGAAACCCGCAATCCGAAATCCGAAATCAATCCGGTCGAGGACGAGACAGTCCTGTCCGTCCCCCTCCCCTCACCGGTCCCTCCGCACGGCGAGATCGAGCTGTCGATCGCGTTCCGCTCCAAGCTGCCGAAGGTCTTCGCACGGACCGGCTATGTGCGCGACTTCCACCTCGTGGGCCAGTGGTTCCCCAAGATCGGCGTCTACGAGCGGGCCGGCATGCGCGGCCGGGCACAGGGCGGATGGAACTGCCACTCCTTCCATGCCAATTCCGAGTTCTACGCCGACTACGGGCGCTACGACGTGACGTTCACGGTGCCCGCGAACTACGTCGTCGGCGCGACGGGCAAGCGGGTCTCGGAGACGAAGAAGGGCGACCGGACGACCTACCGCTACCTCGCCGACGACGTGCACGACTTCGCCTGGACGGCGGACCCGACCTTCCTCGTCCACGAGTTCCGATTCAATCCGCCGGCGGACATCCCTCGCGGCTGGGCCACCCTCGCCGCCTCGGAGCTCTCGATGAGCGAGGGCGAGCTCGCGTTGAAACCCGTGGAGGTGCGCCTGCTGCTCTCGCCCGAGCACGCCTCCGCGAGGGACCGATACGTGCAGTCCACGAAGGAGGCGATCTCCTTCTACGGCCTCTGGTTCGGGGCCTACCCCTACCCGACGCTGACGGTCGTGGACCCTCCCGACGACGGCCCCGGAGCGGGAGGCATGGAGTACCCCACCTTCATCACCGGGTTCTCGGGCTCGGAATTCCTACGCTGGCCGTTCCGGCGCTTCCGGGTCGTCGAAGACGTCCTGATCCACGAGTTCGGCCACCAGTACTGGTACGGGATGGTCGGCTCCAACGAGTTCGAGGAGTCGTGGCTAGACGAGGGGATCAACACGGACTCCGAGTTCCGGGTGATGCAGCTCGCGTACGGCCCCCGGCCGGCGCTCTTTCCCGGGGGAATCGGCTTCGACATGGAAACCTATGGGCACGCGGGTTACGTGTCGCTCCCGAACCTCGACCCGATCCGAAAGCGGGCCTGGGAGTATTTCTCGGGCAACTCCTACGGATCCAACTCCTATCCCAAGGTCGGGCTCTTCCTGGCGCAGCTTCGAAACGACCTCGGCGCCGGCGTCTACGCGCAGGCGCAGCGCGCGTACTTCCAGGAATGGTCCTTCCGCCATCCGACGACGTCGGACTTCTTCGACGTCTTTCAGCAGGTCTCCGGCCGGGACCTCTCCACCTATCGCTGGAACATCGTGGAGGGGACCTCGCGGCTGGATTGGAGCGTCGTCTCCGCGAAGACGGACAAGGCCGAACGCAACGCGGGCGTCTTCGAGGGCCCCGGCGGTCGGGAGACATGGCAGAAGGGCCGGGTCGTCCGTCCGAAAGAAGCGAAGGAACCCGACGAAAAGCAAGCCTACGACAGCGTCGTGGTCTTCGGCAATCGCGGCGAGTGGGCTCATTCGGCGAAGGCGCGCCTCGTCTTCACGGACGGGACCGTCGTGGATCGGGTCCTGCCGGCCGAGGCGCGCTGGGTCCGGCTCCGGATCCGCTACAAGTCGAAGCTCGCCTGGGCGGCCGTCGACCCCGATCGGGAGAACCCCTGGGAGTGGAGCCGGCTGAACGACTCGCACGTTCTCAAGAGCGGCGACGGCGCGGCCGACACGGCGAGCCGGCGAGCCGTCGCCAAGTACTTCTCGAAGGCGGCGTACTGGATCGGGCTCTTCCTCCAGTCCGTCTGGGCGCTCGCATGACAGTCGAACGCCGCGGCAGCCTCTCCTCGGGATTCGCCGCGATCGGCGGCGGCTTGGGGATCGTCCTGCTCCTGACCGCGACGACCGTCGTTCTCTCGATCCTGGCCGCGGCGCCCCTGGGCCCCGCCCTCGGGGACGCGTTCGGGCGCACGCTCGCGGGCGACCACGTGATCCGCAACCACCCGCTCTTCGCGCCGACGGACGTCTACGACTTTCTGCACGAGAAGAGCGACGCCGTCGGAGGAGCCGCCGCCGCGACCCGGTGGGCGGCGCTCCTGATCCTGCTCCAGCAAATCCTCTTCGCTGGAGGCATCGTGGCGGTCCTCGGAAAGGCGGGAGGCTTCACCGCGGGCGAGTTCGCGTGGGGGGTGCGGAGGAACGCGTGGCACAACTTCAAGTGCTTCGCGATCTTCCTGCTCCTCGGAGGCGGCGTGATCGGGACCTGGGTCTGGGGGACCCACGCCTTCGCGAAGAGGGTGTTCGAGAGCTCTCCCCCGGGATCCCGAGGGCCGCTCGCCTTTCGAATCACGGTGATCCTCGTGGCCCTGCTTCTCTACGCGATCCTCTCGCTCCTTCACGACTTCGCGCGCGCGGCCCGGCGCTTCGACAATTCGGTCGGGGCGTTGCGGTCCTGGGGGCGCGCCCGGCGCGCCCTCTCCGGCCGGTGGACGCGGGCGCTGGGACTCTTCTTCTTCTGGCTGGTTCTCGGCGGGGTTGTTCTTGCCGCCGGATTTTCGCTGGAGTGGATGTCACCCGCGGTGTCGGCGGTCGCGGTCTTCCTCCAGATCCTCCTGCAGATCGCGATCCTCGCGATCCGCCCTGTCATCCGGGTGGCCGCGTGGGGCTCCTACCTCGCTCTCTACGACCGCACGGAGGCGGAACGGATCCCTCCCCCTGTCGAGCCAACGGAGCCGTTAAGAGCCGATACGTTGGAGGACCACCCTCTGTTGTAAGAGGAGAGGAGCAGGGGGAGGAGAAGGAATTCCCCTCGGCTCCTCGGGTCCTCGGCTCCTCGGGTCCTCCCCTGTTTCCTCAGGCGGTGACGGTCGCGACGGGCTGGACGTCCACGATGAGCTCGGTCGCCACGTCGCGGTGCAGGCGGACGTGGACCCGGTGCTCGCCCAGGCGCTTGATCGGCTCGGCGACTTCGATGCGACGCCGGTCCACCTGGATGCCGCGGGCGGCGAGCGCGTCGGCGATCTCCGTGGGAGTCACGGAGCCGTAAAGAACGTCTCCCTCCCCCGCCTTCTTCAGGATGACGACCGTCGTCCCCTCGATCTGCTTGGCCACGTTCTCGGCGCCAGCCTTCTCGTGGAGCATCTTCTCGTCGTACTTCTTCTTCTGCTCGGCGAGCTTGCGGACGTTCGCCTCGGTCGCCTCGTAGGCGAGGCCCTGGGGAAAGAGAAAGTTGCGGGCGTAGCCGGGCTTGACGGTGACGGTATCGCCCCGGTGTCCCACGCCGCGGACGTCGTCGGCCAGGATGACTTTCATGTTCTCACTACGCTTTCTCGCCTCGGTGGCGAAAGTCCGCGTACCAGTCGAAGAGGCCCAGCAGCCCCACCCCGACGTTGATCGGGAAGTAGAGCGCCAGGCCGTAGAGACCGACGCGGAGAATCCTTGCCCGGAACCACTTCCGGGCGAAGTGGCAGATGATAGAGAGGCCGGCCAGGAAATACAAGGCGGAGAGCGGCAGCAGCGCGTTGCCGGCGATCCCCTTCGCGGGCTCTGCGGCCAGCACGGCCCCCGCTCCCGAGGCCACGAACAGCACCACGACCGCCGGAGGCAGCGAGAGCCCGTCGAAGCGCGTCGCCTCGGCGGGGGGCGCCGGACGTGCCAGCCGCGCTCCCGTGTAGAAGCCGATCCCCGCCGAGAGGATCCACATCACCCCGACCAGCCCCACCCAGAACTTCGACGCGAAATCACGCGTCGAGGCGAGGAGCGTCTTCAGGCGGGCCACCGACTCGGCGTCCATTCCGCCCCGGTTGTAGGACGCGACCGCCGCCGGGGTCATCTGGTCGAACGCGGCGGAGATCTCCTGCGGCATCGTGTGCCCACCCGCGGCCGGACGAAGGGCCAGGATGGCGGCGAGGACGAGGAACCCGGAGACGCAGAGCACAAGATAGACGAGCGAGGGATTCTGCCCTTTCGCCACGAAGGAGGCGAAGAGCGGTGGCAGCCCCGTCATGACCGCCGCGAAGAGGGCGAATGCCACGGCGTCCGAAGAGCCTCCGGTCGCCAGCCCCAGCCCGAGCAGGACTCCCGTCGCCAGCAGCGCCGCGGAGACTCCCGCGATGCCGCCACGGCGGAAAGCGAGCCGGACCGGAGGCACGGCGAGGAACGGCAGTGTTGCCATTCCGATGATCGGCAGGGCGATGAATGCGGAGAAGAGCATCGTCGAGAGGAAACCGGCGAGGAGGATCTCGCGGACGCCCGAACGAGGCTCGGGCGGTCGAGGCGTTACCTGCTCACCGGGCAGATCGGTGGCCATGGTCAGGCGGAACTCGGGACTCGGGACTGGGGACTCGGAACGACCCGTCGAGTCCCGAGTAACGAATCCCGAGTCCCGTCTCCTAGTCGGTGGCGTACGGGATCAGCGCGATGGCCCGGGCGCGCTTGATCGCGGTCTGGAGCTTGCGCTGGTGGAGCGCGCAGGTCCCCGAGATCCGGCGCGGCAGGATCTTGCCGCGCTCCGGGATGAAGGACTGCAGCAGCTTGACGTCCTTCCAGTCAACGTACTCGAGCTTCTCCGCGCAGAACTTGCAGACCTTGCGGCGCCGGACGAAGAACTTCTTGCGCGCGGTCGGCTTTCCGTCGCGGTCGCGCGAGGCGCCCCGGCCGCCGGAGCGCGAAGGCATTCCCCTCATGACTCCCTCCTCTCGGCCTCGGCGCCCATCGCGGCGGCCTCTTCGGCCGGGGCCGGCGCGGCGGCCACGGCCTGCGGCGGACGAGGCGGCCGCCTCGCCTGCTTCTTGCGGATCCGCTCGGCCATCTTGACCGAGCGCTTCTGCTCCTCGTCGGCCCGGACGGCGAGGTGCCGCAGGACCTGGTCGGAGAGCTTCAGCCGGCGCTCGGTCTCGGCGACCAGCGCCGGCTCCGCCGAGACCTGGAAGTAGTGGTAGTACGCCTCCCTCTTCCGCTCGATCGGGAAGGAAAGGCGGCGCCTGCCCCAGGTCTCGTCCTTGACGATTTCTCCGCCCCCGTCGGAAAGGATCTTGCGGTAGTCCGCCGTCACTTTGGCGGCGTCCTCTTCGTTCAGGTCGGGGGTGACCAGAACGACGATGTCATAAAGCCTCATCGTTTCCTCCTCATGGATGTCAATCCGAAGCCGAGGCAGGCTCCGGAGAGGAAGGTTTCGTATTCGCGAATTTCATGGCGGCGTCGATCCCCTCGGACAGCCAGCGGCGCAGCGCCTCGACCGCCTTCTCGACGGCCGCGTCGATCTCCGCCCGCTCCTCCTTCGCGAAGGGCTCCAGGACGTAGTCGGCCAGGTCCCGCTCTCCCTTCACGTAGCGGGTCCCTCGAACTCCCACGCGCAGCCGCGGGATCTCCGTGGTTCCGAGCGTCGAGATCACCGACTCCATCCCGTTGTGGCCGCCGGCCGAGCCGCGAGGGCGGAGCCGGAGGACGCCCAGCGGAAGCTCCACTTCGTCGAGGACGACGCAGACTTCCGAAGGATCGATGCCATTGGAATTGCAAAGAGCCGCGACGGCCTCGCCGGAGCCGTTCATCATCGTCTGGGGAAGGGCGAGGAGCAACCGCTCGCCTTCGACCGTCCCCCTCGCCACGCGCGAGAGCGATTCCTTGGAACGAAGCTTGAGTCCTTCCTGCGCCGCCAGCCTTTCCACCACGCGGAACCCCGCGTTGTGGCGGGTCTTCTCGTAACGGTCGCCCGGGTTCCCCAGGCCGACGATGGCGCGCAGGCCTTACTTCTCCTTCTCTTTCCCCTTTTCTGGCTCGGCCGGCTCCTCCTCGGAGGCGGCCTTGCCCTTCTTGAGGACCTCGGGCTCGGTGATCTCCGGCGCCGCCTCGGCCGCCGCGGCCTCCGGTTCCTTCTCGGCCGTCGGGTGCGTCACGTGGACGATGACCCTCTCGGGATCGTCCAGGACGGTCACGCCCTCTGGAGCGACGAGGTCGGAGACGCGGAACGCGTCGCCGATCATCAGATTCGCGACGTCCACGGGAAGGTGGGCCGGGATGTTGCCCGGCAGGCACTCGACCTCGATTTCGCGGGTGACGAAGTCGAGGATACCGCCCTCGGTCTTGACGCCCGCGGCGACGCCGACGACTTCCACGGAGACCTTCACGCGGATCTTCGTCGTCATCTCGATGCGAACGAAGTCGATGTGGAGCGCCTTGCGGGAGACCGGGTGCTGCTGGAGCTCCTTGATCATGACGTGGCGGGCCTGGTCGGTTCCGGCCAGCTTGAGCAGGAAGATCGCGTTCTCCCCCGCCCCGCCCCGGAAGGCGTCCGAGAGCGCCTTGCGGTCGACGCTGATGGGGACCGTGGGCTTCTTGGACCCGTAGACGACGGCCGGAATCCTTCCCTTCGAACGGGAGCGGCGGGCCTCGTTCTTACCGATCTCCGGGCGCTTCTCGACGTGTAACTCGAACTCTTTCATGTTGTTAACCCCGCGCAATTGTTCCCGGGCAGGCCCGTTCCGGGCCGCCCTTCCTTGGACGCAAAACGGCGCATTCTACACGAAAAGCGAGGAAACGGAAGTCCCCTGGTGGATCCGCTGGATCGCCTCGCCCAGCAGCGGAGCGATCGTCAGGGAGCGGATCTTGGAGCATCGCGCCAGGGCCGCGTCGAGCGGGATCGTGTTGGTGACGAGCAGGCTCTGCAGGGGCGATGCCTCGATGCGCTCCAGCGCCGGCCCCGAGAGGACCGGGTGCACGGCGGCGGCGAAGGTCTTCCTGGCCCCCTGCTCGTGGAGGGCGTCGGCGGCCTGCACCAGGGTACCGGCGGTGTCGATGATGTCGTCGAGGATCAGGACGTTTCGCCCCTCGACGTCGCCGACGACGTTCAAGACCTCGGTCTCGTTCTTCCCGGTGCGCCGCTTGTCGATGATCGCGAGCGAGGCGCCGAGGCGCTTGCCGATGGCCCGCGCGCGGGCCACGCCGCCCACGTCCGGCGAGACGATGACGAGGTCCTCGAGGTTCATCTCGCGGATGGCGTCGAGAAGGACGGGAGCCGCGAAGAGGTGGTCCACCGGGATGTTGAAGAAGCCCTGGATCTGAGCGGCATGGAGGTCCATCGTCAGGATCCGGTCGGCGCCGGAGGCTGTCAGAAGGTCGGCCATCAGCTTGGCGGCGATCGGCACGCGCGGCTTGTCCTTCTTGTCCTGCCGGGCGTAGCCGAAGTACGGCATCACCGCGGTGATCCTCGACGCCGAGGAGCGGCGGAACGCGTCGAGAAGGATGAGCAGCTCCATGACGTGGTCGTTGACCGGAGAGCTCGTCGGCTGAACCACGAAGACGTCGGCCCCTCGGACGTTCTCGTCGATCTGGCAGTAGTTCTCCCCGTCGGAGAAGTTGTAGAGCGTCAGCTCCCCGAGCGAGATCCCCAGGTAGTCGCAGATCTCCTGGGCAAGCGCCGGATGGGACCGGCCCGAGAAGATCTTCAGTTCTCCGTAGGAAAAGTTCGCGGTCAAGCGCCGCGCATTCTATCCAATCACCGAGGGCTACAATGATGCAGGCTGCTGGGGCGTCGCCAAATTGGTAAGGCACCGGCCTTTGGAGCCGGCATCTGGAGGTTCGAGTCCTCCCGCCCCAGCCACACGTCGCTACGTTCGCTCCGCTTGGATTTCGCGCTTCGCGCTCGTCAGCTCCGGCTGAAAAGAATCTAAGCGACTTCTGAGGGGAGTGGGCGAATCGTCGGAGCCGAGCCTTCTTCCTTCGAAGACGCGAGCGCGGGGGCTTCGGCGCGGGCCTTCTGGTACTCGGCGAGGATCCGCTTCTCCATCATCTCGCGCGTCTCGCGGTTCAAGGGATGGGCGACGTCCTTGAACTCGCCGTTCTTCTTCCGCTTCGAGGGCATCGAGATGAAGAGGCCGTTCGGGCCCTGGATCACCTTCAGGTCGGAGACCAGGAAGCAGTCGTCGAGAACGATCGAGACGTAAGCCTTTAGCTTCTCCTCCTCCACCGGGAAAACCTTGACCTGGGTTATCTCCATCGCCGCTACCCTCCTCAGAGCGACGTGCGTCGCTCGTAGTCCCTTCTCCCGAGTGTTGAGGCGCGAAGGATCGTCGCGTCGGGATGGCGGCGCTCGAGGTCTTTCTCCGCTTCCGCCGTGAGCCCAAACAGGACGATCGCCGACCCGGAGCCGGTAATTCCAGCCTCCGAGGCGGCCGCCGCGGCCGAAACCAGGTACCCCTTCATCTCTGGGTGGGTCTTTAGCACGGCGGATGCCAACTCGTTGGGACCGAGGAAGGTTGTGCCGTTTTCGATCAGGAGGCGCTTCGCCAGGGGGCGGTTTCCCCCGGTCTGGCGCGAATAAGCTGAATAGACCGAGGCGGTTTCGATCGGGAAGGGCGGGACGAGGAGGGCGAGCTCCGTCCTGGGGGTGTCCTCGCGCGGTTGGATCCTCTCTCCGCGCCCCTCGACATCCGCCTCCCCGCCCGAAAGGAAGAAAGGGACATCGCTTCCGAGGGAAGCGGCGACCTCCGCTAGCTCGGCATCTTCCAGGGAGGAGTGCCAGAGGCGGGAAAGAAGTCGAAGCGCCACGGCGGCGTCCGAGCTTCCCCCTCCCAGGCCCGCGCCCGGCGGGATCCGCTTCTCGAGGCGGATCCGGGCGCGCGGCGGAATTCCGAGGCGGCCGGCCAGGGCGCGCGCCGCCCGAGCGACCAGGTTGGAGTCGCCTGTGGGAACCGGAGTCCCGGTGCAGACGAGCTCGAAGCCGTCCGCCTCCTCGAGCTCGATCCTGTCGGAGAGGTCGATCGTCGAGAAACGCGACCGGATCTCGTGAAACCCGTCGGGCCTTCGACGTCCGACGCGAAGCTCGCGGTTGATCTTCGCGAAAGCCTCAGCCATCGTTCTCAGTCGGCGAGCGGCTCCGCCGCGACGAGCGTCAACTTCATCGTGTTTCCGCTTCCAAGGTCTTCCAGCTCGATCTGGCGGGGGCGGCCGGGGTCTTCGCCGGTGTAGGTGGCCAGGATCGCTCCCTCCCGTCGCTTGACCTCGAGCGAGCGCACTCGCGAGCCGGCGACGTCGAGCACCGCCTCCACCTTCTCGCCGACGGTCCATCGCAGGAGCGCCTGCCCGCCGTTGGCTCCGCCGACCTCCGGCGGTCCGGAACCACGCCACGCACCGGCGAGAAGCCAGCGCAGTTCCTCTTCGTCGATGGAGAGGGGCTTGATGTTCTTCCCCGTGAACATCCCTCCGCGGTAGCTCGCGAGCGTATCCCCGAAGGGCCCCGAGAGCGTGGCCTCGACCGAGCGGGCCCCCGCCTTGACGGCGAGCGTGCCGGACATCCGGAACGGGCCCTGCGAGACCTTCGCGTCGTAGAGGAGCCGAGCCGGGCCGACGTCGGCGCGCTCGACGGATTGCCGCCACGAGGCGAGGATCCGGGCGCTTTCCTCGACGCTGGCGGGCGCGAAATGGATCGCGCGGCGACCCGCGCAGGCGGTCATCAAGAGGAGCGACGCCAGGACGAGCGCGCGGCGAGAGACTTTCGGCGCGGGCGGTCGCTTCGCGACCGGCGCCGAGAGAGTCCAAACGAGGGCAGGGAGACTCCTCGCGCCGCGACCGGGGCGGAGCTCCAGATTACTCACAACCCTTTTAGGGCTTGCTGCTGGTGCGCGAGGCGACGCGGGCGAGCTTCTGCTTGACCTTCTCCGGCTCCTCGTGCTTCAAGGCGAGCGCTCTCTCCCAGTGCCGGACGGCCCTGGTGATGTTGCCCTGCCGCTCCGAGAGATCTCCCAGGTGCTCTTCGATCGTCGGATCGTCGGGCTCCCGGCGATGCGCCTCATTCAAGTTCAACGAGGCGGCGTCGAGCTTGCCCAGCCGGAAGTAGACCCAGCCCAGCGAATCGAGGTACGCGCCGTTGCGCGGCTCGCGGCCGACCGCCTTCTCGAGAAGCTCGTGCGCCTTCTCCAGGTTCTCGCCCTTGTCCGCCCACATGTAGCCCAGGTAATTCTGCGCGGCGGAATCGTTGGGACGCATCTTGAGGAGGTCCTGGAAGACCTTCTCGGCCTCGGCGTAGCCGTTGCCCCGCTCCAGGCTGGAGCCCAGGCGGAAGTACGCCTCCGCGCTCTCGGGGAATCGCTTGACGGCGTCGCGGCCGACGCGGATAGCCGCGGGATAGTCCTTCAGCCGAACGTAGACGTCGGCCGCCGCGAGCACCCGGTCGGGCTCCCTGGACTTGGCCAGCCGCTCCAGCGCATCGGTCGCGGCCTTCTTCTCGCCCAGGTGCATTTGGAACTCGGCGACGGCGGCGATCCACTCGGGGTTGTCCGGGTCCCCGGCCAGCGCCGCCTTCGACGTCGCGAGGCCCGAGGCCCAGTCCTCGGTCTCCCGCGAGCCCAGGAGCAGGATGCGGACGGACCGCGCGTTGACGGGCGTGCCGGGCGAGGGCGCCTCGAGGACCTTGCGCGCCGCGGCGTAATCCTTCTGGAGCGAGTAGAGGAAGCCGAGCTCCACCTGCCCCCACTGCCGGTCCGCCGCGTTCTTGGGATCGGTCCCGGCGCGCCGCATGCTCTCCTCGATCAGGGTCTTCGCTTCCGCGAATTTCCGCTCGCGCAGAAGCTCTCCGGCGAGCGTGCGCCGCACGCTGTCGTCCTCGGGGTCCGCCTTGAGGAGGTCCCGCAGGATCTTCTCGCCGCCCGCGCCGTCCCCCTTCTCGAAGAGGACCGAAGCGAGCAGGCGGCGGATGGCGCGGTTCTCGGGCCGCTTCGATGCCTGGTCGCGGGCCCGTTTCTCCGCTTCGCCGAACCGGCCGGCCCGGGCGTAGTCGAGCGTGATCCGCTCGAGGATCGCCCCGTTGTCGGGGTCCCGCTTGCCCATCTCCTCGAGCAGCGCCAGCGCCTCGTCGAGCTTGTCCTGCTCCTCGTAGAGGTCCACGAGGGCGGCCTGGACCTCGCGTTCTCCCGGGTCCATCTCGAGAAGCTCCTGGTACAGCTCCTCGGCTTCCCGGTAGCGGGTGGATTTCGTCCGCGCCTCCGCCGAGAGGCGAAGGATCCCGGACTGCATCCGTCCCTCCGGGATCTCGTCGAGGAGCGACGCGGCCTCGGCGTTTCGGCCGCGAGCCATGAGCGCGCGGGCGAGCGACGCCGTCGTGCTTCCGTCGTCCGGAGCGAGCTCGTGGGCCTGCCTCAGCTCCGCGATCGCCTTGTCGAGCTTGGCGGCATCGGTCCCGGCCTGGGCGAGCTCGATCGATCCCAGGAGGCGCCGTGCCTCGGGGAGTGTCGGGTCGAGGCGGACTGCCTCGCGCGCCTGCTTCGCGGCCTCATCGGCGACGTTCAAGTCGCGCAGGAGCTGGGCGTACTCGAACCGGACGACGGAGTCTCCGGGGAGCTGCTCGATGACCTGCCGGTAGAGATCCAGGGCTTCCCGGTACCGCCCGTCGGCCACGGCCGACCGGGCCTTCAGGTACATCTTCCGCGCGTCCAGCAGCGAGTCGGCGGCCAGGGCCCCGGGCAGGAGCGCCGCGGCCACGGCCAGCGCGAGCAGGAACGGTCCGAGGCGGTTTTTCACGTTTCGCAATCTAGCACGCCCCTTTTCATTCGATTTTGGCTCTTCGCCACGGTTAGAACACCCCGAAAGGGCCTCCTGTTCCTCCCCGCGGCCAGTCTGCGCGATAATCCTGGTCCTTCGAACCCTGAAGCGAGGTGGTGGGCAAAGTTGGGCCTCGTACTCCGAATGTTCGAAAAGAGAGCGGGGATTCGTTTCCCATGAGGACGAGAATCGGTCATCTGCTCGTTCGCGACGAGCTCATCACGGAGGCGCAGCTTTCCCGGGCGCTGGAGGTCCAGAACTTCGCGGGCGGCAGGATCGGGACCCTCCTGATGGAGCGGGGCGCCCTCGGCGAGGACGAGCTGGGGCGAGCGCTGGCTCTTCAGCATGGGTGCGGGTACATTCCCTGGAGCACTCTCTGCAATATCCCGGCCGATACGATCGCGACGCTGCCGGCCCGCTTCGCCCTCAAGCACTGCGCCGTTCCTTACGAAAAAGGTGAGGGATACGTGAAGATGGCCCTCCGCGACCCGGGCGACCTGCGCATCCTCGACGAGCTCGTCTTCGTCACGGGCCGCCGGGTCTTCGTCGCGGTCGCGCCCGAGGTCCGCATCTACCAGGCCCTCGAAAAGTATTACGGCAAGCTGCGGGCCCCCCGTTACGCGATCCTCGCCGAGAAGCTGTCGCGGCCCCAGCGAATCCAGCGGGCCCGGCCGGGCCATCCCCCGCCCCCCGACTTCTTTTCCGAAGAAGCGGCCTCCTCCCCGGCCCAGGGCGCCGGCGAGACGGCGGTCCTCGAGTCAGAACCGGAGCCGGAGCCGGCCGCGCCGGCCCCGGTTCCCGAGCCTCCTCCAACTGCGGCGACGGCTTCGCCCGCCCGGCCGCTGCCGGAATCCGGGCCCCCGGCGTGGGCGGCGTTCCTGGCCGAGCCGGACCAGACGGCGGGAGAGCCGGAGGGGCTCGCCTGGGAAGAGTCCACGGCAGGCAGGTCCAGGCCCCGTTCGGAGCCCGCCCCGCCTCCCCCGCCGCCGTTCGAAGAGGCCCTGACCTTCGACTTCGGAGGGCTCGAGCCGGTTGGCGAGATCGCGCCGCCTGACTTCTCGCGGGTCCGGGAGGCCTCCGACCGCGATGCGATCGCCGACGCCGTCCTCGAGGCGCTCCTCCGGCGCTTTCCGAGAGTGGCCCTCTTTTCGTCGCGGTCGGAGGGGGTCTCCGGGTGGGCCGCGAAGGGCGAGGGCGCCGACACGACCGCGATCCGGCTCTTCTCGGCAACCTGGACGGATCCCTCCGTCTTTCTCAATGCCCGCCTCTCCCGCACCTTCTACTTAGGTCCACTCCCGAACCTGCCCCGCCATGAGCAGATTGCCGCCGGGCTCGGGGAGTGGCCGCAGGAGTGCGTCGTCGAGCCGGTCTTCATCGGGGAACGGCCGATCGCCTTCCTCCTCGGCGTCGCGGGCGCCGGCGGATCGGTCAGCGCGGCAGACTTGGGCTACATCCAGGAGCTCGCGCAGAGCGCCGCCTCGGCCTTCGAGAACGCTATCCGGTTGAGGAAGAAAGAGATATAATTCCCGCACAGGTTCCGGAGGGCCAATGATCAAAGCGGACATCGTCGACCTCGTCGTCGAGCTGGCAGCCATCCCGCGAGCGAAGGCGGCCACGGCGGTGGAGACCGTGATCGAGTCGATGCGCTCCGCGCTCGGCGCGGGCGATCGAATCGAGCTTCGCGGTTTCGGCGTGTTCCAGGTCAAGCGCCGCAAGCGCGGCATCGGTCGCAATCCCAAGACCGGAGTCGAGGTAACGATTCCGCCCGGCAACACGATTCGTTTTAAGCCGGGGAAGGAGCTGCGCGAGCTGGTCTGATCCTTCGCCCCGCTCGCACCGGAGATGGGACTCCTGAGATGAGACTTCGAATCGGGCAGATCCTGGTCGCCGACGGCGTGGTCACTGACGACGCGGTCATTCGCGCGCTCGGCTACCAGGAGCATTCCACCGAGCCGTTCCGTCTCGGCAGCATCCTCCTGGGCTGGGACTTGCTCGGAGAGGACGCTCTCCTCGCGGCTCTCGAGAAGCGCCATCGCTGTCAATCGATTTCGTGGGAGCGCCTGGCGCGGGCGTCGTTCGACGCGATCCGGAGCTTTCCCAGGGAGAAGGCGTTGAGGCTCGGGGCGGTCCCCTACGAGATCGAGCCGGGGCGGCTGCGGATGGTGTTCCGCGACCCCTCCGACCTCCTGATCGTGGACGAAGCGTCGCAGATCGCGGGAAAGCCCATCGTCCCCATGGCGACCACGGAGGTCGGCCTGGCTCTCGCCCACAAGAAATTCTACGCCGAGCCGATCCCCAACCAGCTGCGAGCGATCACGCAGAAGCTCGGACGCCGGCGCACGACGCCCGGAGCGGGAATCCCGATCACCCGGCCGGTCGAGGCGGTTCCCGTCGCGGCGGAGGAAAGCTCTGGCACTCCCGAGTGGCCCTTCTGGACGCCGGATGAGGCGGTGGAGAGCGCCCCGCCCGAGCCTCCCGACGATCGTCTCTCCTGGATCCGTGCGCCGGAGCCGGAGGAGCCAGAGGAGAACGGACTGCGCCTCGAGCTGGAAACGGGCGAGGCGCGCAGCCGGGACCAGGTCGCGGCGCCCGTCCTCGAGACGCTGCTCGCGGAATTTCCGCGCGTCCTCGTCCTCGGCGTCGGGAAGACGGAGATTACCGGATGGACCGGGCGCGGGACCGGGCTCTCGCGTGAGTCGGTTTCGCGGATCCGCGTTTCCGCCGGCGGCCCGAGCATCCTCGCCGAAGTCGCCGCGACGGGAAAGCCCCATTTCGGACCGGTCCCCGCGGATCGCTATCCCAGGGAGCTTTCTCTCGCGAAAGGCGAGCGCGCCTGCGCGGTGTTCCCCATCCGCGTCCTCGACTCCGTCGCGGGGCTTCTCTTCGCGGACCGGATGGGCGAGCCGATGCCGCTCGACGACTTCGCCCTCGTTGCGCGCGGGGCCGCGTCCGCCGCGAGCCTGCTGTCGCGGTTTCTTCTCCCCGACGA
The DNA here is from genome assembly GCA_035263845.1 of Thermoanaerobaculia bacterium. Taxonomy (GTDB): domain Bacteria; phylum Acidobacteriota; class Thermoanaerobaculia; order UBA5066; family Gp7-AA6; genus JAWOLE01. The sequence goes on along the minus strand of DATFQY010000147.1, from coordinate 13,458 downwards.
GAACTCGGGCGCCTGACGCTCGAAGGTCGGGGCGCCCTCGCGGGCCTCGGGCTGTGAGATAACTGCGGCCCGCATGTCGTCGGAAGATCCCTTCGCGCCGCCGCCGCCGTTTCCGCCTCCCGCGCCGCGGTGGAAGAGCCGGCGGTTCCGGTTCGTCGAGCATCCGCTCTTCCACCTCGCTCTCCTGGCGGCGACGTTCGTCACGACGACGATCGCGGGAGGAGCGTTCTCCTCGTCGGGAGGGCTGCTCGGAAAGGGAACCTTCGCCGATGGGCTCCCCTTTTCCGTTCCGCTCCTCATCATCCTGGGCACGCACGAGCTCGGCCATTACTTCATGTGCCGGCGCTACGGCCTGGCCGCGACCCTTCCCTACTTCATTCCCTCTCCTTTCCTCAACCTGATCGGGACCTTCGGGGCGCTGATCCGGATCAAGGAGCCGATCCGGGACAAGAAGGCGTTGATCGACGTCGGAGCGGCGGGACCGCTGGCCGGCTTCGCGATGTCGCTTCCGTTCCTCCTCTACGGCGTCACCCGGGCCACTCCCGTGACCGGCCCTTCGCCGGAAGGGACCGTCCTCTTCGACTACCCCATGGCCGTCCGGCTCGCCCAGAAGCTGACCGGGGCGGGCCCTTACACGAGCACCGGCGTGCACGAGCACCCGATCTTCATGGCGGCGTGGTTCGGCCTCCTCGTGACAGCCCTGAACCTGCTCCCCATCGGCCAGCTCGACGGGGGCCACGTCCTGCGGGCCGCGGCCGGGCGCCGTCAGCCGATCGTGTCGCTGATGGTCGTCGGACTCGCGGCGCTCTCCGCGTTCCGCGGGCTGACGTGGACCGTCTTCGCTCTCGTCACGTCTCTGCTGGTGGGGATCCGGCACCCCCCGGCCGACAACGACGAGGAGCCCCTCGACTACGGCCGGACGCTGCTCGCGCTTCTCTGCCTGGGAGTCTTCCTGCTCTGCTTCACCCTGGTGCCGATCCGGATGACGTAGCGGTTCCTCAGACGTCCAGGAGGAACGTGGCGGGGCCGTCGTTGACGAGCTCCACCTCCATCGTCGCGCCGAAGACCCCGCGGGAGACCCGAATGCCCGAGAGCTGGAGGACCCGGCAGAAATGCTCGTAGAGCGGGCCGGCCTCCGCGGCCGGCATCGCCCGCTCGAAGCCGGGACGGCGGCCTCGGGAGAGGTCGGCCGAGAGCGTGAACTGCGAGACGGCAAGGACCTCTCCGCCGACCTCCTCCAGCGCCAGGTTCATCTTGCCGGCGGTGTCTTCGAACACGCGCAGTCCGGCGACCTTCCTGGCGGCCTCTTCGGCTGACGACGCCGTGTCTCCCTTCTCCGCTCCGACCAGGACGAGGTAGCCCCGCTCGATTCGCCCGACGACGTTCCCTTCGACTCGCACCTCGGCGCGCGAGACGCGCTGCACGACGAGTTTCACCGCCGTTTCCTGGCGACCTGGCGAAGCTCCCGCGGCTCGGAGGATCCCGCCAGCGTCGCGGCGAGCCAGTAGACGCCGGCTCCCGCCGCGATGACGGCGGCGAGGAGGCCCGCTCCTCTCCATCCACGCGCCGCGTCGAGGGCCAGCCAGCGCCGGGCGCCCTCGATCGCGAATCCCATGACCGCCGCGGCTGCGGCGACCCGGAGAAAGGACGCCGCGATCGCGCGGCCGTGCAGCCGCCCTTCCCGTTTTCGAAGGACGGCGAGCAGGATGGCCAGGTTGACCCCGGCGGCCACCGACGCCGCCAGCCCGATTCCCGGCAGGCCGAGCGGGCCGGTCAGGAGGACGCACAGGAGGATGAAGGTTGCGCAGTCGGCCAGCGCCGCCAGGACCGGGAGCCGCGTGTCCTTGAGCGCATAGAAGGCGGGAACGACCACCCTCACTCCGGCGAAGAAGAAGAGACCGAGGGAGAGGGCTGCCAGCGCCGCTGCGGTCCCGGCGGTGTCCTCGGAGTCGAACCGGCCGCCCTCGAAGAGGACCCCGACGATCGGCGTCTTCAAGACGATCAGGCCGACGCTCGCCGGCAGCGTCACGAAAACCAGGAGCCGCAGCGCGAAGGCGAGGTTCTCCTTGAAGGGTCCCCGGTCCGCCGACAGGGCCTGCCGCGAAAGCATCGGCAGGATCGCGGTGGCAAGCGAGACGGCGAAGCCGCCCAGGACGAGCTCCTTCAGACGGTTCGCGTAGTAGAAGTGGGAGACGCGCGCGTCGCCGAGTCCGGAGGCAAAGCGGGTGGAGATGACCGTGTTGATGGTGTTGATGCCGTAGGCGAAGAGCCGCGGCGTCATCAGCAGCAGGACCGACCGCACCGCGGGGTCTCGCCAACCGAGGGCCGGCGGACCGACCGCGCGGAGTCTCGAGATCTGGGGAAGCTGGATCGCGATCTGGAGCACCCCGCCCAGGAGGACTCCCGCCGCGAGGCCATAGGTCGGCTCCGAGAGCCGGGGAGCGATGACCAGCGCGCCGAAGATCATCGAAAGGTTCAGCAGGATCGGCGCCGCCGCGGCCGCCGCGAAACGCTGCCGGGCGTTCAGGACCGCCTGGCAGAAGGCGGCGATGCTGACGAGGAAGATATAGGGGAAGATCCAGCGGTTCAAGGTCACCGTCAGGTCGAACTTGCCAGGAGTCGCGTGGAACTTCCGGGCCAGGAGGTCCACGAGCACCGGCGAGAGGACGATTCCCGCCGCGGTCAGGATCGCGAGGATCAAGGCAAGGGTCGCCAGCGCCTTTCCGACGAAGGCCCGCGCTTCCTCGTCGTCCCCTTCGTGAGCGACGCCGGAGTAGACCGGGATGAAGGCCGAGGACATCGCTCCCTCGCCCACGATCTCGCGAAGCATGTTCGGGATGCGGAAGGCGACGAAGAAGGCGTCGGAGCGCTCGCCGGCCCCCAGGGTGACGGCGATGATCTTGTCCCGGATGTATCCCGTGACCCGCGATGCCAGCGTGAGCGGCGTGATGATCGACGCGGAGCGGACTAGCCGCGCACGGGAGATGTCAGGGTCGCTGGCAGCCATCGAGTGTTTCGATTCTAGGAGCAATCCGCCCGGACATCATCTGTCCGATGTAGAGTTTCAGAATTCCATCGAACACTTGAAAGGAGGCAGAACACATGGGCAGCGTCAACAAGGTCATCCTGATCGGCAACCTCGGTAAGGACCCCGAGCTCCGGACGACTCCCCAGGGCACGTCGCTGGCGCGGTTCTCGGTGGCGACGACGACGGTCTGGAAGGACAGTTCCGGCGCCAAGAAGGAGAAGACGGAGTGGCATGACGTCGTCGCCTGGGAGCGACTCGCGCAGATCTGCGGCGAATACCTCCACAAAGGCAAGCAGGTGTACGTCGAGGGCAGTCTCCAGACGCGGAGCTGGGAAGACCAGAACGGCCAGAAGCGCTACAAGACCGAGATCAAGGCCAACAACGTCGTGATGCTCGGTTCGCGAGACGCCTCGCGGGCGGACGCGGGCGGCGCGCCGGGTCCGCGGGAAGTCAGCGAAGTCGCCGAGGCCCCGGCCTACGACGACGACGTTCCGTTCTGATCCTGGCGGGGACCTTGCGGTCCCCCGATCCCCCTGAGCCTCTCTACGCTTCTCGCAGGCCCGCGATGTCGGCGGTGAGGGCGGCGATCGGACGCGTGCGGAAGCCGAACGGCGCGTGTTTCCGGAGGCTGTCGACGCTCCGAGCGTAGGCATCCAGCCTTTCGAATGCTTCGGCGATCCGGCCCGGCGGGACGGTCGAAGCGACTTCTCCGACGCACGCGGAGTACTCGGCGATCCGGCTGCAGACGAAGAGCAGGTCGCACCCCGCCCGCGCCGCGGCGGCGACCCGCTGCGGCATCCCTCCGAAGGCGGACAACGCGCCCATCTCCAGGTCGTCGGAGAACGCCGCACCCTCGAATCCCAGCCGAGAGCGAAGCAGCGTCGTCGCCTTCTCCTTCGAGAGGGATGCGGGAATTCCGTCCGGGCCCGCGGCGTGCGAGATCATCACCGCCCCAGCCTCCTCCATCGTAGCGACAAACGGCGCCAGGTCTCTCTCCTCCTCGCCGGCGTCCGGCGGGATGAGAGGAAGATCCTTGTGCGTGTCCAGGTCCGCTCGGCCCAGGCCGGGAAAGTGCTTGACGCAGCCGCCCACTCCGGTGGCGTGAAGGCCCGCGAGGAACTCGGACGCCGCGCGGGCGATGGCCGCAGGCTCCGCGGAGGCGCAGCGGTCGCGAAGCACCCGCTCGGAAGCGCCGGGGAGAAGCCGGTCCACGACCGGAGCGAGGTTCACGTCGAAGCCGAGCCGCGAGCACGCCTCCCCGGCCAGCTCTCCCGCCCGGCGCGCCACGCCGCGCTCGGCCGCCTCGCGGAAGCTGATCGAACGGCCGAGCAGGTCGCGGAAACGGTCCACGGGACCTCCCTCCAGATCCACGCAGAGGAGCGGCCGGCCGGGGAGCTCGCGGATCGAGGACGTCAGCTCGATGACCTGCTCGACGCTCTCGATGTTCCGCTTGAAGAGGATGACCGCCCGCGGCGGAAAGCGCTCCAGGGCCTCCCTCTCCTCCAGCAGGAGCGTCGGGCCGGAGATCCCCACTCCGAAGATTCGCGAAGCTTCCGCCCTTGTCATCTTGAGCGAAGCGAAAGATCTAGGTCGTCAAGCCGCGTGATCTCGACTCCGAATCACGCGGCGCATCCTTTGGCCGCGGGCTTCGCCCGCGAGCCTCAGGATGACAGCATGGGGAAGAAGCGTCATGCATTCTTCTTGAGGCGTTCCTGGAGGGCGGCGAGGAGGGAGAGGGCGGCGACCGGAGTCAGGTTGTTGACGTCGGCCTGGCGCAGCTTCTCCAGGACGAGCTCCTCGGACGCGGAGAAGAGGAGCATCTGGCCCTCTCCGGCGCTCTGCCCCTCGTGGCGGGCCAGGACGGGCGCGCCCTGCACGTCGAGCTCCTGCTTTTCGAGGTTGGAAAGGATCTCGCGGGCGCGGCGCGTCACCTCCTTCGGAAGCCCCGCGAGCTCGGCCACGTGGATTCCATAGCTCCTGTCTGCCGTCCCGGCGACGACCTTGCGCAGAAAGACGACTCGGCCGTCGATCTCCTTGACCGCCATCGTCGCGTTGGAGATTCCCGGGCGGACGAGGGCGATCTCCGTCAGCTCGTGGTAGTGCGTCGCGAAGAGGACGAACGCCCCCTTCTCGGGGGTGTCGTGGAGGTGCTCGACGAGCGCCCACGCGATCGAGAGTCCGTCGAAGGTGGACGTCCCGCGGCCCACCTCGTCCAGGATCACGAGGCTCCTCGCGGTCGCCTCGCGCAGGATCGCCGCCGCCTCGAGCATTTCGACCATGAACGTGGACTCGCCGCGGGCGAGGTGGTCGGCCGCGCCCACCCGGGTGAAGATCCGGTCCACCATCGGGATCTCCGCGCTCGAGGCCGGCACGAACGAGCCGGCCTGCGCTAGGAGCACCGCCGTTGCGACCTGCCGCAGGTACGTGGACTTTCCGCCCATGTTCGGGCCGGTCACGACCAGGATCCGCTTCTCGGGCGTGAGCTCGCAGTCGTTAGGGACGAACGGCTCCTCCCGCCGCAGCGCCTCGACGACCGGGTGGCGGCTCTCGACGAGAGACAGGCGCAGGCGCCGGGAAAGCTTCGGCCGCGTCCAGCGCCCGGAGGTCGCGATCTCGGCGAAGCTCGCGTGAAGGTCGAGCGCGGCGGCGCCCGAGGCTGCCGCGGAGGCCCGGCCCGCCGCGGCGGCGAGGTCGCGCAGGAGCTCCGAGTAGATCCTCGCCTCGATCTCGGCGATTCGCTCTTCCGCCCCAAGGATCTTCTCCTCCAGCTCCTTCAGGGCCGGCGTCACGAAGCGCTCCGCGTTGGCGAGGGACTGCCGGCGGATCCAGTCGGACGGGACATTCTCGCGGTGCGCCTTGCCGACCTCCAGGTTGTACCCGAAGACACGGTTGTAGCGAACGCGGAGATTGGAGATCCCGGAGCGGCGCCGCTCCTCGGCTTCAATCGCCAGCAACGCTCCCTGCCCGTCGCGCCGAAGCGAGCGGAGCTCGTCGAGCTCCTTGTCGGCGCCGTCCCGGATGGCGCCGCCGGCGGACGCCAGGACCGGGGGCTCCGGGGCGATCGTCCTCTCGACGAGGGCGACGAGGTCTGCGGTGTCCGGGATCCCGTCGAGCAGCGAGCGAAGCCTCCGGGCCTTGAAGGTCTCCCCGGCCGCGACGACGCCCGGGAGCGCGCGCAGCCCGGCGGCGAAGGCGGCGACCTCCCGCGGGCCGGCGGTCCCCGTCGAGATCCGGGCCAGCCGCCGCTCGAGGTCTCCGACGCCATCGAGGGCCCGCTGCAGCTTCTGCCGCTCGGCCGCCCGGCGCGTCAGCTCTTCGACCGCCTCCCACCGGGCTTCCAGCTCCAGCGGGTCGGTCGAGGGACGCGACAGCGCGTCCTTCAGCGCCCGCGCGCCGGGAGGCGTCCGGGTCCGGTCGATGACGGCGCAGAGGCTTCGCTCCGCGGAGCCGTCGGAGGACTCGAAGATCTCCAGGGTCGAGATGGCCGAGGCGTCGAGCGACATCCTCTGGTCGAAGAGGAGCGGCGACGGCGGCCCGACGTGGGAGACCCCGCCCGGCCGCATCTCTTCGGCGTAGGCCTTCGCCGCGGCGGCCGCCGATCCGGCCTCGGTAGAATCCGAGGCCTGCCACCGCGCGAACCATTGGGGCGAACGGCGCGTGATCGAGATGCCCGCCGGAACGGGCAGGTCCGACTCCTCGGGAAGGAGGACCTCCCGAGGACGGAAGAGCGCGAGGACGTCGGCCAGCCGGCCGGCCGGGACGTCTCCCGCGTGAAACTGGCCCGTCGAGAAATCCAGGAACGCGACGGCGACCCGCCCGCCGGCGGCCCCGGCGCTTGGAAGCACGGCGGCCAGATACGAAGCGCTTCCGGGCAGTAGCGACTCCGGGTCGAGCACCGTGCCGGGCGTCACGATCCGCGTGATGTCCCTTCGCACCAGGCCCTTGGCCGCTCGGGGGTCCTCGACCTGATCGCAGACGGCAACCTTGCGGCCGGCGGCGACCAGCCGGGCGATGTGGTGCTCGGCGGCGTGCCAGGGGACTCCGCACATCGGCGCTTCGATGTCCGAGTCGCGGTTGCGTGCGGTCAGCGCGATTCCCAGGAGCGGCGCGGCTTCGCGGGCGTCCTCGAAGAACATCTCGTAGAAGTCGCCCATGCGGTAGAAGAGGATCGCGTCGGGAACGCGGCTCTTCATCTCGAAGTACTGCCGGAGCATCGGAGTCTCCCGGCCGCTCTCTTTCGCTGTGGTCGCCATGAAGGTTCCGAGCTAGCATAAATCGGGATGAACGTCCTCGCACTCGACACCGCGGGTCCCCTGCCCGCGGTCGCAGTCGCGGCCGGCGGCGCGGTCTTCGAGAAGGAACTCCCGGCGGAGCGCCAGGCATCCGAGAAGCTGCTGGGCGCGATCCAGGACACGCTGACCCGCGCCGGGTTGAGCCTCGCCGATTGCGATCGGATCGCCGTGTGCTCGGGGCCCGGCTCGTTCACGGGCCTGCGCGTCGGCCTTTCGACGGCGTGGGGACTCGGCCGCGCCCTCGGCATTCCCGTCGAGGAAGTCTCGACTCTCGAGGTGCTCGCCGAGGCGGCTCGAAAGCCCGGGCTCACCGCGGTCACGACCGTCCTGGACGCGGGACGGGGCGAGGTCATCGCCGCTTCGTTCTCCCTCGCCGGTCCCCGCGCGAGATCCGCCGATTCTCCGGTCCGGATCCCGACCGAGCAGGCCGCGGCGCTCTCCGCACCGCTCTTCGACCTTCCCGGCGGCCTCCTCGGAGGGGCCGGGAAGGCCCCGGCGATCTCGCTCGCCCGCGCCCTGGCCCTCGCCGTCGCCGGCTCCCCACGGGAAGACGCGGGAAGCGGCGCTCGCGTCCCGCGCGCCATTTATTCGCGGCCCAGCGCCGCCGAGGAGAAACGTGGCGCTCCGTGAGCCCCGGTCGGCGTCGTACCTCGTGGTCTCGGCGCGCCCGGAGCACCTGGACGAGATCGCCCGGATCGAGCGCGAGTCCTTCCTGATCCCCTGGAAGCGGGAGTTCTTCGAGACCGAGCTCTCCGAGCCCTACCGCTACGCCCGAGTCCTCGCGAGCCGCGACGGTTCCCGCCCCGAGGTCGGCGGATACCTGTTCGCTGTCTCGCTCTACGAGGAATTCCACATCAACAAGGTCGCGACCGATCCGACGCTGAGAAACCTGGGTTACGGCCGCCTCCTGCTCGAGGACGCCCTGTCCCGGGCCCGGTCTCAGCGGGCCGCCGCGGTGACCTTGGAGGTCCGCATCTCCAACATCCCGGCGCGGGAGTTCTACAATTCCTTCGGTTTCCGGGAGGCCTATCGACGAAAGTCCTATTACCAGGACGGCGAGGACGCCTACGCGATGATCCTGACCCTGAAGTAAGGGTGTAAACTTCGGGCGTGGTTTTTCCCGCCTCTCCGTTCCCACAAAAAGAGATAAGGAGGTTCCGAACGATGGAGACTCTCAGCTCCGAAAACCTCACGGAGATCGATCCCGAATACCGCCGCCTCCATACGGAACATCGCGACCACGAAAGCCGCCTCGAAACGCTCGCGGGCAAGTCCCGCCTCTCCGAAGAGGAAGAGCTCGAGGAGAAACGGCTCAAGAAGGAAAAGCTGATGATCAAGGACCGCATGGAGGCGATCGCCCGAAACCACCGAGTCGGAGCTCCCCACTGAAGTTTCCGATCGCCCGGGAGGGCTGGATCTTCATCGTCCCGCCGCTCGTGCTCGCGGCGGGCGCGGTCGCGGCCGGATGGTGGGTCGCGGCGGTGGTTCTCGGGGCGCTCGGGATCTTCCTCGTCTCCTTCTTCCGCGATCCCGAGCGCACCCCCGGCGGCGACGAAAGCTCGATCCTCTCCCCCGCCGACGGCACGGTCCTCTCCATCACCGACGGTCCGCCCGAGGCGCCTCCAGGGGCCTCCCGCCGGATCTCGATCTTCATGTCGGTCTTCAACTGCCACGTCAACCGTTCCGCCGTCACCGGTGTCCTCGCCGATTACGAGTACTGCCCCGGGAAGAAGCTCAAGGCCTTCGAGGAGAAGTGCTCGACGGAGAACGAGCAAAACCACATCACGCTCGAGGCCGCGCGCGGCCGGGTGATGTTCAAGCAGATCGCGGGGATCCTCGCCCGCCGGATCGTGTTCTACCCCAGCCCGGGCGACCGGCTCTCGCGCGGGCAGAAGATCGGAATCATCCTGTTCGGTTCGCGCGTTGACCTGTTTGTCCCCGACGGGGCGGACCTGTCGGTCCGGCGGGGCGACAAGGTCCGGGCCGGAAGAACGGAGCTCGCGCGATGGAAATGAAGAGCCGGGAGGCCGCGTCGGATCGCCGCCCGGTGGGCGGGATGCGGCGGCTTTCGCGGGAGCGGCTGTCCCGGGGCCTGTTCGTCCTGCCGACCCTCTTCACGGTCGGAAACCTCTTCTGCGGCTACCTCTCGATCTGGTGCTCGATCCGCGGGACCTTCGAGATCGCCGCGTACCTGATCATCATCGCGGCGGTCCTCGACGCCCTGGACGGCCGGATCGCGCGGCTGACGCACTCGGCCTCGGAGTTCGGTGAGGAGTACGATTCGCTGGCAGACCTCGTGTCCTTCGGCGTCGCGCCGGCGGTGCTGGCCTACTCCTGGGGGCTGTCGGACTTCTCCAGGCTCGGATGGCTCGTCTCGTTCCTCTTCGTCGTCTGCGGCTCGATGCGGCTCGCCCGCTTCAACATCATGACCCACGTCGTGGACAAGAAGTACTTCATCGGCCTCCCGATTCCGGCCGCGGCGGCGACCCTCTCGACGCTCGTCCTCGCGACCCCCGAGCCTCTCGTGGACCGCGTCTGGATGACGGGCCTGCTCGTCCTGACGATTCTCCTCTCGTACCTGATGATCTCGACGATCCGCTACCGGTCCTTCAAGGACCTCGACCTGAAGCGCCGGCGGCCCGCTTGGATCCTCCCGCTGATCGCGCTCGTCTTCGCGGTGGTCGCGTTCCGCCCGACGCTGTCGCTGCTCGCGCTGACGCTGGTCTTCGCCGGCTCGGGCCCGGCCGCCAAGCTCGTCGGGTTCTTCCGGCGCGGCAAGCACCCCGCGCCGGAAGACGGAAGAGGTAAGACGGAAGACGTTCCGGTCGAGCCCGTCTAGCCCACGTCTCCCGTCTAGCGTCTAGCGTCTGACGTCTACCGACCCTGGGTCTGCCAGTCCGTGGCGATCTCCTGTCCGTTAGCGGCGAGGACGTGGTAGCGGAATCGGCAGCAGGAGGCCGGGATCGGGGGCCGGAGCAGGATCGTGGCCGGATCGATCTTCTCGTGCGGCCCGATGAGGGTCTCGTAGAAGCGAACCCTGGAGGAGCGGCCGAGCGAGACGCGCGCGCCGGCGGGAGAGAAGACCTCATAGCGGTCGAAGCCGGCATTGCGGACGTCGCGCACGCCCGGCCGGCCCAGGTCCACCTCGATCCAGTTCGAGGTGCGGGAAATGGCGGAGGGCATCGCGGAGGTGTTCTCCAGCCCCAGCACGACATCCGAGCCCGTCCGCGAGAGCGAGACGCGCAGCGCCGGCGTCAGCGGCCTGCCGAGGAGGATGTCGTTCAACGCCGGCAGTGTGAAGATCCGGTCCGATTCCGACGCGCCCGCGAGGCGAATGAGACGCCCCGCGGCGTTGGGCCGGCCGGCCGTGTCGTGCCCGAGCCGGCGGACGAAGTCTGCGAGGAACGGCTGGCGGAAGATGATCTCGTCTCCGGTCTCGAAGGTCCGGCCCTCCAGGACAAGAGGCCGCCGCACGCGAAAGTCGTAGCCGAACCCGACCCTCTCCTCCACCTCCATGTCGTGCTGGAAGCGCAGGCGCGGGTCGTCGGAGAGCCGGGACAGAAACCCCTCGGTGAGCTTTCCCTTCTCCGTCCCGCCGCGCCCCTTCCAGAGCCCCTCCGCGTTGGGCGAATAACCCGCCCACCAGGGCTTGCCCAGCCTGTCCACTTCGATCGGGTCCGCGCGGTCGCGGTCCCTTCCGAAGACCATGGCCACGAAACCGTCCACGGCCGCGCCGAGGTCCGTGAACTTCTCGGCCCCTTCAGCCGGGATCGGGTCGCTCATCGTCATCGAGAGGAAGATGCCGGCCGGCAGCCGGGAGCGGATCGCGCGGATCGCCGCGGCGGTCGCGGGGGCGGACGCGGCGGTCACGGGAAAGTCCAGGTGCACGCCGGACACGAAGCCGAACCGGACTTCGTCGGCGGCCGTCGCCGCGGCGAGCCCGAGGGCGTCCTCGAAGGCCTTCCTCGCGGCCTTGTCGTGGGACTCCAGCACCGTCGCGGCTTCCCTTCCCGCTTCGATCACGACCGAGACCGACGCTTTCCCGATGGGCCTCGGAGGAAGCGTCGCGCGAACCACGGTCCATTGGCCGCCGGAAACCTCGAGCTTCGCGGCGGGCACGAGGATCCAGGAGAACCCCCCCTCGGCGAGCGAGGCGAGCTCGGAGCCTTCCTCTTGCTCCCTGGCGAAGCCGTCGGCGAACCAGAGGCCGTTTCCGGTCGGACGGATGACCGGCCGTTTCGCGCCCTCGCGGCGCCCGCCGCAGGCCCAGCCGGCCGCCGACAGAAGAATGAGTCCCGCCAGGCCGACGCGCCTCATGCCGGGGCCGCCACCGGCTTCTCCAGGGGCAGATCGAATCTCACCCGGAAGCCTCCGTCCTCGCGATTCTCGGCGGTGATCGTGCCGCCGTGCTCCTCCACGATTTTCTTGGCAATCGCCAGGCCGAGCCCCGTCCCGCCGCTCTTGGCCGAGAAATACGGATCGAAAAGCCTCGGCAGGTTCCTCGGCGCCACGCCCGGCCCCGTGTCCTCGATGGCGACGAAGATCCGGGAGTCGTCCCGCCGGGCGGCGACGCGGATCGCTCCCGTCGAGCCGGCCAGCGCCTCGACGGCGTTGAGCAGCAGGTTGGAGAAGACGCGCGAGAGGAGCCTCGCGTCGGCCTGCGCGGAGAGCCCCGGCTCGATGTCGAGCCTCCAGGTCACGCCCGGAGTGCCTGTGTAGGCGGCGGCCGAGTCGGCCAGCAGCCGGCTGACGTCCACCGGACGGATCTCCGGGGAAGGCAGCCTCGCGTAGTCGGAGAATTCCGACGCCGCGAGTCGCAGCTCGTCGGTCTGCCGGAGGACTCGGTCCACGCACTCGTCGAGGACCCGGTCGAAATTGGGCGATCCGCGCTTCCACACTTCGCGCAGATGTTCGACGGCGAGCCGGATCGGTGTCAACGGGTTCTTGATCTCGTGGGCGATCATCCGGGCCATCTCGGCCCACGCAGCCAGGCGGTTGGAGCGGACGACGTCGGAGACGTCCTCGAGAACGGCCATCCTTGCACCCTCTCCTCCGAGAGGCAGCGGCACCGTCACGACCCTCCAGCGCTCGCCGGGCCTCGGCTCGACTTCCACCGGCGTGTAGGTCGCGCGCGGGTCGCGAAGGATCCGCCGGACCGGGGCCATCCTCTCGCCGGGAAAGACCTCCTCGAGCGTCGAGGCATCGGCATGCCCGCCCCCCATCTGCGCCGCGGCCGGATTGGCGAGGAGGACGGGACCGTCCTCGCGGAAGGCGACGACCCCGGCGGTCAGGTGCGCCAGGAGCGTTGCGCTCCTCTCCTTCTCCTCGAGGAGGGCCTCAGTCTGGGACTTCAGGCTGCGCGACATCGAGAGGAACGCCCGCACCAGTTCCTTCAGCTCCTCGTCGGGAGGCTCGTCGAGCCGAGGCGAGAAGTCGCCGCGGGCGACCGCGCGCGTTCCCTCCACGAGGTCGGCGACGGGCCGCGCGACGCGCAACGCCACGCGTCCCGCGATCACCGCGCTGATGACGAAGACGAGGAGGCTGAACGCGGAGACCGCCGCCGTCAGCTGGGAGGCCTCGGCTTCCGCCACCCTCCGCTGAGGAAGGAGAAGGAGCGAGAGCAGGCCCGGGCTGCGCACGCCCGGAACGCCCGGGATCGAGGAGAGGCCGGTCGTGATCTCTTCGAACGTCCCGCCCGAGACCGACCGCGATCCGGCGTACTGATCGCCGCCGCCCAGGCCGATCGTCACGTAGGCGGAGCCCGGCACCCGGTCCGGCACGATCCCGGCGGCGTAGAGGTCGCGGCGGGAAGTCGCCACGAGCGTGGAGTCGGGAGCGTAGACGGACAGGTCGTAGCCGACCGAGTTGGCGAGCCAGCCGATGAGCACGTCGTCGAGGACTCGGATGCCGGCGCCGCCGGCAGCCGACGGGAGGTAGTCGTCGAGGACCCGCCGGGCGGTCTCCAGCCCCGTTCGCGCGTGCTCGAGGATGTCCTGCTGAGAATGGGCGAGGATCGTCGACCGCAGGAAGAACGTCACGGCGAACAGGGGCAGCATGACGCCGGCGGCGAAAAGCACGACGAGCCGGCCGCGGAAAGTCCTCGCGAAACGGGGCAGCGCGCGGCCCGGCGAGACCTGC